>NZ_JBFBAK010000007.1:0-414115 GCF_040689485.1 Streptomyces sp. NPDC051322 | reverse complement strand
GCGGAGCCGGGCGTACCGGCCGCCGAGGCGACGATCCCCAACGCGTGCGCGGGCACCATCTACCGCACGGGCGTGCGACCCCCGCTGGGCTCCAGCGGGGGTCGGACAACAGCTTCTGACGCCGTCTTCGGCGTTGACGGGCCGAGTGACCCGTCGGGCCGATACTAGCGGCCGGTGCTCCGGCGCGGGGCAGTCGCCCGGTGTGATGGTCGGTATGCTCGCCGCCATGCCACCGGCCAGCTCGTCCGCGACGACCAGCGACGACTCCTCGATGCGGGACCGCGGCGACGCCTGCCCCGGCGCGCTGCGGCTGCACTCGGCCGACGACGGCGCGCTGGCCCGCGTCCGGATTCCGGCCGGGATACTGACCGGACGGCAGGCCCGGGCCTTGGCGGACGCCGCCGAAAGGCTGGGCGACGGCCGCCTGGACGTCACCTCCCGGGGGAACATCCAGCTGCGCGGACTCGGCGACGGCTGCGGCGGCGAACTGGCTGCCCTGCTGGACGGCGTGGGCCTGCTGCCGGCGCCCCGGCACGAACGCGTCCGCAACATCGTCGCTTCGCCGCTCTCCGGACTCGACGCGGCGCACCGGGCGGACGGAACGGGCCGAACGGACGTACTGCCGTGGGCAATGTCACTCGACCGGTTTCTCTGCGAGAGCGAGACGGCCACCGAGCTTTCCGGGCGTTTCCTCTTCGCCTTCGACGACGGGCACCAGGACGTGGCCGCGCTCGGCGCCGATGTGGTGGTGTGGGCCCGGCCGGACGGCCAGGCGCTGATCCGCATCGGGGACGGCCCGGACGCGCTCCGCGTCCCGGCGAAGGACGCCGCGCGGGCCGCGCTGCTCGCCGCGGAAGCCTTTCTCGCCGTCTCGGGAAACGGCGCTACCCGCGCGTGGCGGGTACGCGAACTCGTCGACCCCGATCACCTCTTCGCGCTCTCCGCACCGCGCTTCGCCCGCCGACTCGCTGCGGCCGGCATCATCGTGGAGCAGCACGGTGCAGCGCCCGCAGGCCCTGTTTCGACGCCGCAGCCGGGCATCGTGGGGGGTACTGACGATCGCAGCGCGCTGTCGGTGGCGGCGCCGCTGGGGCGCCTCACGTCCGCTCAGTGGCGGCTGCTGGCCGCGGTGGCCACCCAGCACGGCGCGGACGAACTCCGCGTGACACCCTGGCGGGGCGTGGTCCTGCCCGGTCTGCCGACCGCCGGGGCACCGGGGGTGCTGTCCGAACTCGCCGAGGGAGGACTGGTCACCGACACCGCATCCCCCTGGTGGGGGGTCGGTGCCTGTACGGGATTGCCGGGCTGCGCCAAGTCACTGACCGACGTACGGGCCGAGGCGGCCGCTACCGCCGCCGCGGGTCACGGCGGGCTGCCCGTGTACTGGTCGGGCTGCGCGCGCCGGTGCGGACACCCCCCGGGGACCGCCTGGGTGGATGTGGTCGCCGCATCCGACGGTTACGACGTCTCCGGCCCCGGCGCGACCGGTCGGCGGCGTGTACCCACCGCAGCGATCGCCGACGCGGTCGCGGCGGCCCGTGCCCCTTCAGCACCCTCAGCAGAGATCGCGCCCCCAGCAGAGATCGCGCCCCCAGCACAGAGATGAGCGAGAGCATCGTGTTCGAGTACGAGAAGGACGGCGCGGCCATCTACCGCCGGTCCTTTGCCACCATCCGCGCCGAGGCGGACCTCACCGGCCTGCCCGCCGACGTCGCCCAGGTCACCGTGCGGATGATCCACGCCTGCGGCATGGTCGACCTGGTGTCGGACGTCTCGTACACCCCCCAAGTGGTGGCCCGCGCCCGGGCCGCGCTGCGGGCCGGGGCCCCGATCCTGTGCGATGTCGCCATGGTCGCCAGCGGCGTCACCCGCAAGCGCCTCCCGGCCGACAACGACGTGCTGTGCACCCTCTCCGACCCGTCCGTCGCGGACCTCGCCGCCCGGCTGGGGACCACGCGCAGCGCCGCAGCGCTGGAGCTGTGGCGGGACCGGCTGGAGGGCGCCGTGGTGGCCGTGGGAAACGCACCCACCGCGCTGTTCCGGCTGCTGGAGATGATCGAGGAGGGGGCTCCTCGTCCGGCCGCGGTCATCGGCGTCCCGGTGGGATTCATCGGCGCGGCCGAGTCGAAGGACGCGCTGGCCGCCCACCCGTCGGGCCTGGACCATCTGGTGGTCCGCGGACGGCGCGGCGGCAGCGCCATCGCCGCCGCGGCGATCAACGCGATTGCGAGTGAAGAAGAGTGAGCACGACGCACCCACAGCCAGGGCGTCTGTACGGCGTCGGGCTCGGCCCGGGGGACCCCGCACTCATGACGCTGCGGGCGGTGCAGGTCATCGCATCGGCCGACGTGATCGCCTATCACAGCGCCCGGCACGGGCGGTCGATCGCCCGCTCCATCGCCGCCGAGCATCTACGCCCCGACCACATCGAGGAGGCGCTGGTCTACCCGGTCACCACGGAGACCACCGACCACCCCGGCGGCTATCGCGGGGCGCTCGACGAGTTCTACGAGCAGGCCGCCGCCCGGCTCGCCGCCCATCTGTCGGCCGGCCGCACGGTGGCCGTGCTGGCCGAGGGCGATCCGCTCTTCTACGGCTCGTACCAGCACATGCACAAGCGGCTCGCGCACCGTTTCCCGACCGAGGTGGTGCCCGGCGTCACCTCGGTGAGCGCGGCGGCAGCCCGGCTCGGTGAGCCGTTGGTGGAGGCCGAAGAGGTGCTGACCATCCTTCCGGGCACGCTGCCCGAGGAGGAGCTGACGGCCCGGCTCGCCGCTACCGACTCGGCCGTGATCATGAAGCTGGGCCGCACCTTCCCGTCCGTGCGGCGGGCGCTGGAACGCGCCGGCCGGCTCGACGAAGCCCGGTATGTGGAACGGGCCACCATGACGGGGGAGCGCAGCGGCCGGCTGGCCGACGTGGCGGCGGACTCGGTGCCGTACTTCTCGGTAGCGGTGCTGCCGAGCCGGATCGACGCGGTGCCCGAACCGCGGGACATCGGCGAGGTCGTCGTGGTGGGCACCGGACCTGCCGGCCCGCTGTGGCTGACGCCCGAGACCCGCGGCGCGCTGGCCGACGCGGACGATCTGGTCGGCTACACCACTTACCTCGACCGGGTGCCGCTCCGCCCCGGCCAGCTGCGGCACGGATCCGACAACAAGGTGGAGTCGGAACGCGCCGAGCTGGCACTGGATCTGGCCCGGCGCGGGCGGCGGGTGGCGGTGGTGTCCGGCGGCGACCCCGGGGTGTTCGCCATGGCCACCGCTGTCCTGGAGGTGGCCTCGGAGGACCCGTACCGGGACGTTCCGGTACGGGTGCTGCCCGGCGTGACCGCTGCCAACGCCGCCGCGGCGAAGGCCGGCGCGCCCCTCGGCCACGACTACGCCACCCTCTCGCTCTCCGACCGCCTGAAGCCGTGGGAGGTCATCGCCGAACGGCTGCGCGCCGCCGCATCGGCCGACCTGGTGCTCGCCCTCTACAACCCCGGCTCCCGCACCCGCACCTGGCAGGTGGGCCTGGCCCGCGATCTGCTGCTCGAACTGCGGGCCCCGGAGACCCCGGTGGTGCTGGGCCGCGACATCGGCGGCCCGGAGGAATCCGTACGCATCGTCCGGCTGGCCGACCTCGATCCGGCGGAGGTCGACATGCGGACCCTGCTCATCGTCGGGTCTTCGCAGACACGGACCGTGCGGCGCGGGGACGGCGAGCAGATCGTCTGGACACCGCGCCGCTACCCGGAGAAGTGACGCACCCAGGCGGCCGCCTCCTCGGGGCCGGCCGCCACCGGCACTCCGGCCGGCACCGGCGGGCGGCGTACCACCAGCACCGGGATGCCGGCCTCGCGCGCCGCCACGAGTTTGGGGGCGGTGGCCGCGCCGCCGCTGTCCTTGGTCACCAGTACGTCGATGCGGTGGCGCCGCAGCAGCTCGCGCTCCCCGTCCAGGGTGAACGGGCCGCGGTCGAGCAGCACCCGCGTCTCGCGCGGCTGCGGCGGCTCCGTGGCGTCCACCGACCGTACGAGAAACCACAGGCCGTCGAGGTGGGCGAAGGCGGCGAGGCCCATCCGTCCGGTGGTGAGGAACACCCTGCTGCCCAGCGCGGGCAGCGCGTCCGCGGCTTCGGCGAGCGAGCCGACCGGATGCCAGTCGTCGCCGTCGACCGCGGCCCAGGAGGGGCGACGCAGAGCCAGCAGAGGAACATGGGTGGCGGCAGCGGCCCCTGCCGCGTTGAAACTGATCGTCCCGGCGAAAGGATGTGTGGCGTCGATGAGCGCGTCCACCCGGTGCTCCCGGAGCCAGCGGGCCAGGCCGTCGGCGCCGCCGAAGCCACCGACCCGGACGCCACCCGGCGGCAGCCGGGGGGCGGCGACCCGGCCGGCCAGTGAACTGGTCACCCGTACCGGACCGCCGTGCAGGGTCTCCGCGAGGCGCCGGGCCTCCGTCGTGCCACCGAGGATCAGTACATGCATCGAGGACGGTCCATCCATGAGTGAGGTGCCGGGTGCCTGAGGAAGAGGTGCCTGAGGAAGAGGTGCCTGAGGGAAAGGTGCCCGCAGACGTGTTGCCCGCAGACGTGGTGCCCGGAAAGGCGGCGTCCGGAGGGCGCAGCGCCCAGCTCGAGCACACCGGCCTGCGCCCGGGCTGGACGACAGGCGCCTGTGCCACCGCCGCGACGACCGCCGCATACACCGCCCTGCTGACCGGGGACTTTCCGGACCCGGTGACGATCTCGCTGCCCGGCGGCCGGACACCCGCCTTCGCGCTGGCCGCCGAGGAGTTGACCGTGGGCCGGGCCATGGCCGGCGTCGTCAAGGACGCGGGCGACGACCCGGACGTCACGCACGGCGCGCTGGTCCGGGCCACCGTACGGGAGCTGCCGCCCGGATCCGGGGTGCTCTTCCGGGCCGGGCCGGGCGTGGGCACTGTCACCAAGCCGGGCCTGCCGCTCGACGTCGGCGAACCGGCCATCAATCCGGTGCCGCGCAGGCTGATGCGGGAGCATGTCGCCGAGGTGGCGGCCCGCCACGGCGGCAGCGGCGATGTCGAGATCACCGTCTCCATCGACGACGGCGAGGAGATCGCCCGTTCCACCTGGAATCCCCGGCTGGGCATCCTCGGCGGCCTCTCGGTGCTCGGTACCACCGGAGTGGTCGTCCCGTACTCCTGCTCGGCCTGGATCGACTCGATCCGCCGCGGAGTGGACGTGGCCCGCGCCGCGGGGCACACCCATGTCGCCGGCTGCACCGGATCGACCTCGGAGAGGACGGTCGTCGCCGAGTACGGACTGCCGCTCGACGCGCTGCTGGACATGGGGGACTTCGCGGGAGCTGTCCTGAAGTACGTGCGCCGTCACCCCGTCGACCGTCTCACCCTCTGCGGCGGCTTCGCCAAGCTGTCCAAACTCGCTGCCGGTCATCTCGATCTGCACTCGGGCCGTTCCCAGGTCGACAAGGTGTTCCTCGCAGCCCTGGCCCGCCGCGGCGGGGCGGACGAAGCCCTGAGCGCGGAGATCGCCGGAGCCAATACCGGCCTCGCGGCCCTGCAGTTGTGCACGGCGGCGGGGGTGCCGCTCGGGGACCTCGTCGCCGCGAAGGCCCGCGACGAGGCGCTGTCGGTACTGCGCGGAGCACCGGTCGCGGTGGACGTCCTCTGCATCGACCGCGCGGGCAACGTGGTGGGGCGATCGGAGCTCCGGTGACGGCCTGAGCACCGGTGACGACCGGAGCACCGGGGTTCGCCGCGGGCGCGGCCCGGGCCGCCGGTCAGCAGACGTGGCGGTCCCGGTCCGCCGAATACAGATGGCTGTCCCGGAACTGCTCGGCGGCCAGCGTGCGCCCCACCATGATGACGGCGGTGCGGACCACGCCGGCCGCCTTCACCTGTTCCGCGATGTCGGCGAGCGTGCCCCGCAGCACCAGTTCGTCCGGCCGTGATGCCATGGCGACGACCGCGGCGGGGCAGTCGGCGCCGTAGTGCGGCAGCAGTTCCGCCACCACCCGGTCCGCATACCGGGCCGCGAGATGCAGTACCAGCAGCGCCCCGCTGCGGCCCAGCGTGGCAAGATCCTCGCCCTCGGGCATCGGCGTCGCACGGTGCGCGATCCGGGTCAGGATGACCGTCTGGCCCACCGTGGGCACGGTCAGCTCCCGCTTCAGGGCGGCCGCGGCCGCCGCGAAGGCCGGAACACCCGGTACGACCTCGTAGGGCACGCCCGCCGCGTCCAGTCTGCGCATCTGCTCGGCGACCGCGCTGAAGACCGAAGGGTCACCGGAGTGCAGCCTGGCCACGTCGTGCCCCTCCCGGTGGGCGCGTACCGACTCCGCGGTGATCTGGTCCAGGTTGAGCTGGGCGGTGTCCACCAGGCGGGCGTCCGGCGGGCATTCGGCCAGCAGTTCCCGTGGTACCAGGCTGCCCGCATACAGACAGACCCGGCAGGCGGCCAGCAGACGGGCGCCGCGCACCGTGATCAGGTCCGCGGCACCGGGGCCGGCACCGATGAAGTACACCGTCATCGTTCTTCTCCTGCGTGAGTTCCTGCGTGCGGGACCGTCTTGGTGACCGACCACTGGGTGACCGGCATCGCCTGCCGCCAGCCGGTGAAGCCGCCCACCGGGACCGCGTGCGAGACGCCGATCCGCACCAGTTCGCCGCCATGGCTGCGGTACCGGTCGGCGAGCAGTGCCTCGGACTCGAGCGTCACGGTGTTGGCGACCAGCCGCCCGCCCACCGGCAGCGCGTCCCAACAGGCGTCCAGCAGGCCGGGGGCGGTCAGGCCACCGCCGATGAACACCGCGTCGGGCGTGGGGAGTCCGGCGAGAGCCCCCGGCGCACTGCCGGTCACCACACGCAGCGCGGGGACACCGAGGGTCTGCGCGTTCCTGGCGATGCGCTCGGCGCGTACGGCGTCACGCTCCACCGTGACGGCCCGGCAGGAGCGGTGTGAACGCATCCACTCGACGGCGATGGAGCCGGAGCCGCCGCCGACGTCCCAGAGCAACTCACCCGGGGCGGGCGCGAGTACGGCGAGGGTGGCCGCCCTGACGTGACGTTTGGTGAGCTGGCCGTCGTGGGCGTACGCCTCGTCGGGGAGGCCGGGCGAGCCGCCGAGCCGCAGCGCGCCGTCGGCGCGGCGGCACTCGACCGCGACCACGTTCAGCGGATCACCCGGCGGCTGCGCCCAGTGGTCCGCGATGCCGTCGGTATGCCGCTCCGCAGGGGACCCGAGCTGTTCGAGTACGGACATCCGGCTCGGCCCGAATCCCCGGTCCCGCAGCAGCTCCGCCACCTCCGCGGGCGTCGTCGGACCCGCGCTGAGCACCAGCAGCCGGCGGCCGTGGTGCAGCGCGGCGGCGAGGCCGGCGGTGGGGCGGCCGACGAGGGTGACCACCTCGGTGTCCTCCACGGGCCAGCCGAGGCGGCCACAGGCGTAGGAGACCGATGAAGGGTGCGGCAGCACCCGCAACGCTCCGGCGGGCAGCTCTTCGCAGAGCGCCCGCCCGATGCCGTAGAACATCGGGTCGCCGCTGGCGAGTACGCAGACCCGGCGGCCGCGGTGCGCCGCCAGCAGGTCGGGCACCGCGGGCCGCAGCGGGCTGGGCCAGGCCGTACGGGTGCCTGCGCACACCGCGGGGAGCAGCGCGAGTTGCCGGGAGCCGCCGATCAGTACGTCCGCCGTGCGCAGCGCGGTCCGGGCCGCTTCCGGGAGACCGCTCCAGCCGTCGGCGCCGATCCCGACGACGGTCACTGCTGGGGCGGGGCGCGCGGAGTTCACTCGGGTACCTCGGAGGTCGGAGGGGACGGAGCGGAACTCTACTGGCCGGTCCGTCGGGTCCGACCTGCGGGTACCGTCCCGGCCGGGACGGTCAGCGCGCCGACCGGACGATCGTGAAGACCGCTCCCTCCGGATCAGCGACCGTGGCAAGCCGCCCGGTCCGTGCCTCGCGCGGCTGCTCGAGCACCTGCCCGCCCAGCTCGGCCACCCGGCGCGCGGCCTCATCGGTGTCCGCCACCTCGAAGTAGGTCATCCAGTGCGCGCCCCGGTCACGCGGCAGCGCGGCTCCCACCCCGTGCAGCGAGGCCACCGCCCGGCCGTCCAGGCAGAGCGTCGAACGGTCGGCGTCGGAGGAGGCGGCCGGCGTGCTCTCGTAGCCGAAGACCGCCTGGTAGAACTTGCCGACCGCGGTGGTCTCCCGGGTCACCAGCTCGTTCCACACCGGGGTACCCGGGGCGCCCGCCGTGGCGATGCCGAGATGGGCTGCCGCCTGCCAGACCCCGAAGACCGCGCCCCCGGGGTCGGAGCCGATGGCGAGCCGGCCCGCCTCAGCCGCGTCGAGCGGCCCCACGCCCACGGTCCCCCCGCAGTGCCTGATGGTCTCGGCTGTCGCGTCGGCGTCGTCGGTTGCCAGATAGGTCGTCCAGGCAACGGGCAGATGATGGTCCGGCGGCAGCTGCCCGAGGCCGGCCACCTCCTTGCCGTCGAGCATCGCCCTCACGTAGGGGCCGAGTTGCCGCGGGCCCGGATGGAAGTCCCAGTTGAACAAGGCTCCGTAGAAGTCCTGGGTGGCGGGAAGCCCGTGCACCATCAGACTGACCCAGCAAGGGGTTCCGGGCTTGTGCCGAGTGGCTGCCTCGGTCATCTTCACTCTCTCCTCGGACCATCGGTGGTGGCCGTGCGGGGGCCGGTCTGCCGGTCCCGCCCAGATGCTTGCACCACGCATCGTGCGGGGTGGTCCGGCCGCGCCGTATTTGGGACGGGCGTTACGCAGCGGCCGGTCTCTGAGCGAGGATGACGTGCATGAGACCCATCATCAGCGCGACCGAACTGGCGAACGAGATGTCCGGGCCGAGGCCACCGGTGCTCCTGGACGTGCGCTGGCAGCTCCACGGTCCGCCGCTGCGTGCCGAATACGACAGCGCCCACATTCCGGGCGCGGTCTTCGTCGACCTGGATGCGGAGCTGGCGGGTCCGCCCGGTTCCGGTGGCCGTCATCCGCTGCCCGATCCGGCGGACTTCGGCGCCGTGATGCGCCGCGCGGGCGTCTCCCGGGACATCCCGGTAGTGGTGTACGACGGCGGACAGAGCTGGGCCGCGGCGCGTGCCTGGTGGCTGCTGCGCTGGACGGGGCATCCGCAGGTCCGGGTACTGGACGGCGGTCTCGCGGCCTGGACCGGTCCGCTCTCGGCGAGCACACCGGATCCGCAGACGGGTGACTTCGTGCCGGTGCCGGGGTCGGTGCCGCTGCTCGACGCGGACGCCGCCGCCGAGCTGGCCGGGAAGGGGGTGCTGTTCGATGCGCGGGCCGCCGAGCGTTACCGGGGCGACGTGGAGCCGATCGACCGGGTGGGCGGTCACATCCCGGGTGCGGTCTCGGCGCCCACGACGGCGAACACCGGCCCGGACGGCCGCTTCCTGCCGCCCGAGGAGCTGACGGCGCGCTTCGCCGGGCTGGGGGCGTCGGTGGACAGCGGCGATGTCGGGGTCTACTGCGGATCCGGGGTCTCCGGCGCTCACGAGGTACTCGCCCTGGAGATCGCCGGAATTCCGGCCGCGCTGTACGCGGGTTCCTGGTCGGAGTGGTCGGCGGACGCATCCCGTCCGGTGGCCACCGGGCCGGAACCCCGGTAAGTCCGGCGGGAGAACACGGGGGTCCGGACGCAGCCGCGTGCGGACCCCCGGCGACACCCGGTCAGTCCTGCTTCTTGCGCCGGGTGCCGAAGACGATCTCGTCCCAGCTGGGCACCGCCGCCCGCCGTCCCGGCCGCACCCCGTCGGCCTCGGCCTGCCGGTCGGTGGTCCCGGTGAGCCGGTCGCGATGGCCGGCCACCGCACGCGGCATCAGCACGTCCGCGTACGCCGAGCCGGCGCTCGCCGATGCCGCGGGCGGCTCCTCCGCCTCCGGCTCCTGAGCGGGCTCGGTCGGCGGAAGTTCCGCCGGCACCGGCCGCTCGGGTACGACCATGTCGCCCCGGAAGCTCGGTACTGCCTCCAGCAGGCTGGTCAGCGAGTCCCGCTCGCCGGCTTCGTCCGGTGTGGGCGGCGCGGGCGCCGAAGGGCGCTCCATCTGCCGGTCCAGAGCACGGTCGAGCGGCCGGTCGCGCGGCAGCCTGGCGATCCTCGGCACGAACGGGAAGCTCGGCTCCGGCGCCACCAGCGAATCGTCGGACTCGCCGATCAGCGACCGCGCCTCGTCGTCCATGGCCTGCACCAGCCGGCGCGGCGGATCGTAGCTCCAGCTCGCCGAGTGCGTCTCGGTGGCGACCCGGTAGACGAGCAGCACTTCCCAGGTGCCGTCGTCGCGGCGCCAGGAATCCCACAGCACGGTCTCGCGCTCGGCGCCACGCAGCAGCAGCCGCTCCTGCACCGCCTCGCCCAGCTGAGGTCCCGTTCCGGTGTTCTCGCCGGCCCGCCGCACCGGGGTCTTGCGGGCCCGCTCGGCCATGAACGCGCGCTCCGCGAGCACCGGGCCCTCGAAACGGCGGACACGGTCGACCGGGATGCCGGCCATCTGGGCGACCTCCTCGGCGGAGGCTCCGGCTCGTATGCGCGCCTGGATGTCGCGAGGACGGAGATGGCTCTCCACCTCGATCTCGATCTGGCCGAGGCGGGCCCGGTCATTACGGACCGCCGCACGCAGCCGTTCGTCGATCGGAAGCGTGTACTCCGTACTGTCCGCAGCTTTGAGCACCAGTCGTGTGCCGTCATTCGAGACGGCCACGACACGCAGTTCGGGCATGGGAACCTCCCGGGTGGTGCCTGCCGACGTCACGTGCGTCGCTTCCGCTAGTCGAGTGTGGCCTGCCCGGGTGCGGCACGCCACAACCTTGCCGAGTTGCCCGGCGTGTCGGGCCCCGGACCTGGATCGCCGTTATGGCACGGTTACCTGTTTGCGACGCAGAGCGACGATTCGTCACTCTGCGCAGCAGGCGCCCGTGCGGTGCCACGGCGCCGCCGGTTCGAGTGCCGCCTTCGGCCCCCTCCCGTTGATCCGGACACCCCTGAGGGAGGCCGGGCCCAGGGCTCGTCACAGTACTCCATTCGGGCCAAGCGGGTGGACGGCTCGCCGCCGAAGCTCCGGCAGGGAGCGGTCCTTCCGTCCGGTAAGTGCGGACGGGGGATGCCTTCGGTGGCGTCCTTCACACAATCGCCCGAAATGGAACTATCCACTTCGCTCATCTGTCCCTTTCTGGTGCGGGGTGCAAGAAGGCGGACAAACAGAGGTTGGGGATGGCGCAACAGGCGGACGCTGACGGGACCGGCGAGACGAGGAGGAAGCGGTTCGATCTGAGCCTGCCACAGGTGGCGGGCAGCGCCTTTGCCGCAGTCGCGGCAGCGGTACTGGCATCCAAACTCGGGATGTACGGCACGATCGTCGGCGCGGGCGTGATGAGCGTGATCGCCACGTGTGGCGGCACGATCTTCTCGCATCTCTTCCGGCGCACCGGGGAGCAGATCCGGGTGGTCACCGTCCAGGTGCGGCCGAAGGCCCTGAAGGTGCCGGCGACGCGGCCGGAGTTCGCGCGTCCGGGAGCCGCCGATGAGGTCCGGTGGCCGAGCGGCGAGTTCGGCGAGGCCACCACTCACGGCACCCGGGTCCGCGGATGGAAGCGCTCGTCGCTCGCGGCCGTCGTCGTGTTCCTGGTGGCGATGAGCGGGGTCACCGGATACGAACTGCTCTCCGGGCACGAGCTCAACGGCGGCAGCGGTACGACGGTGAGCTCGGTCGTGCACGGGGGCTCGAAGGGGTCGGCGCCCTCGTCCGGGCCCTCGGACACCACGGACCAGCGGCAGCACCGGCATCCGAACCGGGACGGCGGGCAGGAACGGAGCCCCGACCCTTCACCGGGCAGCGGCACGGACGGCACCGGGCAGTCGACCCCCGGTTCCGGCAGCGGCACCGGCCCGTCGGCGAACCCGTCGCCGACACCCGACGCGACGACCCCGGATCAGGGGGCAGCGACGCCGACCCCGTCGGACCCGTCCGACGGCGGGACGAGCGGCAACGGGACCGATGGCAACACGCCCGTCACCCCCGCCGGCTAGCTCCGGCATGCCGACCACAGTCGCGCCGGGCCGGCCGCGGCTGTGGTCAGGCGCCCAGGACGCGGCGGAGGTAGTCGTTGGTGAAAAGCCGCTCCGGATCCAGCCGGTCGCGCAGCGCGGAGAACTCACCGAACCGCGGATACACCTCGGCCAGGTACCCGGCGTCGCGCGTGTGCAGCTTGCCCCAGTGCGGCCGGCCGCCGTGCGCGATCATGATCCGCTCCACGGCGGTGAAGTACGCCTGGTGCGGGGTGCCCCGGTAGAGGTGCACAGCGATGTACGCGCTCTCCCGGCCCGAGGCAGTGGAGAGCGCTATGTCGTCGGCGGGCGCCGTACGCACCTCGACCGGGAAGCCGACCCGCAACGGCGAGCGCTCCAGCATCGCCTTGACCTCGCGCAGCGCCCCCACCGCGGCCTCGCGCGGCAGGGCGTACTCCATTTCCACGAAGCGCACCCGGCGCGGGCTTGTGAAGACTTTGTACGGGATGTCCGTGTACATGCGGGCGGAGAGCGCGCGGCTGGAAACCCGGGCGATGGCCGGGATCGTCGCCGGGACGGCTCTGCCCAGGGTGCAGGCGAGCTGGAAGACGCCGTTGGAGAGGAACTCGTCGTCGATCCAGCCGGCCAGCTTTCCCGGCGGGGCGGCGGGGCCCGCGCTGCGGTTGTTCCGCTTGGTGTTGCAGTTGCCGGTGTGCGGGAACCAGTAGAACTCGAAGTGCTCGTTCTCCGCGACGAGCTGATCGAACTCGGCGGTCACCCGGTCGAAGCGCATCGGCTCCTCCCGAGCGGTCAGCAGGAAGACCGGCTCGACGGCGAAGGTGATCGCGGTGATCACTCCCAGGGCTCCGAGACCGATCCGGGCGGCGGCGAAGACGTCTGGGTTCTCCGTCTCCGAACAGGTCAGTACCGTGCCGTCGGCCGTCACCAGCTCCAGCGCGCGGATCTGCGCGGCGATGGAGGCAGACTCGCGGCCGGTGCCATGGGTGCCGGTGCTGGTGGCGCCCGCCACCGTCTGATCCATGATGTCGCCCATGTTGGTGAGGGAGAGCCCCTCGCGGGCCAGGGCGAGGTTCAGCCGCTTCAGCGGGGTGCCCGACTCGACGGTGACCGTGCCGGCCGTACGGTCGATCTGCCGGATACCGGTCAGCAGACCCGGACGTATCAGTACGCCGTCGGTCGCGGCCGTCGTCGTGAAGGAATGCCCGGTCCCCACGGCCTTCACCCTGAGGCCGTCGTCGGCGGCCCGTTTGACCGCGGCGGCGAGCTCGTCCACGGATGCGGGGGTGACTTCCCGCACCGGGCGGGCGGTGACGTTCCCCGCCCAGTTGCGCCAGCTGCCCGACGTCCTCGATGCCCCGGTCATTCGGCCGCTCCCCTCGTGCCATGCCCTCCGGCCGGCCCGTCCCGGCCGGTTGGAGGGGGATCCTACTCAGCGCCGCCACAAGCCGGAGCGGGGCGTCCGTCCGACCGCCGGACGTGGGTGGCAGGATCTGTGACATGTCCGAACAGCCTGATCCAGAACCCTATGACGCGCTCCTGCTGCTCTCCTTCGGCGGCCCGGAGGGCCCGGACGACGTGGTCCCGTTCCTGGAGAACGTGACCCGCGGCCGCGGCATCCCCAAGGAGCGGCTGAAGGAAGTGGGACAGCACTACTTCCTGTTCGGCGGCGTCAGCCCCATCAACGCCCAGAACCGCGCCCTCCTCGATGCCCTCGGCAAGGACTTCGCGGCGCACGATCTGGATCTCCCGGTGTACTGGGGCAACCGCAACTGGGCGCCCTACCTGACCGACACGCTGCGCCGCATGACCACCGACGGCCACCGCCGCATCGCCGTCCTCGCCACCAGCGCGTACGCGTCCTACTCCGGTTGCCGGCAGTACCGCGAGAACCTCGCGGAAGCACTCGCCACCCTGCAGGCCGAGGGCCTCGAACTGCCCCGTGTCGACAAGCTGCGGCACTACTTCAACCACCCCGGGTTCATCGAGCCGATGGTCGACGGCGTTCTGGCATCGCTGGCCGAACTGGACGAGGCGGTGCGCGCCGGGGCGCACCTGGCCTTCACCACCCATTCCATCCCCACGGCGGCCGCCGACAGCTCCGGACCCGAGGGCGGGGCCTACGTCGCCCAGCACCTGGACGTGGCACGGGTGATCGTCGAGCGGATCCGGCAGGAAACCGGGATGGACCATCCCTGGGAGCTGGTCTACCAGTCGCGCAGCGGCTCCCCGCACATTCCGTGGCTGGAGCCCGATATCTGCGACCACATCACGGCGTTGCACGACGCCGGGGCGCCGGCGGTCGTGATGGTGCCCATCGGCTTCGTCTCCGACCACATGGAAGTCCGCTACGACCTGGACACCGAGGCCCTCACCAGGGCCGCCGAACTGCGCCTGCCCGCCGTACGGTCCGCGACGGTCGG
Organism: Streptomyces sp. NPDC051322; assembly: GCF_040689485.1. Classification (NCBI taxonomy): domain Bacteria; kingdom Bacillati; phylum Actinomycetota; class Actinomycetes; order Kitasatosporales; family Streptomycetaceae; genus Streptomyces; species Streptomyces sp. NPDC051322. The sequence continues at coordinate 399,656 of NZ_JBFBAK010000007.1, read as the reverse complement.
CGCCGATCCGCGCTTCGCGGCCGCGGTGCGCGATCTGCTGCTGGAGCGGGCGGCGAGCGAACGCGGCCGACCGGTGCGGCGCTGCGCGCTCGGGGCGCTGGGCGCCTCGCACGATCTGTGCCCGGTCGGCTGCTGCCCGGCCCGTGTCCCCAAGCCCGCGGCCGCGGGCGCCGACAGCCCGTACGCGTAAGGGAGAACCGTGACCGACCCGCTTCACACCGAACTCCTCGAACTGGCCCAGGAGGCCGCCCGGCGCGCCGGCGCGCTGCTGCGGGACGGGCGGCCCGCGGACCTGGCGGTGGCCGCGACCAAGTCCAGCCCCATCGATGTGGTCACTGAGATGGACATCGCCGCCGAGAAGCTGATCACCGGCTATCTGGGCGACTTCCGTCCGGACGACGGCTTCCTCGGCGAGGAGGGCGCGAGTTCGACCGGCAGCAGCGGCGTCCGCTGGATCGTCGATCCGCTCGACGGCACCGTCAACTACCTGTACGGCCTGCCCACTTGGTCGGTGTCCATCGCGGCCGAGCAGAACGGTGAGACGGTGGTGGGCGTGGTCGCGGCCCCGATGCGCGGCGAGACCTTCCACGCCGTGCGCGGCGCGGGGGCGTATCTGGGTGACCGGCGACTGCGGTGCAGGCCCTCGCCGTCTCTGGACCAGGCGCTGGTCTCCACGGGCTTCAACTACGTCACCACGGTGCGTACCCACCAGGCGGCGGTGGCCCAGCGGCTGATCCCGCAGTTGCGGGACATCCGCCGGGGCGGCTCGGCGGCGGTCGACCTCTGCGACGTGGCAGCCGGCCGGCTCGACGGTTACTACGAGCGGGGCCTGCACCCCTGGGACCGCGCGGCCGGAGACCTGATCGCCCGGGAGGCAGGCGCGGTGACCGGCGGACGGCCCGGTGGGCCTCCCACGGACGACCTGACGGTCGCGGCGTCCCCCGGCGTGTTCGGACCGCTGCAGACGCTGCTCGAGCAGTACGGGGCCTGGCACGACTGAGCCCGGTGGCGCGCCCCGCCCGGACAGACCGGGGCCGCACGCGAAGGCCCCGGCACCCATCCCAAGGTGCCGGGGCCCCGCACGCCGTACGGTTCAGACGCCCGCGGTACGGACTTCCACACCGTGTTCCGCCGCGAGACGGTGCAGATCGTCCAACTCGCCCTGCTCGACCTCCGCCAGGAAGTCGTCGCCGGTCTCGCGAGCGCGCGTCAGGTCGGTCTCCGTTGTCCTTATCCGCTGCAGCAGACCTGCGGTGAATGCGTCCATGTGCGCCCCCTCGTCGTGGGTCGGTGGCACGGGGGTGTGCCGAGGGTCATCAAATTGATCACGCAGCCCTGGCGGCGGAGCGGCCTGTGGCACGCCACATACGGCGGGTGATCGGCGGGTGTGCAGTCGTCCTCCCCTGGCTGGAGCTCAGAGAAACCTCAAGAGACCCAGAAATCAAAGGAACCCCTCCCGGGCGCGGCAGCCCGGTATCGCCTTACAGCCGGTTTATGGCCGTACGGGGCAGGATGGACGCACACACACCTGTGCCGAGACCTGCCCTGAACACGGGCTCAGAGGAAGGACAACGACGTGCGCGTACTCGTCGTCGAGGACGAGCAGCTGCTCGCCGATGCGGTGGCCACCGGACTTCGCCGGGAGGCCATGGCCGTCGACGTCGTGTACGACGGCGCCGCGGCCCTGGAACGAATCGGGGTCAACGACTACGACGTCGTGGTCCTCGACCGCGACCTGCCGGTCATCCACGGTGACGACGTCTGCCGCAAGATCGTGGAACTCGGCATGCCGACCCGCATCCTGATGCTCACCGCTTCGGGTGATGTCAGCGACCGCGTGGAGGGCCTCGAGCTCGGTGCGGACGACTATCTGCCCAAGCCCTTCGCCTTCAGCGAGCTGACCGCCCGCGTGCGGGCTCTCGGGCGGCGGACGACCGTGGCCCTGCCCCCCGTACTGGAGCGGGCCGGCATCAAGCTCGACCCGAATCGCCGCGAGGTCTTCAGGGACGGCAAGGAGATCCAGCTGGCACCCAAGGAGTTCGCGGTCCTCGAAGTGCTGATGCGCAGCGAGGGCGCGGTGGTCTCCGCGGAGCAGCTGCTCGAGAAGGCCTGGGACGAGAACACCGACCCGTTCACCAATGTGGTCCGGGTCACCGTCATGACTCTCCGCCGCAAGCTCGGCGAGCCCCCGGTCATCGTGACCGTGCCGGGCTCCGGCTACCGGATCTGATCGCCGGTGGCCTCCAGCCCGGCGCCACCGACCGCGCCACCCAAGCCGACCTGGGACCCGAAAGAAACCGAGACGGTCTTCCCCTGGCTGCGTCCGACGATCCGTATCCGTCTCACACTGCTGTACGGCGGGATGTTCCTGATCGCCGGGATCCTGCTGCTCACGATCATCTACATGCTGGCCGCCCAGGCGCTGCACAACGGCAGCAGCACCCCGGCCTTCCAGGTCTCCGGGCAGAACGTGTCCATTTCCAGCCCGACCTGCCCGAATCTCGGCCAGACGCAGAACAGCGACCAGTTGAACAGCGTGCTGAAGGCATGCATGAGCGACCAGCGTCAGCACGCACTCGACAACCTGCTCACCCGCTCGCTCTACGCGCTGGTGGGCCTGACGATCATCGCTTTCGCGTTCGGCTACGGCATGGCGGGGCGGGTGCTGTCCCCCCTGGGCAGGATGACCCGTACCGCCCGCCGGGTGGCCGGCACCGACCTGACCCGCCGGATCGAGCTGGACGGACCGGACGACGAGCTCAAGGAGCTCGCCGACACCTTCGACGAAATGCTCGACCGGCTGGAGCGGGCCTTCACCGCGCAGCAGCGCTTCGTCGCGAACGCCTCGCACGAGCTTCGTACGCCGCTCGCCATCAACCGCACGCTGCTCGAAGTGCATCTCTCCGACCCGGGGGCGCCCGTCGAGCTGCAGGAGCTCGGCAAGACGCTGCTGGCGACCAACGAGCGCAGCGAGCAGCTGGTCGAGGGACTGCTGCTGCTGGCCCGCAGCGACAACCAGATCGTTGAACGCAAACCGGTCGACCTGGCCGAGGTGGCGACCCGCGCCATCGACCAGACGCTCGCGGAGGCCGAGGCGAAGGATGTGCAGATCCGCGGGGAGCAGGCGCCCGCCGTCGTTCAGGGCAATGGTGTGCTGCTGGAGCGGATCGCCCTCAACCTGGTGCAGAACGCCGTGCGTTACAACGTCCGGGAGGAGGGGTGGGTGGAGGTCACCACCGAGCTGCAGCCCGGCTACGCCCTTCTGACGGTCTCCAACACCGGCCCGGTGGTCCCCGCCTACGAGATCGACAACCTCTTCGAGCCGTTCCGGCGTCTGCGCACCGAGCGGACCGGCAGTGACAAGGGGGTGGGGCTGGGGCTCTCCATCGCTCGCTCCGTCGCGCGGGCCCACGGGGGCCGTATCATCGCGGAGCCCCGCGAGGGGGGCGGCCTCGTGATGCGTGTCACGTTGCCGGTCTGAGGAACGGCTCGAAGCGTTCGGATGTTCGCTTTGCGCGGAATTTTCGAGGATCGTTCCCGAGAAACATATGTGCGATCCGTCACAGGCCCAGGTTTCCGGACCCCTACTCTCCGTGATCCCCAAATCCCCGAAAATCCGGGAAAAACCCGGGTTTCCGAGGGGGTGAATCACGGGAAGTACACGGGGTGGCGCCTGTGAGGTGCTACCTACGGACCGTGTACGGTCCCGTTCGCCATCCAAATCGATCTCTCCCGGGGGATCCGGTTGGGTGTCGATTGAGTAACAGACCTTGATGTGAGGCAAAATCTCCGCCTCAGGTCGGGCACAAAGTCCGGCCTCTCACGCGTTACGTGCGCTGGAGACACCGCAAATACCCAGAGGGGGAGAGCGCGACATGGCTACGGATTACGACACTCCACGCAAGACCGATGACGACAGCGACCAGGACAGCCTGGAAGAGCTCAAGGCTCGTCGGAACGACAAGTCGACAGCCGCTGTGGACGTCGACGAGTTCGAGCAGGCCGAGGGTCTGGAGCTGCCCGGCGCAGACCTGTCCAACGAGGAACTCTCGGTCCGGGTCCTGCCCCGGCAGGCCGACGAGTTCACCTGCATGAGCTGCTTCCTCGTGCACCACCGCAGTCAGCTGGCGCGGGAGAAGAACGGTCAGCCCATCTGCCGCGACTGCGACTGAGCGGGTCGACCGTGGCAGGCTCCACACCACCCCGGAAGCGACGCTTCCGGCGGCAGGGTTCCCCGGAGGCCCCACAGGGCGGCACAGGCACTGCAGAAGGCGCCGAGGCGCCTTCCTCGGAGCCCGGCGCCCTCCGGCCGCCGGGGGCCGACGTCCACGGGGAGAGCACGCCGAGTGGAAGCGCACGTGACGACGAGCGAGGCCTTCCGGCCTCGCTCGACGAAGCGGAGGCTCTCAACGCGGCGGAACCTTTCAACGCGGCGGCACGAGAAGTCCTGTCGCCGGAGGCCCCGGCACCGGAGGCCGCAGAGCAGGGCGTACAGGCCGGTCCCCTGACCAGGGGCCGCCGCCTGGACGCCCTGAAGCACGGAATGCACAGCGGAATACACAAGGGCAGCGCCGGCGCGAAGGCAGGACTCGCGTACATCGCCGACCGCGTCATCGACGCCGCGCCCAGAATCCCGGTCCGCGATCTGGCGACGCTGCGCAGACAGTTCCCGGGTCTCGGCCCGGAGCAGATCGCCGACAAACTCGTCTTCGGCGCGGCCAACGCGACGTCCACCGTCGGCGCCGGTATCGGCGCCGCCGCGATGCTGCCGGTGCCGCCCGCGATGCCCGCGGAGATCGCCGCCGAGATCATCGGTGTGGCCGCCATCGAGCTCAAGCTCATGGCCGAGCTGCACGAGGTCTACGGCATGCGCCCGCCGGGGAACATCAAGGACCGCTCCACGGCGTATCTGAACGCCTGGTCCGGGGAGCGCGGTTTCGACATCGCCAAGCCGCACACGGTGAACGCGGCGCTCGGTGGTCAGATGAAACGCGAAATGCGCCAGCGGATCATGAAACGCAGCATCCGCGACCTGCCCCATCTGATGCCGTTCATGGTGGGCGCGGCCGTCGGCGCCACGATGAACAGGCGCGACACCAGGCGACTCGCCGAGAAGGTCCGCACGGACATGCGCAAACGCCAGATCCCCTGGCACGCGCTTCCCGAACTGCCGCCGCTGCAGCAGCCCAAAGAGCTGGAGCGTTAGCGGCAGGGTCCGGCCCCGGGCACAGCGGGCCCGCGCCGCGGGTCAGGCAGCCGGCACCGAGGAGAGCGCGGCCTTGAGTCCCTCCGGATCGCGGGTCGAGAGATACGCGTAAGGAGTCGGGTCGGCCGGATCGGTGATCTCCACCCGCAGCGCCGTCGTCACGTAGCTGCGCAGCAGCATGAAGGCCCGCGGATCGGCCTTGTAGGAGCGCCAGGCGATGGTCTCCTCCGCATCCAGCACCGTGGCCTCACCGAGCGCCGACAACGGGATCTTCGCGTCTCCGGCGACCAGCGAGTCCGCTACCACCCGGATCCGCACCGAGCCGTACGAACTCACCACGACGCCCGCCACCGCCGCGCCTCCGACCAGCCCGCCGAGCATCGGCAGGGTACCGAGCGGCAGCAGGATCAGCGCACCCGCGATGCCGACGAGGAGGGCGATCAGCCACCAGGCACGGGGTGCGGTGAGACGTTCTTCGTAAGGCTGCATGCGGTCAAGCTTGGCATGGTGCGGCCGCTGTGTGTTCGCGCGGGTAATGTTCGCGCCTGTGACACGAACATCTGCAGCGCTGACGCCCCCGGCCGACGCCATAGCGCCGGTGCGCCATCCCGAGGCCCCGGCACCCGGAGAGCTTCTCGGGGCGCACTACGCGCACTGCTTCGGCTGCGGCGAGGGTCAGCCGCACGGACTGCACCTGCAGGCGAGGGCCGGCGAGGGCGTGCGGGTGACCGCCGAGTTCACCGTGAAATCCGCCCACCAGGGCGCGCCGGGCCTGGCGCACGGCGGAGTGCTGGCGTCCGCGCTGGACGAGACGCTCGGATCGCTGAACTGGCTGCTGCGGGTGATCGCGGTGACCGGGCGGCTGGAGACCGACTATGTGCGGCCGGTGCCGGTGGGCACACTGCTCCACCTGGAGGCCGAGGTCACCGCGGTACGCGGACGTAAAATTTACTCGAGGGCGACCGGGCGGATCGGCGGCCCGGACGGGCCGGTCGCGGTCCGTGCCGATGCCCTCTTCATCGAGGTCAAGGTCGATCACTTCACCGAGAACGGACGCCCGGAGGAGATCCGGGCGGCGATGGCCGACCCCGACCGGACCAAGCGTGCCCGTGCCTTCGAGGTGAACCCATGAGCCGTGACCCCGTCGACGTACTGATCCGCCGGCTCGATCCCGAGGTGCCGGTCCCGGCGTACGGGCACCCCGGCGACGCGGGGGTGGATCTGGTGACGACCGAGTCCGCCGAGATCGCCCCCGGCGAACGCGTGGTGCTTCCCACCGGGGTGTCTGTGGCGCTCCCCGACGGGTACGCGGCCTTCGTGCACCCGCGATCCGGTCTGGCCGCCCGCTGCGGAGTTGCCCTGGTGAATGCCCCAGGGACGATTGATGCCGGGTACCGTGGGGAGATCAAGGTGATCGTGGTCAATCTCGACCCGCGCGAGAGCGTGCGGTTCGAGCGCTTCGACCGGATTGCCCAGCTGGTCGTCCAGCAGGTCGAGAAGGTGCGCTTCCACGAGGTGGCGGAACTTCCCGGCTCGGCGCGGGCCGGCGGGGGCTTCGGGTCCACCGGCGGCCATGCCGCTGTGGGCGCCACAACGGGTGGGAATCGATACGCTTCGGTCGTATCCGACCGGGAAGGACAGTGACGTGTTCGGACGTCGCAAGAAGAGCGGTTCCGCCGAGGACGCGGCGGACGAGGCCGAGCAGGTCGTCGACGAAGTCGACAGCGAGCGGGCTGACGTGAGCGAGCCGCACAGGTCGAACCTGCCGCCCGCCCCCCGGCCCGACGGTCCCTGGGACAGCTCCGAGGTGAGTGCGGCAGGCGAGGGCCGGGTGGACCTCGGCGGCCTCTTCGTGCCCGGGGTCGAGGGCATGGAGCTGCGCGTGGAGGTCGCCGGTGACGCCATCGTCGCGGCCACCATCGTGCTGCGTGACAGCGCCGTCCAGTTGCAGGCCTTCGCGGCGCCCAAGAAGGAAGGCATCTGGGGCGAGGTACGCGAGGAGATCGCCTCGGGCATCACGCAGCAGGGCGGCATCATCGACGAGGTCGAGGGCCCGCTCGGCTGGGAGTTGCGGGCCCAGGTGCCCGTGCAGCTCCCGGACGGCACCAATGGTGTGCAGCTGGTGCGCTTCGTCGGCGTGGACGGGCCGCGCTGGTTCCTGCGCGGCGTGATCTCCGGCCAGGGCGCGGTGCAGCCGGAGGCGGCCGGCGTGCTCGAGCAGATCTTCCGGGACACCGTGGTGGTCCGGGGCGAGGGGCCGATGGCTCCCAGGGATCCGATCGTCCTCAAGCTCCCCGACGACGCCCAGATGATGCCCGACGGTGTGCAGCAGGAGGACCAGGAGGGCTCGCGCTTCTCCGGTGGCATGGGTCAGCTCCAGCGCGGACCCGAGATCACCGAGGTGCGCTGAGGCGCCGATCCGCAGCGACAGCAGAGGCCGGTGGCCCGCCTTCCCGGACAGGGGAGTGCGGGCCACCGGCCTCTCGCTGTGTCGGTAGCCGGCCGATCCCGCGGGCGTAGGAATCGCGTCAAGGGCGGGTCGCTTGTCGTATGAGGGCCGTCAACGGACGGCTCGGGTGCCGCGCGTGGGGGTTTCCTCGAAGAGTCCGATCCGTCGCACTCTTCCAGGAGCTCACGATGGCCGATGTGGCCTTCGTCGTCACCACGCTCGCGGTCTTCGCGCTGGTGGCGCTCATCGCCAAGGGGGTGGCGAAGCTATGACTGCCGAGAACATCGTCGGTCTGCTCATCGCCCTCGCCCTGCTGGGATACCTCGTCGTCGCCCTGGTCCGTCCGGAGAGGTTCTGAGCCCCGATGAGCCCCGTCCTCTCCGGTGTGCTCCAGATGCTCGCGCTGATCGCGGCGCTGGGCCTGGCATACCGTCCACTCGGCGACCATATGGCCGCCGTCTACGCCTCCGGCAAGCATCTGCGGGTGGAGAAGTGGATCTACCGAGTCATCGGCGCGGATCCGGACACCGAAATGCGGTGGCCGGCCTACCTGCGCGGAGTCCTCGGCTTCTCGCTGGTGAGCGTGCTCTTCCTCTACCTGATGCAGCGCCTGCAGGGTTCCCTCCCGGGTTCGCTCGGCTTCTTCTCGATCGCCCCGGCGCAGGCTTTCAACACGGCCGCGTCGTTCGTGACTAACACCAACTGGCAGTCGTACTCCGGCGAGCAGACCATGGGCCACGTCCTGCAGACCGGTGGTCTCGCGGTGCAGAACTTCGTCTCGGCCGCGGTGGGCATGGCTGTCGCCGTCGCACTGGTACGGGGCTTCGTCAGGTCTCGTACCGGTGAACTGGGCAACTTCTGGTCGGACCTGGTCCGTGGCACCGTTCGCATTCTGCTCCCGATCGCCGTGGTCGCCGCGCTGGTACTGGTCGCCTGCGGCGTCATCCAGAACTTCTCCGGAATCCACCAGGTCGGCCAGTTCTTCAGCGGGCACACCCAGCAGTGGAACGGTGGCGCCGTCGCCTCCCAGGAGGCCATCAAGGAGCTGGGCACCAACGGCGGCGGGTACTTCAACGCCAACTCCGCCCACCCCTTCGAGAACCCGAACGGCGGGTCCAACCTCCTGGAGATCTTCCTGCTCCTGGTGATCCCGTTCGCGTTGACCCGCACCTTCGGCCGGATGGTCGGCTCCGTCAAGCAGGGCTACGCCATCCTCGCCACGATGGTGACGATCTGGATCGGCTTCACGGCCGTGATGATGTGGACCGAGTTCCATCACGGGGGCCCCGCCTTCACCATCGCGGGCGGCGCCATGGAAGGCAAGGAGGACCGTTTCGGCATAGCCGGCTCGTCGATCTTCTCGGTGGCGACGACGCTCACCTCGACCGGAGCGGTCAACTCCTTCCACTCCTCCTTCACCGGTTTCGGTGGTGGCATCACGATGCTCGGTATGCAGCTCGGTGAGATCGCGCCCGGCGGCGTCGGCTCCGGCCTCTACGGAATGCTGATCATGGCGATCATCGCGGTGTTCATCGCGGGACTGATGGTCGGCCGTACACCGGAGTACCTGGGCAAGAAGATCGGCACCCGTCAGATCAAGTTCGCGGCCTGCTACATCCTCGTCACCCCGGCGCTGGTGCTCGGCTTCGCGGCAGCCGCGATGGCTCTGCCCACCCCGGCGCACTCGATGACGAACTCCGGCGCGCACGGCTTCTCCGAGATCCTCTACGCGTACACCTCCGGCGCCAACAACAACGGCTCGGCCTTCGCCGGGCTCAACGCCGACACCCAGTGGTTCAACAGCACCCTCGGAATCGCGATGCTGCTCGGCCGCTTCGTGCCGATGGTGTTCGTGCTCGCGCTGGCAGGTTCCCTCGCCGAACAGCAGCCGGTGCCCGCGACCGTGGGCACGCTCCGTACCCACAAGCCGCTCTTCGCCGGCCTGCTGGCCGGCAGCATTCTCATCGTCACCGGCCTGACCTACTTCCCCGCGCTGGCGCTGGGACCGCTCGCCGAGGGGCTGGCGTCATGACCACACTCCCGAAGCAGGACGACCTGAAACGCGACCCGGCCGGCGACAGGATCGAAGGGCGCGTCGGGGGTGGACTGTTCGACGCGGGGCAGCTGATCAGATCCTTCCCGGACGCGGTCAGGAAGCTCGACCCGCGGACGATGATCAAGTCACCTGTGATGTTCGTGGTCGAGGTCGGCTCCGTCCTCACCACCGTGCTGGCCCTCCGGGACCCGGGGGACCGGTTCGGCTGGGCGATCACCGGCTGGCTCTGGCTGACCACGGTCTTCGCCAATCTGGCGGAGGCCGTCGCCGAGGGCCGCGGCAAGGCCCAGGCCGACACGCTCCGCAGGGCCAAGAGCGACGCGGTCGCGCGACGGCTGACCGGCTCGGCCGAGGAGCAGGTGCCCGGCACCGGACTGCGGGTCGGGGACCTGGTGGTCTGCGAGGCGGGCGACACCATCCCCGGTGACGGCGATGTCGTCGAGGGCGTCGCCTCGGTCGACGAGTCGACGATCACCGGTGAATCCGCCCCCGTCATCAGGGAGTCGGGCGGCGACCGCTCGGCTGTCACCGGCGGTACGAAGGTGCTGTCCGACCGGATCGTCGTGCGGATCACGACCGAACCGGGGGACACCTTCATCGACCGGATGATCAGGCTCGTCGAGGGCGCGGCGCGGCAGAAGACGCCCAACGAGATCGCGCTGAACATCCTGCTCGCCTCGCTCACCGTTGTCTTCCTGCTGGTGGTCGTCAGCCTCCAGCCGTTCGCGAGATACGCGGGCGCCGAGCAGTCGCTGATCGTGCTGACCGCTCTGCTCGTCTGTCTGATCCCCACCACCATCGGGGCGCTGCTCTCCGCGATCGGTATCGCGGGCATGGACCGTCTGGTGCAGCGGAACGTCCTGGCCATGTCGGGCCGTGCGGTGGAAGCCGCCGGGGATGTCTCCACGTTGCTGCTGGACAAGACCGGCACCATCACCCTCGGCAACCGGCAGGCCGCTGAGTTCGTACCGGTCAGGGGCGTCACGGAGGCCGAACTCGCCGACGCGGCGCAGCTGTCCTCGCTGGCCGACGAGACGCCGGAGGGCCGCTCGATCGTCGTACTCGCCGAGGCGAAGTACCACCGGCGCGAACGGAACCGGGGTGAGCAAGCCGGCGCCGACTGGGTGGCTTTCACCGCCCGGACCCGGATGTCGGGCGTCGACGTCGCGGGGTGCCGGATCCGCAAGGGCGCGAGCGGCTCGGTCATCGCCTGGGTCGAGGAACGTGGCGGCGCGGCCACGCCGGACGTACGACCGCTCACCGAGGCCATCTCCCAGGCCGGTGGTACGCCGCTGCTGGTCGCGGTCGAGGACGCGCACGGGGCCAGGGTGCTGGGCGTCATCCACCTCAAGGACGTGGTGAAGCCGGGCATGCGGGAACGGTTCGACGAGTTGCGACGCATGGGTATCAAGACCGTCATGATCACCGGGGACAACCCGCTGACCGCCAAGGCGATCGCGGACGAGGCGGGCGTCGACGACTTCCTCGCGGAGGCGACCCCCGAGGACAAGATGGCGCTGATCCAACGCGAGCAGGCCGGCGGCAAGCTGGTGGCGATGACGGGCGACGGGACCAATGACGCCCCCGCGCTGGCCCAGGCGGACGTCGGGGTGGCCATGAACACCGGAACCTCGGCCGCCAAGGAGGCCGGGAACATGGTGGACCTGGACTCCGACCCGACCAAGCTGATCGAGATCGTGGAGATCGGCAAACAACTGCTGATCACCCGGGGCGCGCTCACGACCTTCTCGATCGCCAACGACGTCGCGAAGTACTTCGCGATCATCCCCGCGATGTTCGTGGCGGCTTATCCGGGTCTGGACCGGCTCAACGTCATGCACCTGTCCTCCCCCGAGTCCGCGATCCTCTCCGCGGTGATCTTCAACGCGCTGATCATCGTCGCACTGGTGCCGCTGGCGCTGCGGGGCGTGCGGTACAAGCCGACCGGCGCCGACCAGATGCTCCGCCGCAACCTCGGGATCTACGGACTCGGCGGTCTGATCGCACCGTTCATCGGCATCAAGATCATCGATTTGCTCCTCTCCCTTCTCCCTGGCATCGGGTGACCATCGTGAACAACTCCGTGCGCGGCACCGGGCGGCTGCTCTGGGCCTGCCTGCGTGCCCTCCTCGTACTGACCGTCGTGTGCGGCGTCATCTATCCGATCGCCGTCACGGGCGTGGCCCAGGCGTTCTTCAGCCACCGGGCCAACGGTTCCGAGATCACATCGGACGGCAGGAGCGTGGGGTCGTCACTCATCGGGCAGCGGTACGACCTGCCGCTGCAAGGCGGCAGTCATACGCCGGCCCCCGACCTCCGCTGGTTCCAGCCGCGCCCCTCCAACGGACTGAGCACCAACAGCGTCAACACCCGTTACAAGCTGATCGTGTCCGGCGCGACCAACCGCGCCGGTGACAGCGCCGAACTGATCGAGTGGGTCAAGGACGCGAAGGCGGCAGTCATCAAGGACAACTCGGTGAAGGGCTACCGGGTCGCACCGGCGGAGGTGCCCGCCGACGCCGTCACCTCGTCCGGCTCCGGTCTCGACCCGGACATCTCCCCGGCGTACGCCAGGATCCAGGTGCACCGGGTCGCCGAGCGGAATCACCTCACGGTGGCGCGGGTCCACAAGCTGGTGGCCGACCACACCACCGGCCGGCTCCTCGGCTTCGCCGGTGAGCCCCGGGTCAACGTCCTCGAGCTCAACATCGCGCTCAAGCAGTTGGCCGATCGCTGACGAGCGGGCGGCTCCGATGCTCCCCGCCATTGCCCGCCGAGGCGGCGTCCGACCATACTGACGCCCGTCCGGCAGGACCGGGCGGGGAGTGACCATGGCCGAGGACACCAGCGGACACAGCGGTACGGCCGTGGCCGGAACCCGGTCGCCGTGCCCATGGTGCGAGTGGAGCATCTGCACCGCTCGTACGGCGGCCGGGGCCTCCGCCGTCCACGCGCTGCCCGCCGGAGAGCCCACCGGCCAGCTGGACGCGGGCGCTTCGTCGACCAGGCTGACCTGGACCAGGCGCCGACCGGTCTCAGAAGCCGGTGTCGGAAGCCGGTGTCAGAAATACGTCAAGACGATCACCGGTCACCCGGTCCGCCCGTAATGTCGTGATCCGTGGCCGTAAGGTCGTCGTATGGCACGCGGCAAGCTTCGGATATTCCTCGGTGCGGCACCGGGTGTGGGCAAGACCTACGCCATGCTGTCGGAGGCTCATCGCAGGGTGGCACGCGGCACGGACTGCGTCGTCGCCTTCGTCGAGCACCACGACAGGCCTCGCACCGAAGTGATGTTGCACGGCCTCGAGCAGATCCACCGCCGGGAGATCCACTACCGGGGTGGCGTGTTCACCGAGATGGACGTGGACGCCGTCCTGGACCGCGCGCCCGCCGTTGCCCTGGTGGACGAACTCGCCCACACCAATGTGCCCGGCGCCGGCAACGCCAAGCGCTGGCAGGACGTCGAAGCCCTGCTGCAGGCCGGTATCGACGTGGTCTCCACCGTCAACATCCAGCACCTGGAATCGCTCGGCGACGTGGTGGAGTCGATAACCGGCGTGCGCCAGCGGGAGACCGTCCCCGACGAAGTGGTCCGGCGGGCCGACCAGCTGGAGCTTGTCGACATGTCGCCCCAGTCGCTGCGCCGGCGGATGGCCCACGGCAACGTCTACCAGCCCGACAAGGTCGACGCGGCGCTGTCCAACTACTTCCGCCCCGGCAACCTCACCGCCCTGCGCGAGCTCGCGCTGCTCTGGGTCGCCGACCGGGTCGACGAATACCTCCAGCAGTACCGCGGCGAGCACAACATCCGCTCCACCTGGCAGGCCCGCGAACGCATCGCCGTGGGGCTGACGGGCGGCCCCGAGGGCCGCACGCTGATCCGCCGGGCGGCCAGGATGGCGGCCAAGGGCTCCGGCAGCGAGATCCTCGCCGTCTATGTGGCCCGCAGCGACGGCCTGACCTCGGCGTCCCCCAGGGAACTCGCGGTGCAGCGGACCCTGGTCGAGGACCTGGGCGGGACCTTCCATCACGTCATAGGGGAGGACATCCCGTCCGCGCTGCTGGAGTTCGCCCGTGGGGTCAACGCCACCCAGATCGTGCTCGGCTCCAGCCGCCGCAAGACCTGGCAGTACGTGCTCGGTCCCGGCGTCGGCCAGACGGTGGCCCGTGACTCCGGGCCCGACTTGGACGTCCACATCGTTACCCACGAAGAGGTCGCCAAAGGGCGCGGGCTGCCGGTGGCCCGAGGGGCGCGGCTGGGGCTGGCCCGGATCGTCTGGGGCTGGCTGGCCGGTGTGGTCGGCCCGGTGGTCCTCACCGTGCTGCTGACCAACATCAACGCGGACCTCGGCCTGGCCAACGACATGCTGCTGTTCCTGACACTGACCGTGGCGGCGGCGCTGCTGGGCGGTCTGCTGCCGGCGCTCGCCTCGGCCGCCTTCGGGTCCCTGCTGCTGAACTACTTCTTCACCCCACCGCTGCATCTGCTGACCATCTCCGACTCCAAGAACATCGTGGCCATCGCGGTCTTCGTGTCGGTGGCCGTGGCAGTGGCCTCCGTGGTGGACCTGGCGGCCCGGCGTACCCATCAGGCGGCCAGACTGCGGGCCGAATCCGAGATCCTGTCCTTCCTGGCCGGCAGCGTGCTGCGCGGCGAGACCACGCTGGACGCCCTGCTCGAGCGGGTACGGGAAACCTTCGCCATGGAATCCGTGGCACTCCTCGAACGCAAGAGCGACGTCGATCCGTGGACCTGCGCGGGCAGCGTCGGTCCACGGATCGACGCGCGCCCCGAGGATGCCGACGTGGACATGCCGATAGGCGACCACATGGCACTGGCGCTCACCGGTCGGGTGCTGCCCGCGGAGGACCGGCGCGTACTCGGCGCTTTCGCCGCCCAGGCAGCCGTCGTACTGGACAGACAGCGCCTCGTCGACGAAGCGGAGGGCGCCCGCAGGCTCGCCGAGGGAAACCGCATCCGGACCGCCCTGCTCGCCGCCGTGAGCCACGATCTGCGGACTCCGCTGGCCGCCATCAAGGCGGCCGTCACCTCGCTGCGCTCCGACGACGTCTCCTGGTCCGACGAGGACGAGGCAGAACTGCTCGCCGGCATCGAGGACGGCGCCGACCGGCTCGACCACCTGGTGGGTAACCTCCTCGACGTCTCCCGGCTGCAGACCGGCACCGTCACCCCGCTGATACGTGAGATCGACCTCGACGAAGTGGTGCCGATGGCTCTCGGCGGGGTCCCCGAGGGCAGCACCGAACTCGACATCCCGGAGACCCTGCCGATGGTGGCGGTCGACCCCGGACTTCTGGAGCGGGCCGTCGCCAACATCGTCGAGAACGCCGTCAAGTACAACCCCGGAGAGATCCCCGTCACCGTGGCCGCCAGCGCGCACGGCGACCGCGTGGAGCTGCGCGTCGTCGACCGCGGCCCGGGCGTCCCCGACGAGGCCAAGGAGCGGATCTTCGAACCCTTCCAGCGCCTCGGCGACGCCCCGCGCGGGGTGGGCATCGGCCTCGGTCTCGCGGTGGCCCGCGGCTTCACCGAGGCGATGGGAGGCACGCTGGACGCCGAGGACACCCCCGGCGGTGGCATGACCATGGTCCTCACACTCAAGGCCGTCACGGGGCAGACTCCCGTGCGGTCGGCAGAGTCGGCACAGCCGGCATCGTCAGCAGAAAGGCGACTCTCCCTATGACCCGGGTGCTCGTGGTCGAGGACGATCCGCAGATCGTGCGCGCCCTTGTGATCAACCTGAAGGCCCGCAAGTACGAGGTGGACGCGGCGTCCGACGGCGCCACCGCGCTCCAGCGCGCCGCCGCCCGCCACCCCGACGTGGTGCTCCTCGACCTCGGCCTGCCCGACATGGACGGGGTCGAGGTCATCAGGGGACTGCGCGGCTGGACCAGAGTGCCGATCCTGGTGCTCTCGGCCCGGCACACCTCGGACGAGAAGGTCGAGGCGCTGGACGCCGGCGCCGACGACTACGTCACCAAGCCCTTCGGCATGGACGAGCTGCTCGCCCGGCTGCGCGCGGCGGTGCGCAGGGCCGAGCCGGTCGGGCCCGGATACGGCACCGGCGAGGACGCGGTCTCGCTGGTCGAGACCGCGTCCTTCACGGTCGACCTCGCGGCCAAGAAGGTGCACCGGGACGGCCGCGACGTGCGGCTGACACCCACCGAGTGGCATCTGCTGGAGGTACTGGTGCGGAACACCGGCCGCCTGGTCGGACAGAAGCAGCTGCTCCAGGAGGTCTGGGGACCCTCCTACGGCACCGAGACCAACTACCTGCGCGTCTACATGGCCCAGCTGCGCCGCAAGCTGGAGGCGGACCCCGCGCACCCCCGGCACTTCGTCACCGAGCCCGGTATGGGGTACCGCTTCGAGCGCTGAACCCCGGAGTTCCGGTACAGGGATCCCCGGTACGCTTCAGTTATGAGTGCTAAGCCGTCCGGCCGCTTTCGTCGGATGATCGACCGGCTGTCGACCTCGCAGGAGGAACTGCACTCCGCGGAGCTGCAGGAGGACACGCAGGCCACGGGGTGCAGCCGGATCTCCGAGTGCAACGACCGCCAGATCGTCAAGGTGACTGGTACCTTGCGCACGGTCACTCTGCGCCCCCGGGCCGGTGTGCCCGCTCTGGAGGCCGAGCTGTTCGACGGCACGGCCCCGCTGGACCTGGTGTGGCTGGGGCGGCGCTCCATCGTGGGCATCGAACCCGGCCGCAAGCTGATCGCCTCCGGCCGGATCTCGATGAGCCACGGCCGGCGGGTGTTGTTCAATCCCAAGTACGAACTGCGACCGCTCGGACAGGAGTAGCCGGTGACGTCTGGTGACAAGCCGACCACAACCGACCAGGACACCGATACCAGAGCCGTCACGGAGGCGGCTCTTTTCGAGGCCTTCGGCGGCGTGCGGGGCATGGTGGAGACCGTGCTTCCCGGCCTGCTGTTCGTGACCATATTCACGATCAACAAGGACCTGCGCTCGTCGGCGATCGCCGCGGTGGCGGTCTCGCTGGTGCTCCTGGTCGTACGGCTGGCCCGCAAGGACACCGTCAAGCACGCCTTCAGCGGTATCTTCGGGGTCGCCTTCGGCGTGGTATTCGCCATGATCACCGGTAACGCCAAGGACTTCTACCTCCCCGGCATGCTCTACACGCTGGGCCTGGCAGCCGCGTACATCATCACCGCTCTCGTGGGCTTCCCGCTGATCGGTGTGATTCTCGGTCCGGTGTTCAAGGAGAACCTCTCCTGGCGCGACCGCAATCCCGGCCGCAAGAAGGCCTACACCAAGGCCAGTTGGGCCTGGGGGCTGATCCTGCTCGCCAAGTGCGCCGTACTCTTCCCGCTGTACTGGTGGGCCGACACCGCGCAGTTCGGCTGGGTGCTGATCACGCTGAAGATCCCGCCGTTCCTGCTGGCGGTCTATCTGACCTGGGTCTTCCTGGCCAAGGCGCCCGCTCCCATCGACGTGTTCGCGGAGATGGAAGCAGAGGAGCAGGCCGAGAAGGCCGCGAAGGAGGCCCGCAAGGCCGCCGAGGCGCAGCAGAGCGAGGCGTAAACAGCGGCGCGCGTCAACAGCGGCGCGGCGACCGCAGAAGGGCCCGGGAACCGCAGTCAGGTTCCCGGGCCCTTCACATCCGCGTACCGGCCGCTCGGTCACGGGCCGGGTGCGCCCGCTCAGCCGGCGGCGTCTTCCTCCCGCCGCACCGACAGCAGGTCCTCCAACTGCTCCTCGCGCGCCTGCGCGGCCACGAACAACAGCTCGTCGCCCGGCTCCAGCGTCTCCTCCAGGCTCGGCGTCAGCACCCGGGTACCCCGGATGATGGTGACCAGCGAGGTGTCCTCCGGCCAGGCCACCTCGCCGACCTGGGTGCCCGCCAGCGCCGACTCCGGCGGCAGCGTCAGCTCGACGAGGTTGGCGTCGCCGTGGCTGAAGCGCAGCAGCCGTACGAGATCGCCGACGCTCACCGCCTCCTCGACCAGCGCCGACATCAGCCGCGGCGTGGAGACCGCGACATCGACGCCCCAGGACTCGTTGAAGAGCCATTCGTTCTTGGGGTTGTTGACCCGGGCCACCACCCTGGGCACCGCGTACTCCGTCTTCGCGAGCAGCGAGACGACGAGGTTGACCTTGTCGTCACCGGTCGCCGCGATCACCACATTGCAGCGCTGCAGCGCCGCCTCGTCCAGCGAGGTGATCTCGCAGGCGTCGGCCAGCAGCCACTCGGCCAGCGGCACCCGCTCCACCGAGATGGCGGTGGGGGCCTTGTCGACCAACAGGACCTCGTGCCCGTTCTCCAGGAGCTCGCCCGCGATGGAACGTCCCACCGCGCCGGCCCCGGCAATAGCCACCCGCATCAGTGACCGCCTTCCTCGGGGCCCTGCGCGAAGGCCGCTTCGACCTTCGCGACCTCGTCGCTGAGCATCATCACGTGCACCAGATCACCCTCCTGGAGGACAGTCTGGGAAGTGGGCAGAGTCGCCTCACCCAGTCGCGTGAGAAACGCGACGCGCACACCTGTCTCGTCCTGCAGCTGGCTGATCTTGCGACCGATCCACGCCTCCGACGCGTGCACCTCGGCGAGCTGCACGGTACCGCTCGGGTCGCGCCACAGCGGCTCGGCGCCGGACGGCAGCAGCCGCCGCAGCATCTGGTCGGCGGTCCAGCGGACCGTGGCGACGGTGGGGATCCCCAGCCGCTGGTAGACCTCGGCCCGGCGGGGGTCGTAGATCCTGGCGGCGACGTTCTCGATGCCGAACATCTCGCGGGCGACCCGCGCGGCGATGATGTTGGAGTTGTCCCCGCTGCTCACCGCGGCGAACGCACCGGCCTCCTCGATCCCTGCCTCGCGGAGGGTGTCCTGGTCGAACCCCACTCCGGTGACACGGCGGCCGCCGAACCCGGCGCCCAGGCGGCGGAAGGCCGTGGGGTCCTGGTCGACGACCGCGACCGTGTGCCCCTGCTGTTCGAGGGTCTGCGCGAGAGCGGCTCCCACTCGCCCGCAGCCCATGATGACGATGTGCACGACCGTCCTTCCACCCGTCCGTAAATGTTCGGTCATAAATGTTCCGCCGGAAAAAGTTCCCGCCGGGGAATAAAGGGTCTCAGACGCGGGCCCAAGCTACACACGCACGGTGCCGGTGAGGAGCCCCGCGGGTGCCCCGCTCGGAGATTCCGCCGGAACCGGGGGGTGCGGGGTGGGCGCTCTGGATATCGAACGCTTACGATCCTCACCGTGTCCAAACTGACCGACGTGCCCAAACGCATCCTGATCGGCCGGGCGCTGCGTAGCGACAAGCTGGGAGAGACCCTTCTCCCCAAGCGCATCGCGCTCCCCGTCTTCGCCTCCGACCCGCTGTCGTCAGTGGCGTACGCGCCGGGAGAGGTGTTGATCGTCCTCTCCCTCGCGGGTGTGTCGGCCTATCACTTCAGCCCGTGGATCGCGGTCGCTGTCGTGGTGCTGATGTTCACGGTGGTGGCGTCCTACCGCCAGAACGTGCGGGCCTACCCGAGCGGCGGCGGTGACTACGAGGTCGCCACCACCAACCTCGGGCCGAAGGCCGGGCTCACCGTCGCCAGCGCCCTGCTGGTGGACTACGTCATGACCGTCGCGGTGTCGATCGCGTCGGGGGTCGAGAACCTCGGCTCGGCGGTCCCCTTCGTCGTCCAGCACAAGGTGCTCTGCGCCGTCCTCATGATCGTCCTGCTGACGCTGATGAACCTGCGCGGCATGAAGGAGTCGGGGAAGCTCTTCGCCATCCCGACCTACATCTTCGTCACCGGCGTCTTCATCATGATCATCTGGGGTGCCTACCGGGGCCTGGTGCTCGGCGACACCATGCGAGCGCCGACCGCCGGGCTCACGGTGCACACCGAGCAGACCGGCCTCTCCGGGTTCGCGCTGATCTTCCTGCTGCTCCGGGCGTTCTCGTCCGGTTGCGCGGCCCTGACCGGGGTGGAGGCCATCAGCAACGGCGTACCGGCCTTCCGCAAGCCCAAGAGCAAGAACGCGGCGACCACGCTGGCCATGATGGGCCTGCTGGCCGTCACCATGTTCTGCGGCATCATCGTGCTGGCCATGACCACCGACGTAAAGATGGCGGAGAACCCGGCGGTCGACCTGCTCAGGCACGGCGTCGCGGTGGGTTCCGGCTTCACCCAGGACCCGGTGATCTCCCAGGTGGCCGCCGCGGTCTTCGGCGAAGGCACGTTCTTCTTCGTGGTGCTGTCGGCCGCCACCGCGCTGGTCCTCTTCCTGGCCGCCAACACCGCGTACAACGGCTTCCCGCTGCTCGGCTCGATCCTCGCCCAGGACCGGTACCTGCCCCGCCAGCTGCACACCCGCGGTGACCGGCTCGCCTTCTCCAACGGCATCGTGTTGCTGGCCGGCGCGGCCGCCCTGCTGGTCGTGATCTACGGCTCGGACTCCACCCGGCTGATCCAGCTCTACATCGTCGGCGTGTTCGTCTCCTTCACGCTCAGCCAGATCGGCATGGTGCGGCACTGGAACCGCCACCTGGCGACCGAGCAGGACCAGTCCAAGCGCCGCCACATGATCCGCTCGCGCGCGATCAACGCCTTCGGCGCCTTCTTCACCGGACTGGTGCTCGTCGTCGTCCTGCTCACCAAGTTCACCCACGGCGCCTGGGTCGCCGTGATGGGCATGGCGATCTTCTTCCTGACGATGACCGCGATCCGCAAGCACTACGACCGGGTTTCCGAGGAGATCGCGGCGCCCGACGAGCCGTCCGACGACAGCCTGCGCCCCTCCCGCGTCCACTCGATCGTGCTGGTCTCCAAGGTCCACAAGCCGACGCTGCGCGCACTCGCCTACGCCAAACTGATGCGCTCCGACCATCTGGAGGCGCTCTCGATCGGCGTCGACCCGGCCGAGACCAAGGCGCTCAAGGACGACTGGGAACAGCGCGGCATCAATGTGCCGCTGAAGATCCTCGACTCGCCGTACCGGGAGATCACCCGCCCGATCATCGAGTACGTGAAGGGGCTGCGCCGCGAGAGCCCGCGCGATGTCGTCTCCATCTACATCCCGGAGTACGTGGTCGGGCACTGGTACGAGCACATCCTGCACAACCAGAGCGCCCTGCGGCTCAAGGGCCGGCTGTTGTTCACCCCGGGTGTGATGGTCACATCGGTGCCGTACCAGCTGGAGTCCTCGGAGCTCGCCAAGCAGCGGGCGAAGCGGCGGGCCGACTGGATCGCCCCCGGTTCGGTACGGCGCGGCCCGGTGAGCCAACGGCCGAAGGAGCCCAGTGGTCCGCCGGCCCCCAAGGGCAGGAACGGTGGGACCGGCGACTGACCGGTGAGCGGCCGGGCAACACCGACGTAGACTGGTCGGTCGTTGTCCGGCTGTTTTCTTCTTATCCTCTGGAGTCCCCCCGCCATGCAGACAGAACCCACGTCATCGCTGGTCGGGGAGGAGTACGAGGTCGAGGTCGGCCCCGTCGCACACGGCGGCCACTGCATCGCGCGTAACGCCGAGGGCCGCGTCCTCTTTGTCCGGCACACGCTGCCCGGCGAGAAGGTCCTGGTCCGGGTGACCGACGGCGACGAGAGCTCCCGCTTCCTGCGCGCCGACGCCATCAAGATCATCGAGGCGTCCAAGGACCGAGTCGAGGCCCCCTGCCCGTACGCCGGCCCCGGAAAGTGCGGTGGCTGTGACTGGCAGCACGCCAAGCCGGGCGCCCAGCGCCGGCTCAAGGGCGACGTGATCGCCGAACAGCTCCAGCGCCTCGCCGGTCTCACCCCCGAGGAAGCCGGCTGGGACGGCACCGTGATGCCCGCCGAGGGCGACAAGCTGCCCGCGGGCCAGGTGCCCGCCTGGCGCACCCGAGTCCAGTACACCGTGGACGAGCAGGGCCGGGCCGGGCTGCGTAAGCACCGCTCGCACGAGGTCGAGGTCATTGAGCACTGCATGATCGCGGCGCCGGGCGTCAGCGAACTCGGCATCGAGAAGCGCGAGTGGCCGCAGCTGGCCTCCGTGGAGGCCATCGCCGCCACCGGATCCAACGACCGCCAGGTCGTCCTCACCCCGAAGCCGGGCGGCCGGCTGCCCCTCGTGGAGCTCGACAAGCCGGTCTCGGTCCTGCGGGTCGAGGAGCGCGACGGGGGAGTGCACCGCGTCCACGGCCGCCCCTTCGTCCGCGAGCGGGCGGACGAGCGCACCTACCGCGTCGGCATGGGCGGCTTCTGGCAGGTCCACCCGCAGGCGGCCGACACCCTGCTCAAAGCCGTGATGCAAGGCCTGATGCCCCGTAAGGGCGACTCGGCCCTCGACCTCTACTGCGGTGTCGGCCTGTTCGCCGGTGCGATCGCCGAACGCGTCGGCGAGCAGGGCGCGGTGCTCGGCATCGAATCCTCCAAGCGCGCCTGCGAGGACGCCCGCCACAACCTCAAGGACCTGCCCCGGGTCCGCATCGAACACGGCAAGGTCGAGGCGGCCCTGCCCCGCACCGGCATCACCGAGACCGACCTCATCGTCCTCGACCCGCCCCGCGCCGGTGCCGGCAAGCAGACCGTCAAGCACCTCGCGGGCCTCGGCGCCCGCCGCATCGCCTACGTCGCCTGCGACCCGGCTGCGCTGGCGCGGGACCTGGCGTACTTCCGGGAGGGCGGGTACCGGGTGCGGGTGCTGCGGGCGTTCGATCTGTTTCCGATGACCTCGCACGTGGAGTGCGTGGCGATCCTCGAACCGGCGGGCAAGGGTTCCTGACCTGCACTTCTGTTGTCCGGGTGGGTCGCTCGACCTGTTTCCCTCTGTGCAGCGGTTCGAGCGGGGGATTGATCTTTGAACCTTGCTGACCTGCGGGTTCGTGAGGGAGGTGCCTGCATGGACGACGCATACAGAGGGGCGTTCGGAGATTCTTGACGCTCGGGTGACGCTCGAAGCGGAAGTCTCCGCTGCACCTCCGCCCCCGCCGCGAGCCACCATCTCAGGCCGCGCGTTGCCAGGGAACGCGACTCGACCGCGCACTGTGATACCGGTCAGGTATCATCTATGCATGGCGATGACACTTCGGCTCCCCGACGACCTCGACGCGAAGCTCACCGAGCGGGCTCGTCGGGAGAGGCGCAGCAAGCAGGAACTTGCCATCGAGGCCATCCGTGACGCCCAGGACCGGGCCGAGCTGAAGGTCGATGACGTCCTGGCCGAGCTGATGGACAGCGATGCGGAGATCCTGGACTACCTGAAGTGACCGACGTGCGCTACGTCCAGATCGACGAGATCCTGGCCATCGCCCGCACGGTCAACGGAACCGAACACAGCGTGCGTGACATGGGTCTTCTCGTTTCGGCGATCGAGCGGCCCCGGACCAACGTGTTCGGTGCCGAGCTGTACCCCACACTCCACGAGAAGGCCGCGGCGCTGCTGCACTCCGTCGCACGCAATCACGCGCTGATCGACGGCAACAAGCGCACTGCCTGGCTCGCCATGCGCGTCTTCCTGCGGTTCAACGGCGTGAGCGCCGGTAATGTCCCGCCACCAGTCTCCGTTGCTGGCCCGTTCGTCGAGGATGTCGCGCAGGACACCATCGACGTACCGGCCATCGCCAAGCGCCTGGCGGCCTGGTTCCCCATTTCCTGACGTTCGACGATGTGAGGATGCGGGGCGGAATGAGGTTCCGTGAGCGGTGGTGGCTCTTCGCTCGACGGCCCGGAGGTGGCTCTGGCCGCCGTCGGCCGTCTCGAGGACGAGTTGGCCGAATATCACGCCTACCATGCGACCCGCGCCGACCTGCTGCGTCGGCTGTGCCGTGGTCAGCAGTCGCGCGCGGCCTACGACAAGACCATCGAGCCGACGAGCAACACGGCCGAGACCGCCTACCTGACCCGCCGACGCGACCAACTGCGGTAGCGCCCACGGACCTCGGTCGAAACCCCGCGCAGCGGTGGCCGCCCCCGGGCGCCTTGTCCCTGCATCCCTGCTCTGCCGACGATCGAGCGTGCGCGGGACTCCCTCCGTCCTCCCACCCACCCCCGGCCTGCACGCTCGCCGGCTATCTGATCTTGATGATCACCTTTCCGAACGGGCTGGCCGATGCGTAGTACCCGTACGCCGCCGCGGCTCGTTCGAACGAGAACGTCTGGTCGAGGACTGGTCGGAGCCGATGCGCGGTGATGACGTTGTTCATCGCGATGAACTGTGCGCGACTGCCGACGGCCAATGCGCGGATCGTAGCTGCGGCACCGAACTGCAGACGAGGGTCGATCGGTGGCCAGTTGCCGGAGAGGGACCCGACGAAGGCGATGCAGGGGCGTGTTCCGTGCCCAGTCGGAGCAGGCGGGCGGCGTCCCCGCGGTGCACGCATGAGCGTGGCCTCCTTTGCCCCCGCAGGGGCACGAGATCGACGGTGCGGTGCGGTGACGCACCGCTGGTTTGGACTACGCGCTCCGGCGGGGGCGCCGCGTCGCGGTGACCACGACCGCGCCGACCAGGAACACGATGAGGGCGGCAGCACGCAGGGCAGTTGTGGCACCGTCGGTGAACGCCTCGGTGATGGCCTGGTGGTCCGTGGGCGCGAGAGCGAGTGCTTCCTGGACGGTGTGCGGGGCGGGCCGGTGCGCGCTGAGCGCCTGGGGAAGGTGGCGGGTGAAGCCCGCGGTCAAAACGGTGCCCACGACCGCCACCCCCAGGGCGCTGCCCAGCTCGCGGGTGGCCGACTGCAGGCCACCAGCGATTCCCGCTCGTTCCACCGGCACCGCGGAAGCGATCTGCGCGGTCAGGCTGGGAGCGGCCAGCATGATGCCGAGTCCGATCACCACCAGGCCAGCCGCATACACGGGGTAGGGGCGGTCCGCTGCGAAGGCCAGCACGAGCAGGCCGGCGCTGGTGAGGGAAAAGGCGGCTGACAATGTGAGGGGCACTCCCGCCCGGCGTATCAGCGCGGGCACCTGCTGCACTGATCGGCCCTGCCTTCTTCCACATCCTGTCCGGGCGTCCAGCGGGGGACCTCGACACAGCACGGCTGGTGCAGCAGTTCCTGCAAATCTTGGGCGCCGGCTGAGAGGTGCGGCGCGAGGCCACAAACAGGCAGCTCCTGGGCCGGAGTTGCCGACGGCGTTCGGGATGGACGCACCGCTACACCGGGCTGACGGCTGTGTCTGGTGCCTGCACTCCAGGTCGCTGCCGCCCGCGGCGGGAGGAACCTTTCGGCAGGCCCTGCCGTGCCGTCACCCACCCCCGTGCGGCGGGCGTGGGTGTGGGGTGTTGTGGGCTGGAGGGCATGCCTCCATTCTGGGGCCGGCGTGGTGGCGCGGGTCATGATGAGCCAGCTGGCTGAGGCGTCCCCCGGAGTGTGGACGTATCACCTCGGTCGGTGGCACCGCCCGCCGGAACAGCACCCACAAATCGTCCGGCACTAGACGCTCAACGCGTCCCGTCATGCACGGATCAACGAAGCATTACGCCAAAGGAAACGACGCCTGAAGTGAGCGGGACGGAGCCTGCTGGGGCAACTGGTCGTGGCAGCTCGGTCTGGCCCGGGCGGGCGGGACGGGCTGTCGACCGTGACGCTCGTTTGACGCTCTGGGCGCACTCACGCTGCTCAGCGAGCCGAGAAAGTCGCTCTGACCTGGTCTTTTCCATTCCTCACTCAGGCCGACACCTTCCCGATGACGTCGCACGTGGAGTGCGTCGCCATCCTTCAACCTGCGTGCAAGGAGCCCTGACCTGCGCTTTTGTGATCCGGGTGGGTTGCATGACCTGTTTCCCTCCGTACAGCGGTTCAAGCGGGGGATCGGTGCTGCAGCTTGCTTACCTGCGGGTTCGTGAGCGAGGTGCCTGCATGGGCGACGCCTTCGGAGGGGTGTTCGGAGATTCTTGACGCTCGGATGACGCTCGATGCGGAAGCCTCCGCCGGCGCTGCGAGCGACCATCTTCGACTCCGCGTTACCAGTGAACGCGGCTCGACCGCGCCACTTCGATACTGGTCAGGTCTGCGCCCGTACCGACCGCCGCGACGCCGGCAGCCGGTACGTGACATGTCGCTGTGGCGTCGCCCGGGTCAGATGGCCAGCGCCACCAGGAAGCGGGAGACCATGTTGTACGCCGCGACCGTGGCGACCGCCTCCACCGTCTGGGCCTCGCCGAACAGACGCTTGAGGTGCTCGATGACGTCGGCGTCCACCTCGACCCGACGTGTGGACTGGTCGGTGAGGGCGATCAGGGCCCGCTCCTCCTCGTTGAAGAGCGTGCTGTCCGTGTCTTCTTCCCGAAGGGCCTTGCTCTTTTCATCGGTCCCGCCCGCATCCAGGTACGCGGGGTAGTGCACGCCCCATTCGAACTCCGCCCTGTTCAGGGCGGCCACCCGGAGCATGATCAGCTCGCGGTACTCCAGACTGAGGTCGAACTCGGTGCGGACCCGGCCCAGCAGGCCGTTCCAGCCCGTGGCGAGCGGAACGCTCCGCAGCAGTACGCGGTCGATACCGATCAGCTCGCCGCCCGGGCGGCGGCCTCGCACGCCCGCGAGCAGCTCGGACGGGGGAGGCGGATCGTCTTCCTGCCAGGGGGTGACTCGAACGGTGCTCACACTGTGCTCCTTGCGCAGAACGGGTATGTCAGACGGTGTCGTAGACCCGTACGTCCGGGTCGGTCGACAGCAGGGGTGCGAGTTCACCCACGACATCCCGTGTGAAGAGTTCGCTGTCCAGGTACGCGCGGGCGTCTGCCACCGACCGGAAGCCGTGGAGCACCTGGACGTCCTCGTCCCGGATCAGGAGTTCCTTGCTGGTGGCGCCGGAGACACCGTCCAGGAACCGCTGCTTGTACTTCTCGTAGACGGCTGCCGCCGCAGGACGGTTGGCGGGGTCCACGGAGAGGGTGATCTCAAGATAGGCCACGGTTATGTCTGCCTTTCCAGCTCGACGGGTGCGCTGCGACGTCATCGCTGCACACCGCCAAGTTAGGCAGACGGAATGCCGTCCGGTAGGGGAGGATATTGAATCCCCGCATAAGCAATCTGTATGGGTCACCGTGAGGCGCCGAGTTGCTGCACGAGCAGCTTGAGGTCGGTGTGCAGGGCCGAGTCCGCGTTCCATACGGCCTCGAAGGAGATCTGCACCTCCCGGCCCGCGTTCAGCAGTGGGCGGTGCGGGACAGCCGGGGAAGTGAGCCGGGACTGGGGAAGCATGGCCGAGCCCAGACCGAGAGCGGCCCATTCCTCCAGGACCCGGTAGCTGGCCGCTTCCCCGGGATAGGTGTGCAGCGGTACCTCATTTGCTTGGAAGAGCTGGGTGGTGAACGTGGTCAGCCCGCAGGCTTCCGGCACGAGGATGAACTGTTGGTTCCCGGCCTCGGTGAGTTCCAGCGAGGTGCCGTCGTCGGCGGCCGTGCCGACGATGACGACGGGCTCGACATCGATGACCCGGTGCTCGAAGCGTGGCATCGCGGTCACGGCCGGGATCAGGATCAGGTCGAGCTGTCCGGCCTGCAGCCCGTCGCGCAGGTCCTGCATGTTGGCCTCGCGCAGGACGAGATCGCGGGGTGTGGGCAGATCGCGGACGGCGGCGAACGCGCGGCCCACCAGGTGCGGTCCGATGAGCGGGGAGACGCCCGTACGGATCTTCTGGTCGTCCGGTTCGGTGAGCCGCCGGGCTTCCGCGGTGACGGCGTCCAGGGCGGTGACCGCGCGTTCGATGAGCGGCAGGACGCGACTGCCGAAGGCGGTCTGGCTCACGCCGCGAGGGGAGCGGTCGAAGAGTTTGCCCCCGAGTCGTTCTTCCAGTTTCGCGATGCCGTTGGACAGGGCCGGCTGGGTGACGCCGTACGCCCGCGCCGCCGCGCTGAAGGAACGGGTCTCGGCGACCGCCTGCGCGTAGCGGAGACCTTCGACGTTCAGTCGTTCCGTCATAGCCATCGCTTATCGCCTCATTCGCTGAAGTCGCCTACCGCTGCGGCTCACCCCCGTTTACCGTGGGCCGCCGATGACCTCGTCATCATTCACCCTTATAACACTCATCCGCGTTCCCCCAGGAAGTGCACTGTGTCGGATCCCGCCGTTGCCATGGTCGTGACCGAGCCGGAGGGGCCGTTGGTCGCGTCCGCCGTCGACACTGCCCCGCTGGAAGGTCAGCAGGTCCGGATCACCGTCCAGGCCAGTGGCGTGTGCCACGCCGACATCGGCACGGCCAGGGCCCCGAAGGCAGGCCCGGACGCCCCCGTGACTCCCGGGCACGAGGTCGCCGGCGTCATCGCCGAGGTGGGCGGCCAGGTGCGCGGCTGGACGGTCGGCGAGCGGGTGGCCGTCGGCTGGTTCGGCGGAAGCTGCGGGCACTGCGCCTTCTGCCGTGACGGTGACGTCGTGCACTGCCCCGAGCGGAAGGTGCCCGGACTGTCCTACCCGGGCGGCTGGGCACAGAGCATCACCGTGCCGGCCGACGCGCCGGCGCGCGTCCCCGACGGCCTGGACCTCTTCGACGCGGCGGTCTTCGGCTGCGCGGGCGTGACCACCTTCAACGCCGTCCGCAAGGCCGGTACGCGAACCGGGGGGAGGGTCGCCGTGTTCGGACTGGGTGGGCTGGGGCACCTCGCCGTGCAGTTCGCGGCGAAGCTCGGGTACGAGACGGTTGCGGTCGCCCGCGGTGCCGACCGCGAGGAACTGGCCCGCGGACTCGGCGCCCGGCACTACGTCGACAGCACGCGCGAGGCCCCTGGTGCGGCTCTCGCGGCCCTCGGCGGCGCCGACCACATCATGCGCACCGCCTCCACCACCGACGCGCTGGGCGAACTGGTCACCGGACTGCGGCCGCACGGCCGGCTGACGCTGGTGGGCGTGGACGACGGCTCCCTGTGCCTCCCCGTGGGCCTGCTGGTCGGTCAGGGAGTGAGCGTCACCGGGCACCTGACCGGCAGCGCGCGGGACACGGAGGAGGCCATGGGCTTCGCCGTCACCAACGGAGTCCGGCCCATGATCGAGCGGATGCCGCTGCGGGAGGCCGGCGCAGCCGTCAGGCGCCTGCGCTCCGCGACACCCCGGTTCCGTATCGTGCTGGACCCGTCCCAGGTGTCCTGACTGCCGGATCTCTCCCGTCCGCCCGTCGCGCAGGCAGCGTGCCGGGCGGTCCTCCACCGTCCCGAAGGGAACCCGCCATGCTCAGCAGCGGCACTCATGACGTCATCGTGGTCGGCGCCGGCGCGGCGGGGCTGACCGCCGCGACCGTACTGCACGAGGCCGGGCACAGGGTCCTGTGCCTGGAAGCGCGGGCGCGGGTCGGCGGCCGGCTGCTCAGCGAGGCCGTCGACGGCGGCGCTCTGGATCTGGGGGCCACCTGGTTCTGGCCGGGGGAGCGGCGGGTCGCCGCGCTGGCCGCCCGGACCGGGGTCGAGGTCTTCGACCAGCACCTGGCAGGGGACGCCGTCCTGCACGACCGGTCGGGGGCCCACCGGTATCCCGGCAACATGATCGACGTTCCGTCCTACCGCTTCGCGGCCGGGGCGCAGCGTCTCACCTCGGCACTCGCGACCAGCCTGCCCCCGGACGCCGTACTGCTGGACGCGCCCGTCACCGCGATCCGGCCCGCCGGTGCGGACGGGGTCGACGTCCACACCCCGGAGCGGGCCTTCCGCGCCGCGCAGGTCGTCCTGGCCGTACCACCCGCGCTGGCGCTGGAGTGCATCGACTTCGCCGGCGCGCTGCCCGACGACCTCGTCCGCCTGGCCCGCTCCACTCCCGTGTGGATGGGGGCCGTCGCCAAGGTCGTCGCGCGCTACTCCACCGCCTTCTGGCGCGCGGACGGGCTCGCCGGCGCGGCCTTCAGCAGGATCGGTCCGCTCCAGGAGATCCACGACATGTCCGGCGCCGACGGACGTCCCGCGGCGCTGTTCGGCTTCGCGCACGCCCGGACCGTCCGGCCGGGTTTCGAGGACGCTGTGGCCGCACAACTCGGTGCGTGCTTCGGGCCCGCCGCGGCCTCACCCGAGGCCGTGTATGTGCAGGACTGGAGCCGCGAGACCTGGACCGCCCCGCGTTCCGTGCACGCCCTCAGCGACTACTCCGTCTTCGGCCACGACCTCTACCAGCGGCCGTCCCTCGACGGCCGGCTGCACTGGGCCTCGACCGAGACGGCCACCGACCACGCCGGGCACATCGAGGGCGCTCTGCACTCCGGCGAGCGCGCGGCCCGCACCGTCCTGTCCCCGGCCGCCCACGGCCGCGGCCTCCCCCTGGGCTGACCCGGACAACACGCGGCCAGCGCCCCGACTCCTCTCCCTTCGACGCGGGTATGTCTGTGCGGCAGCTCTCCCGCGCGTTGGCGCACGGGGCCACCTCGGGCATGGGCCGCCGGCGCAGCGCACACCGTCCTCGCCGAGTCCCTGTACGCGGCCGGGCCGCCCGGCACCACCTTCGCGGCCGCCGACCTGCACACCGGCGCCCAAGTCATGTACTACGGCGGTGACCTGGACGAAGCCGCTCCAGCCGTCGCGCTGGCCGCCTCCTGGTACCAGGCCACCGGTTGGTGCCCAGGCCGCACGCGGCCGGGCGAAGGCGCGGCGGCGGCCGCCCGCGGACGCGGTGCCATCCGGACGCTGACGCTCGTGGTCGGTTCAGCGTGCGCGCACGAGGACCGCCCAGAAGGCGAGCACAGGCAGGACCAGGACGGCGGCGACGGCGTTCAGAACGCCGAAGCCGGCCCAGCCCATCAAGGGCCCGGCGAGGCCGGCGCCCACGGCCGCGACGACGTTCATCGCGGTGTCCGTGGTCCCCTGTACGCCGGGCAACAGGGCGACGGGCGTGGTCTCGCTGAGCATGGCCGAGCCTGCCACCAGGCTGAAGGACCAGCCCAGCCCCAAGAGGAACAGCCCTGCCATCATCATGCCGACCGAGCCGTGGCCCATGCCCGACAGCGCGGCGGACACGAGGAAGACCGCCTGCCCTGCCACGATGGTCGGCATGTGACCGATCCGGTCGGAGAGCCGGCCGACGAGCGGGGAGAACGCGTACATGCCCAGCAGGTGACCGCTTATGGTGACGCCGACGACGGTGAGCCCATGGCCGTGCTCGGACATGCTGACCGGGGTCATCGTCATGACCGCCGCCATGACCGTGTGGGCCACGACGACGGTCACGAACGCGAAGGCCGCGTGCGGGGTGTGGCGAAGGTGCCGCAGGCCCGCGCGCACTGTCCCCTTCCGCAAATCCTTCTTCTGCACGGCGCTCTCGGCTCCGGCCGTCCGGATGGCCGTGTCCTCTTCCACAAGGGCGACGGCCTCCTGGTAGTGGCGGGACAGCGTGAGCGGGTCGGGACGCATCAAGCCCCACAGCAGAGCCGCTGCCGCTGCCATGCAGACGGTGGCCAGGACGAACGCCCCCGACAGGCGCGGAAGGTGCAGAGCCGACGCCACGGCGGCACCGGGATCGGCGAGGTTGGGTCCGATCACCGAGCCGATCGTCGTGGACCACAGCACGATGGACAGCGCGTGGGCCCGCCGGTGCGGCGCGGCCAAATCCGCGGCCGCGTAGCGGCTCTGCTGGTTGGTGGCGCTGCCGACGCCGAACAGCAGCATGCCTACGATCAGCACAGCAATCGACCTGTTCACCGCTGAGGCGATGAGCAGGCCCCCGCCGGCTGCGGCGACGAGCCATCCTGCCCCGAGAGAGGTCCGGCGACCGCGCCGTTGGGCGAGGAGGGCGAGCGGTATGCCGACCAGGGCGGCGCCCGCTGTGGTCGCTGTGCGCGCCAGTCCGGCGTATGTCTCGCTCCGGGCCACGGACTCCGCGAGCAGGGGGCCGACCGACACCGAGACGCCCACCCCGACCCCGGCGACGATCTGTGCCGCGGACAGGACCCGGACCGTGCGCTTCTGCACCGCGCGCACTCGGGCCTGTTCCTGCCACGGCGTCGGGGCTATGTCCTGTTGCGTGCTCACGTGTCGGCGCTCCTTGGAGGGTCGGCTGAATGGGTTGTGTCGAGAGGGGAGGAAGGGCGTGCGGGGTGGACGGGCCGGGTTCAGGGGTCGTGCCGGGACGGTTCGGAACGGGATTCCGGCCGGGGGCCGTCCCTGCGGGACAGCAGGACGACGGCGGTGAGCGCGGCGGCTGCGGCCAGGACGAGAAGGATGACGCGGTCCGGTACGGCGCTGCCGAGGCGCGCGAGGTGTTCTTCCAGCCCTGCCTCCGTCTCGATGCTGACCGGGGAGGGGAGGGCCGCCGTACCGTCGAAGCGCAGGAAGATCACGCCAAGCAGGATGAAGAGGATGCCGCCGACGAGGGAGGTGGTGTGCCAGGAGAAGCGTCCCAGCCGCAGGGTGCGGCCTCGCAGCCAGCGTCTGTGTCCGAGGTCGAAGCGGTCCCAGAGCAGGGCCAGGGCGAACAGTGGTACGGCCATGCCGAGTGCGTAGACCGCGAGCAGCAGGCCCCCGTGGGCGGGCCGGCCGCCGAGGGCGGCGAGGGTGAGGATGGAGCCGAGGATGGGACCGGCGCAGAAGCCCGCCAGGCCGTAGACGGTGCCGAGGGCGAAGACGGAGACGGCCGACCCGGAACGGCGGGCGCCTGCGGCTTCCTGGAATCGGCGCACTCCGAATCCGATTCCGAGGATCTGTGCCGCTCCCAGCGCGATCACGGTCCAGCCGCCGATGCTGACCAGCAGGTCACGGTGGCCGTAGAAGAGACGGCTGGCGAGGGAGCCCGCGACGCCGAGCGGCACCAGGGTGGTGCACAGGCCGAGATAGAACAGGCCGGTGCACAGCAGCAGTTTGGCCGGGCTGGTGAAGGAGTAGGCGAAGAAGGCCGGCAGCAGCAGCGCACTGCAGGGGCTGAGCAGGGCCAGCAGTCCGCCGAGGAAGGCGGCCAGCAGGCTCGTGTCGCCGTTCACCGGGCGGCCTTCGCTGCTGCCTCGATCGTCTGCTTGAAAGTGTCGGCCGGCTGTGCGCCGAGGACGGGAACGTCGTTGACCAGGAAGGCGGGGGTGCTGGTCACGCCGAGTGAGTAGCCCTCGTTCTGGTCCCGTTGGATTGCCGTGTCCGCCGCTTCGGAGTCCATGTCCGCGCGCCACTGGGCGAGGTCGGTCACCCCGGTGGCCTTGGCCATGGCGGTCAGCTTGTCGGTGGAGAAGGCGCCGGCGTTCTTCTTGTGCGTCGTGCTGTACGCCTGGGCGTGGAACTTCCAGAATTTGCCCTGTTGGCCGGCCGCCCAGGCGGCGCGGGCTGCCTGTTCCGATTCCTCGCCGAAGATCGGGAAGTTGCGCCACTCGATGCGCAGCACTCCCTTGTCGACGTAGGAGCGGATCAGCTCCGGTTCGGTGTCGCGGGCGAACTTCCCGCAGTAAGGGCACTGGAAGTCGGAGTACTCGATCATGACGACAGGGGCGTCGGCGTCCCCCACGGCCAGCGGGTCGTCGGTGTCCCGACGGGCCAGTGCGAGCAAGGCGCTCGTCTGGGCGTCGGGCGTATTGGTGTCGGCGACAGCGGAGTCCTGCGACGCGGTGCCGGACGGCCCGTCGTCGAGGGTGAGGGCGAGGACCGCTGCGACGACGGCGGCCAGCCCGGCAGCGGTGGCGGCGAGTGTGCGGCGTCGGCGGACGCGGGATACGGCGGGGGAGGAAGAAGACGGCATGGCGGGAGACAACCTCGTGCTCGGTGTGCGAGTGACGGACAGCGGTAGGCGCACAGCGCTGTGGCCGTGCACCGGGCCGTGACCGAATGACGGCTGGTCGGCGCGCGGCGCGTGGGAACGCGCGAGCGTCCGGCCTGGATCTGCATCCGGTCGGGTACGGCCCGTCCCGCCGGCGGGGAGAGTCCCGACGTCACCACGTCTCGGCACACGTCGGCCGAGACCGTGTCGAGCCCGGTTGCAGCCACGGCGACCGTCCGGCCCACCGGCTCCGTAGTCTCCAGGAGGTGTACGTCCTGCTGAGTGAGGAGCACTTTCCTGCACGGGGCCGGTGTACTGGGCGTATCGCACTGGGAGGAGCCCGGTCGCACCGCATCGGTGGCATCGCCCGGTCCCTGGGCCGCCGCATCCGCCGAGGCGGTCACGGTCCTGGGACTCGACAACCCCGCGCCGACGTCGAGAGTGCGTGTCCCGCATGCCCACGCACTCAGCACAACGAACAGCGACAGCAGGGCGAGGAGACCGTGCCGCGCTCGCGCGGAACTCGTCACCGCAGTCACCGCACGGAGCCGGGGTGGAATTGACATCACCTCACGTCACGTCCGGAAGGTGCCGGACCGCTCACACCCGCGCATGTCACGCACAGGGGTGCAGGCACAGGTAGCCGTCGATACGGCGCACATGGTCGGAGTCCGGATCGGCGGGCAGGGCGTGCCCGAGGTGCTCGGCGCGGACCTCGCCGATCCACTGGTCGTGCTGGTACTCGTGGTTGATGAGAGCGGTCAGCAGATGCGTCGCGACGATGGTCATCTGGGTGGGCGCGCCGACCTTCCCGGCCGCGATGTCACCGATGCGGGCATGCACCCGCTCGGCGACGGTCTCCCGGAAGGCCGCGAGCCGCTCCACCGTCGGGAGGGCACCGCGGAACTTCTCCGGGTTGGCCGAGTCCATGAGTCCGTCCAGTTCCGGGGCCGGGCTGGGTTCGGCGGCCGTGAGGTTGCGGATCATGAAGTGGGCGACGTGGGCCTGGTGCCCGAGGTGCCAGCCGATGGCGCTGAAGTCCTCTCTCGGGCGCCAGACCACCTCGTCCGGCGTGAGGTCCCGCCACAGCTCGTCGGTGTACCCGCGGGCACGGTCGTACTCGCCCAACAGCGCCTGCAGTTCGTGCACAGCTCTCCTTCAGATGTCCGGTCCGGTCTGTGGGTCCAGGTCACGAGGGGGCTCCGCGTTCCTCGGACGGCGCGGCTGGTGGCGGCGGACCGCCGCCACTGTAGGGAGCCGCAGCACGAGTCGGTAGGAGACGAAGCCGAATGCCCTCATCACTGCTCTGTATGGCCCATGCCGGGGACGGCGCGGTGGAGCGGCTCCGCCGGCCCCGGCGAGCTGGGCTCTTGAACCGGCTGATCATCGGCCGACTGCCGTTTCTGGTCCCTGGTGTAGAAGGTGTAAGCGGCGAATACCACCAGGACCCAGACGCCGGAGACGATCAGCGACACACGGGTGTCCGGGAGGATCGCGACGCAGACGAGGACGACCGCTACGAACACCAGGGCGAGGTAGTTGCTGTACGGGTAGAGCGGCATCTTGTA
The DNA here is from genome assembly GCF_040689485.1 of Streptomyces sp. NPDC051322. Taxonomy (NCBI): domain Bacteria; kingdom Bacillati; phylum Actinomycetota; class Actinomycetes; order Kitasatosporales; family Streptomycetaceae; genus Streptomyces; species Streptomyces sp. NPDC051322. The sequence goes on along the minus strand of NZ_JBFBAK010000007.1, from coordinate 364,779 downwards.
CCGGATGCTGTCCGCCTGACCGTTCTGGACCTTGATCTTGCGGAACCTGAGGTGGCTGACCACGATCGATCCCCAGGCGCAGATCAGGCCGAAGACGGTGACGGACGAGAAGACCGAGAAGACCTGATCGGGCATCAGCAGATTGAGCAGCACACCGGCGGCCATCGTCACGAACACCGCCGTGACCGCCTTCGACGGAACATTCCTGTCGTTGACGGTGCCGAGGAACTTCGGCGCGTTGCCCTGCAGTGACAGGTTGTAGAAGGTGCGGCTGTTGGTGAAGACGGCCGAGTTCACGGCGGAGAGGACGGCGGTGATGACGACGACGTTCATGACCGTTGCCGCGGCCGGTACGCCGATCGTGGCGAAGACGGTGACGAAAGGGCTGCCCGAGCCGTTCAGCGAGGTCCAGGGGAAGACGGTGACCAGGACGGTGATGGCACCGACGTAGAAGATCATCAGTCGCCAGAAGGTCGCGTTGACGGCCTTCGGCATGGTCGTGGCGACGTCCTTGGTCTCACCTGCCGCGATGCCCAGGTTCTCCACACCGCCGAAGGAGAAGGCGACCATGACGATGGCGAGGAACGCGCCGCTGACGCCGTTGGGGAAGAAGCCTCCGTGCCCGTGGAGATGGCCGAGGCCGATGGCGTGTCCCCCGTTGCCGACACCGAAGACGACCATGGCGAAGCCGAAGAGGATCAGCGCGATGATCGCCACCACTTTGATGATCGCGAACCAGAACTCCGCCTCACCGTAGAACTTCACCCCGACGACGTTGACGACGAACATCACGGTGACCGCCACGGCCGCCGTCGCCCAGATCGGCACAGCGGGGAACCAGTACTGAACGTAGCGTCCGAGGGCGTTGAGTTCGGCCGCGGTGGTGGCGAGGAGGAAGATGAACGCGTTCCACCCGTTCAGGAAGCCGGCGAACCGGTGGATGTAGCGGTTGGCATAGGAGATGTAGGCGCCGGACACCGGTTCGGCCACCGACATCTCGCCCAGGGCCCGCATCACGAAGTAGATCGCCACGGAGGCGACGACGTAGGTGACGATGATGGCGGGGCCGGCGGTGGCGACCGCAGATCCGGAACCGTAGAACAGACCGGTCCCGATGGCACCGCCGATGGCGATCATCTGGATGTGCCGGCTCTTGAGGTCCCGTTTGAGCTCTTCTTCTTCGTAGTCCTTCGCGGCTCTTGCGGTCATGTCACTGCTCCCTGGACGAAAAGGGTGGTGCTCTGACGAAGGGACGTGCAGGTATGCGAAAGCCGCAGCGAGGGCGCTGCGGCGCGCGCCCGTGGCCGGCCACGGGCGCGTAAGGAATATGGGTGTGCAGAGGCGGTGTCAGACGGTGGCGATGACCGCCTCGATCTCGACCGGGGCCCGCATCGGCAGGGCGGCGACGCCGACGGCGGAGCGGGCGTGCTTGCCCGCCTCACCCAGCGCCTCGACGAACAGGTCGGAGGCCCCGTTGGCGACCAGGTGGTGTTCGGCGAACCCGGGAACGCCGGCGACGAACACGGTGATCTTCAGCAACTGGCGAATCTGGCCGAGGTCGCCCAGGGCGGCCTTGGCCTGGGCCAGGACGTTGACCGCGCACCAGCGTGCGGAGAGCTGTCCGGTGGCGACGTCCAGGTTCTGTCCGAGCAGTCCGGTGGCGACCAGGGCGCCGTCCCGCAGCGGGAGCTGGCCGGAGGTGCGCAGCAGGTTGCCCGACCGGGTCCAGGGCAGGTAGTTGGCCACCGACCGGGCCGGCTCCGGCAGTGGCACGCCGAGTTCGGCAAGGCGGGTTTCGACGGCGGATGTCATGGTGTCCTCCGGTAGGGGCTGTGCTTGCTGTCCGTGCGCTGCTCAGAGGTTCTCGACGGCCGTGAGCAGCCGATCGATGGCCTCGTCGACCGTGGAGCGGGGACAGCCCAGGTTCACCCGCATGTAGCCGTGGCCCTCGATGCCGAACTTCTGGCCCTTGTCCAGCCACAGCCGTGCCTTGGTGAGCATGAACTTGTCGAGTGACGCGGCGTCCATCCCCAGGCCCCGGCAGTCCATCCATGCCAGGTAGAGGGAGTCGGCAGGCAGGACCCGCACCTTCGAGGTGGCGGAGTTGACCGACTGGGCGAAGTGGGCGTGGTTGCCGCGCAGGTAGGTGAGCATCTCCTCCAGCCAGGGCTCGCCATGCGCATAGGCGGCCTCGGCGGCGACCATGCCGAGCACGTTGACCAGCGGGAACATGTTGCGGTCGTACTGGCGGGCCAGCTCCGCCCGCAGCCGCGGGTCGGGCACGAAGACGTTGGCGCTCTGCAGCCCTGGCAGGTTGAACGTCTTGCTGGGGGCGGTGCAGGTGATGCTGTTGCGGGCGAATTCCTCGCCGAGCGAGGCGAACGGGATGTGCTTGCGGTCCGGGTTGATGATGAGGTCCTGGTGGATCTCGTCGGAGACGACCAGGACGCCGTGGCGGGCGCAGATCTCGCCCATGGTCCGCAGCTCGTCCTCGCTCCACACGTTCCCGGTGGGGTTGTGGGGGTGGCTGAGGATGAACAGCTTGGTGTCGGGCCGGATGGCGGCCTCGAACGTCCGGGCGTCGAACCGGTAGCCGTCGTCGGTCCGCATAAGCGGCGCGAACGCGAGGTGGCGGCCGTTGAGCAGGACGTCGTCGTGGAAGTGGGCGTAGACCGGCGGCTGGATCAGGACCGAGTCACCTGGCGCGGAGAAAGCCTGAACGGCCGTCTTGAGCGTGGTGATGATGCCGGCGGTCTGCATCACCCACTCCTTGGGGACCTCCCAGCCGAACCGCCTGGCCTGCCAGCCGGTCACGGCGTCGACGTAACTGTCCGTCGCGCCGCCGGGGTATCCGAAGACACCGTGCTCCACGGCCTGGTGGAGGGCGTTGATGACGACCTGGGGAGCCTTGAAGTCGGTGTCGGCGACCCACATCGGCAGCGGGTCGGCCGCGACCTCGTCGGCGGTGAGGAACTGCTGGGCAGAGGCCCATTTCATCGAGTTGCTGTTCTTGCGGTCGATGACGGTGTCGAAGGCCGATCCGGTGGTTCCGGCGGGGGCGGCCTGTCGTATCCGGTCGGCGCAGAGGGGGTCGGTTGCCATGGCTGGATGCTAGTCATGACAGCGAGCAAAGTGTTCGTGAACTTTGCCAAGTGTCAGCGTTCGCGAGCTAGAATCTCGCGCATGGACGTGACAGACCGCAAAATACTTGCCCTTCTCCAAACTGAGGGGCGGATGACGCTCACTGATCTGGCCGATAAGGTCCGGCTCAGCGTCTCCCGGTGCCAGCGACGTGTCCGCGAGCTGGAGGCGGCCGGAGTCATCCGCGGCTACCGCGCGGTCGTCGATGCCGCGGCTGTGGGATTCGGGTTCGAGGTCCTGGTCTTCGCCGCGCTCAGCCGCCCCGACGCCGTCACCGAATTCGACCTGGCACTCGCTGACGTCCCCGAGGTGATCGAGGCCCAGCGTCTTTTCGGCGAACCGGACTACTTGATTCGCGTGGTCACGGCCGACCTGCCGTCGTACCAGCAGCTCTACGAGTCCGTGCTCATCCACTTGCCGGGGGTGCGCAGCCTCAACTCGACCATCGTGATGAAACACGCGGTCCACCCACGGCCCCTGCCCGAGCGACCCTCGAGGGAGGGCGGGGCGCCACCTGTTCACCGCGCATGAGCACGATCCGTTCAGCCAGGTCAGCACACCTCCGCACCATGACGAGGCGGCTGCGGACGTAACCTGCGGACCATGAGTGACGCCACCCGGGACCTCCCCGCAACCCCACGCGAAGCCTTCGACCTGCTCACCACCGGCAACCTGCGTTTCGCCGCCGGCGCACCCCGCCACCCTGACGCTCGAATGACGCTTGCTCCGGAAGTTCGGCTGGTCGTACGGGTCTGGTCGCAGGCGCCGAGCATCGTGGCTGGCCCAAAGCCCGGTGACATGGTTCATGCACGGCCTGGACACGGTCGCGCCCACCGCGGCCCTGCTCCTCTTCGCCGTCCTCTACTTCGGCCTGATGATGGAGGCAAAGCTCTTCGAGCCCATCGTCCAGGCCATCCTCCGCGCTTCCAAAGGCGACCCGGTCCGCATCGTGATCGGTACAGCCGTGCTGTCGCTATGCGTCGCACTGGACGGTGACGGCACCACCAGTTACATGATCGTCTGCTCGGCGTTCCTGCCCATCTACCGCCGCCTCGGCATGAACCCCCTTGTTCTTGCCACGCTCGCTGCCATGGCGCTGGGCACCATTTCCGGCAGCACCTTCTGGGGCGGCGCGGCCACGCGTGGCATCAGCGTCCTGCACCTCAACGCCAGTGAGTACTTCGTCCACATGATCGGCCCGATGGCACTCACCAGCCTGGCCATCGTCGCCGTCGCCTACTGGCTCGGCCTGCGCGAACGCCGCAAGATCGACGGTGAAAAGCTCAGCGCCTACAAGCTGGAGATCGCCTCCGGTGAGGCGTTCGAGCCGATCAAGGCCGACTGGCGCATGTGGTGCAATACCGCCCTCACCGTACTGCTGATGGTGCTGCTCATCCTCGAAGTCGCAGACCTGCTGGTGCTCTTCATGCATCAACGGCATGGCCGCCTCCGACCGGCGTCCGCCCTTCGGAGGCCTCGATTCGGAGGCATCAAGAGCTCCGGCTACGGCTGTGAACTGGGCGCCGAGGGCATCCGCGCATGCGTCAACACCAAGACTGTCCGGACAGGCCCGGCCGCAGCGACCGCCTGAACCCCCCTTCCCATATCCACACGGAGGCCCTGTGAACTGCCCTCCCGACCAGCCCTGCTTCGCCGCCTTCCCTCCCGCCGTGCTGCGGCCCGCCGAGCTGACCTCCTTCAGCCGTGGTGGCGGTGCCCGCACCGTCCCGTTGGTCACCCGAGCCGTCGGCGCCGAGGTCTACCTCACCGGCCAGGCCCCTCTTCGACGGCGGTGCCGGAATAGCCCTGCACACCCACAACTGCCCGGAGAGCGTGACCATCCTCGAAGGCGACGCCATCGTGGAGATCGACGGCAGCGAACACCATGTGTCACCGCGCGGGTCGACGCCGAGCACAACAGAGCCGCCGACCGCCGCGACCGGCACCAAGACGACCCGAGAGAGCAGGAAGGGAGCGCGGCGTGATCACCGAGATCGCCCGGATCGAGATCCACCCTGGCCAGGAGAAGGAGTTCGAGGCGGCGGTTGCCAAGGCCCTGCCCTTCTTCCTGGCCGCCGAAGGCTGCGACGGAGCCGACCTTCATCGCAGTGTCGAACACCCCTCGCGCTACCGGCTGACGGTCCGGTGGGAGACGGTCGCGCACCACACGGTCACCTTCCGCGCCTCCGAGGGCTTCGCCCGCTGGCGGGCCCTCGCAGGACCGCACTTCGCAGCTCCGCCGCAGGTCGAACACGTGTACTCGGTCCTCGCACCATGACAGACCGACGGCGGCGACTCGTCTGGCGTCGTCCACGCTGTCCCCGCAGACCCAGCGGCAGCGCTCGGCCTGCCGACCTGGTGACACACGGCCGGCCACGCCTGCTTCGGCTCCGTCCCTGACGAACGGCACGGTTCCGGGGGAGTACCTCCGAGGCCGGCCGTCAGGGGGTGCGGAAGCCCCGGAAGGTCACCTGCTTGCGGGTGTCGAAACCGAGCCGCTCGTACAAGGCGATCGCGCCGGTGTTCGCCTCGGCCACGTGCAGGAAGGGGAGTTCGCCGCGGGCCACGATGCGGGCCGTGAGCGCACAGACGAGGCGGGCGGCGTGGCCTTGCCCGCGTGCTCCGGGAGCAGTGCAGACGGCGCTGATCTCGGTCCACCCCGGAGGGCGCAGGCGCTCTCCGGCCATCGCCACCAGGATGCCGTCCACTCGGACCCCCAGGTAGGTACCGAGTTCGTGGGTGCGGGGCCAGAAGGGCCCCGGCTCGGTCCGCGCGACGAGACCGAGCATCTCAGGCACGCTGTCCGCGCCCAACTCGATCACGTCGGGGTCGGGTTCGAAGCCCGGGCGGTCACCGCCGGACCGGATCATCTGACGGCCTTGGAGGCTGAAGACCGGCTCCCAACTCGACGGCGGGAGGGTCGGGCAGCTGAACATGTCGGCGAAGGCGCCGGGACCGAGCAGTTCGACGAGGTCGGCCCAGTCCTTCGCGTCCGGATCGGTGGACACTGCGGAGAAGGTTGTTACGTCGTCGAGATAGGTGGCGGCCCGGCCGAGTCGTCGTGCGAGATGCGCATGGCGACCTCCGAGCGACCGGCCCACCGGGTCATCGAGTACCGGGTCGTCGTTCATCATCGTGCTGTTCCTTCCCCCGGTGGACGTGATGGTCGCGGTCCGGGTCGGTTTCCGTCGTGCTCCGGACGCGGCACCTGCGACGGCCTCGCGCGAGGCGCGCCACAGATAGTCAAGGCTGGTTCGTGGCGACCTTCAGCCCGAACCCGATCAGTACGACGCCTGTGACACGGCCCATGCCGTGGCGTACGGCCGGCTTCTCGAAGAAGACGCGAGCTTTGGAGAGAAGCAGGACGTACCCGCCGAGCCACACCGCATTCAGCATGGTGTGGACGAGCACCAGCAGGGCCATACCGGTATGCAGAGAGCCCGGTCGGGGCCAGTGACGGCAGCAGTCCGGTGTAGAAGACAGCGATCCTGGGATTGAGGACGTTGCTCACCAGGCCGGTCCGCCAGGGGTTGCCGCGAGGCTGGGCAACGGCCGCTGTCGGTTGCGAACGGTTGCCACGGCTCTGGATCAGTGCGTGGACACCGAGGAAGACCAGGTAGACGGCGCCGACGAGTTCGACCACCGTGTACGCGGCGGCAGACGTGGCCAGGACAGCGGCGAGGCCGGCCACCGAGAGGACGCCCCGGACCAACAGCCCAGCGGTGATCCCGCCCACGGTCCGTAGTCCGTCCTGCCAGTCGGCGGCAACGGCCCGCTTGGTCACGCCGGCCATGTTTGGGCCGGGCACCATGGTCAGCGCAGCCAGGACACCGGCCGCGGTCACGAACTGTATGAGCATCCGCCCAGTCTCACATCGCGCAGCGCCGTCCGGACGGTCACCGCCATGGGGACTCTGCTGCAGAGCATCCGTTAATGGGGCCCCTGCCCTGAACGGGCGCGCGGGCCACCAGTGCTCCTGGGCTTGCGTCGTCGAGCGTCGCGACGGTTCCCATGTGCGTGCGAAGGCGCCCGTCCCGAACCCGGTCGACGATCTCCACCAGCTGACTCGGAACGGACTCGACGACGAAGTCGACCGCGAGACCGTGGATAGGGCGAGTCTCAACAGCCCCGACCACCGACACCAGCGTCCCGCCAGGCCGGATGATGCTCGCCGAGCGCCTCTGGATGTCACCACCGATGACGTCGAAGACCAGGTCGACCCCTCCGATGTCTTCGAGGTTCTCGTCGTCGAGGGCGAGGAACTCGTTCGCGCCGAAGTCGAGCACCGACGGTCCGGCCCCCGTCCGGTACCGATGACGTAGGCGCCGAACTCCCGTGCGAGCTGCGTCACCACAGATCCGCCCGCGCCGGCGGCGCCGTGTGCGAGGACGCTCTGCCCCGCCTGAAGACGACCGTGCCGGAACAGGCCTTGCCATGCGGTCAGGCCCGAGATCGGCAGGCTCGCACCCACCGTGAAGTCGACGGTGCCGGGCAGCGGCGCGAGGTTGCGTGCCTCCACGGCCGTGTACTCGGCCAGGGTTCCATCGCGGTGCCAGTCCGTGATCCCGAACACCCGGCCCAACGAGAGCCCCGTCGTGCCGTGGCCGAGGGAGGTGACCACTCCGGCGAACTCGTGGCCGATGATCGCCTGGGCTCGGTCGTGACCGGAGCGATCGACCCACGTCGAGGGCCACCCCCACTCTGCCGGGACGAAGCCCGACGCATGAACTTCAACGACGACGTCGTTGATCGCCGGCGTCGGCTCAGGTCGCTCCGCCAGCTTGATCCCGGCCGCTTCCGCGCCTTGATCAGTCGCGACGATTGCCTTCATTTCTATCTCCGCATACCTCGTGTTCGCTGGCCCTGCGCGCAGGCCTGTGACTGCGTATTTGTCCAGATTAAGTGTTAATTCCTACAGATCATCGGCATCGCCCGGTTATGCGCTGAGGTTCGTGAAGCATCTGCCGGGTTCCCGCGTGTTTGACGAGCACGTTGGTGCCGCGGCCTTTTTCTGATCGCGGCCGGCCGTCGACGGTTCCGGTCCAAGCGGATCGGTAGTGGCATACCGCATGGTCGTCGCTGTGAGCGATCCACTCCAGTTCGTCGATCTGGCGGATCTCCTCGCGGATGGTGGCGAAGTTCTTGGCGATGGCGGAGAGGATGGGCTTCGCGGCCGCGGTTGCGATCCGTCGGAGAACGAGTGGACGACGTCGGAAGCGATCAGTGGGACGAGTTGAGTGACGTCGTGGCTGTTGGTGGCCTGCTCGTAGGCGCTCAAGACCGCCGTACGCCAGCCTCTGGTGGCCAATCAGGTACAACTCAGCATCACCCACTGCCCGATGATCGCTTCGGGAATCGCCGCCGACATGGCGGGTCTCGACCAGTCGCTCGACCGCGACAACGGCCTGCTCGACTACGCGCGCCTGCGGAGAACGACCGTGCAGGCGTGGTCACCGTTCCAGAAGGGGTTCTTCGACGGCGTCTTCATCGGCGACCGCGACAACTACCGGGAACTGAACGCCGTACTCGACGAGTGGGCCGCCAAGTACGAGGTGACTCCTACCGGCATCGCCGTCGCGTGGATCACTCGTCACCCCGCGAACATGCAGGTGGTGCTCGGGACCACCAACCCCGGCAGGGTGGCCGAGTCCGCGGCGGGCTCGGAACTGCCACTCACCCGCGAGGAGTGGTACCGCCTCTTCCGCGCGGCCGGTCACACCCTTCCGTGAGTACACGTAGAGGGGCCTGGCGGACATGGACCACCTGCACGCGGCTCCGGCGGCACTCGGTCGTTGGTGAGCGGACGACGGATACGTAAGCTGGGCGGCATGCGGACGCGACCCACGCTGACCTGGGAGCCGACGGGCGCCCCTCTCCGGGCTTCGAGCGACCTGACGACCATCGTCGAGGCCGTGCGCGCGGGCAAGGTCGCCGTGCTGAGCGGAGCGGGACTCTCCACGGAGTCCGGCATCCCGGACTACCGCGGTGAGCGCGGGTCCCTGCGCCGTCGGCACCTGCCCATGACGTTCCAGGAGTTCACCGGCGAAGAACAGGCTCGGCAGCGTTACTGGGCTCGCAGCCAGATGGGATGGCGGGCCATGACCAAGGCGCGCCCCAACGCCGGGCACCGCGCCGTCGCCGAACTCGCCGAGGCGGGCCTCGTTACCGGTGTGATCACCCAGAACGTCGACGGGTTGCACCAAGCCGCCGGGGCCCGGGACGTGATCGAGCTCCACGGCAGTCTGAGCCGGGTTATCTGCCTGGGCTGCCGCCGTCTCAGCGACCGCGCGGAACTCGACCACCGGCTGCGCCAGGCCAACCCGCGGTTCGAGGCCACCGCCGAGCGCCACCGGGCCGCTCGGGTCAATCCCGACGGCGACGTGGAACTGCCCACGGAAGCGGTACGCGAGTTCCGTGTGGTGGAGTGCACGGCCTGCGACACCGGAGTGCTCAAGCCGGACGTGGTCTTCTTCGGCGAGAACGTGCCGCCGGAGCGGGTGGAGCAGTGCCGCCGCCTGGTGGCCGGGTCCGCCGCCCTGCTCGTGCTCGGCTCCTCCCTGACCGTCATGTCCGGGCTGCGCTTCGTGCGCCAGGCGGCGCAGGCCGGCCTCCCGGTTCTGATCATCAATCAGGGCCCGACCCGTGGTGATCGGTGGGCCGCCCAGCGCATCGAGCTGCCGCTGGGCGAGGCCATGACGGCGGTCGTGGCGCAGGTGCAGGCCTGATTCCGGCTCGGGCCGGTGGAGGCCGCGGCGGTGGGAGCCGGGGCTTCGGTGGTCACCTGCCTCCGGTGTTCCGTTCCGACGCGAGAACCGCCCAGAGTTGTTTGTCGTAGTGCCGGCCCTCATAGGGCCATGCCTCGCGCCGCACGCCTTCCAACTTCATGCCGAGCCGCTCGGCCACCGCCGAACTCCGCTCGTTGTCCGCACGGCAATGCCATTCGGCCCGGTGCAGTCCACGCGAGACGAACGCCCAGTCCAGCAAGGCGCCGCATGCCGACGTGATGAGGCCCTGGCCTTCCGCTGACGGCTCCAGCCAGCACCCGATCTCGCACGAACCGAGAGCCGCGCTGAAGCTGACGTACATCACGCCGCCGACCAGCACACCATCGTGCCAGATGCCGTACAGGCGGGCACCGTCAGCGGCCTGCCATTCGCCGTACCGCCTCAGTGTGGTCCGTGCTCCGTCCACATCGTCGGTCACGAACGCGGCCCCGACCCACGGCCGGATGTGCTCGCGAGCCCGGTCCAGGTGGTCGGCGAACTCCTCCGCGTGCCACAGCTCCAGCGCTCCAAGGCGAGCGCCGTCCCGCAACGTCAGGGACAACACGAGAACCCCTCCATTTGATCGGTTCGCCGCCTCGCCTTCGGCCATGCGGGGAGGCGCATCGTAGCTGTGATCATGTCCGATGCGCTGCTGATACGGACGCCCACCCCAGGTACACCCGCCCGCACAGGCGCCGTGAACAAGCGGGACCGATCACGCGGACGCCTCCCTTCCCCTCATGGGCGTCGTTCTCGAATGGGCTCACCTGGTCGAGGCCCATGGCTCACCTGACCGGCCCCGGCGTTCGTCCCAGGGCGCTGAGCAGCCCGGAGAGCCGGTGCCGGTCTGGAGCGCCCAGTCCGGCGAACAACTCCTGCTCCTGGACAGACCGTACGGCGAAGATCCGCTCGGCCAGTTCGAGGCCCTCCGGGGTGAGACACAGCCGGACGATCCGGCGGTCGTCCGCGTCGCGCTCCCGCCGGATCAGGCCCGCTGCCTCCAGGCGGTCCGCGTGCTGGGTGAGTCCGCCCGCGCGGACCCTGCCGGCTGCCGCCACCTCGCCCGTCGTACGGCGGTAGGGCTCTCCCGCGTCGCGGAGGGCGGCGAGCACGTCGTAGGCGGGCAGGCTGATGCCGTACTCGCGGACGGTCCTGCTGATCAGGTCCTGATGAACAGCGGCACACGCGTGCAACTGCGCGAACAGGGCCGCCGGGGAGGCGTCCACCGCCCGGGCCGCGGGCTCCGGGCGAAGATGCTCGGGGTGTACGGGCTCCGAGGGCGGCCGGGTGGCTGCGGTGACCACGGCGGGACGATCGACGCGTAGGCGCGCGGACCCATCCCCGCCGTCGGCCACGCCGCCCGGCGCAGGTGGGGGAACGACGTCGAGGGCGTCGCCGAAAGCGGTGGTGAGAACGTCTGCCAACGCGGGAGCGAGCTCCTCGGTCGGGACGGAGGCCGCCGGTTCATGGGCGAAGAGATAGCGCTCCATGATCACGCCGAACAGGACGCTCCGGATGACAGCGGCCCGCACCTCCGCGCCGGCCGAGTCGCCGAGCAGGCGCGCGAGAGGTTCGCCGACTTGCTTATCCAGGATCGTGCGCAAGAGGTCGGCGCTCGGTGGGTGGCTGACGGCCGAGCGGATCAGGGCGGGCCAGGGGTCGTCGGCCGGCAGCCGGTCCCACCGGTCGAGGTAGGCACGGGTCAGGGCCGCGGGCAGTTCGTCCGTGCCGTCGGCCGCGGCCGACAGCACGTCGTTGGTGACGCCCGACCCGCTGCCCACCGCCTCGCGGAAGAGGCCGTCCTTGGTGCCGAAGTACGCCATCACCAGGCCGGGTGTCACCCCCGCCTCGGCCGCGATGGCACGGACGCCCACGCCCCGGTAGCCGTGCGCGCCGAACAGTCGACGGGCCGCGTCGAGGACCGCGTGGCGATTGCCCTCCGGGTCATGTGAGCCGGGGCGGCGCTGTGACGGCTGCCCTGCTCCGCGGTGGGTTCCCGACATGGGGGTTGTGACCGATCGTCGACGGCCTGTGTTCTTCGGATCCACCCGGTCCACATTAAACGAGTGTTCATAAAAACATCCGTTCAAAAATAATCACGTTATGTGTACGGGTCCGGCCCGCAGGGTGAGGGGCAAGGCGCTGCCGCCACGTCGCACCGCGACGATCTCGGCCAGGATCGACACGGCGGTCTCCTCAGGTCCCCGGCCGCCTAGATCCAGCCCGATCGGCGAGCGCAGACGTGCGAGTTCGGCTTCGGTCGTGCCCGTCGCGCGCAGTCGCTCGAGCCGGTCCTCGTGCGTCCGGCGGCTGCCCATGGCTCCGACGTAGCCGGCCCCACTGCGCAGGGCGAGGGCGAGAACCGGCACGTCGAACCGCGTGTCGTGGGTCAGTACGCACACCGCGGTCGAAGCGTCGAACAGGTCCTCATGGGCGCGGAACCAGCGATCGGGCCATTCGGTGACGACCTCGTGGGCCCGCGGGAAGCGCTCGGCCGCGGCGAAGGCGGGCCTGGCGTCGCAGACCGTCACCCGGTGCCCGAGTGCGGTGCCCATGTCCGCCAGGGAACGGGCGAACTCGACTGCGCCGAAGATCAGCAAGCGTGGCCAGGAGGCGAACGACTGCACCAATAGCTCATGCTCCGGCGCGCAGGCGGTGTCGTCGGTCGTGCCGTCCCCGAGGGTGACGAGGCCGTTGGCATTCCGGCCGAGCATGCCCTCGGCGGCCAGGGCGGCCGCCCGGTCCGCCCGTGGGTCGCCCAGCGAACCGGTGGTCGTCCCGCCGCCGACGATCAGACAGCCGCCGCTGTCGACGGGGGTGACCAGAGCCACCGGCGTACCGGTCGCGAGGTCGGCGGCAAGCCGGCCGAGCGGTGCTTCCGCACCCACCTCGCGGACCAGTACCTCGATCGTTCCGCCGCAGGTCAGGCCCGCCGCGAAGGCGTCCTCTTCGCTGACTCCCCAGCGCTCGAGCACCGGGGCCGCTCCTGCGAGCACCTCCTCCGCAATCGCGCAGACGGCGGCCTCGACGCAGCCACCGGAGACACTGCCGACGATGCGGCCCTCCTCGGACACGAGCATCGACGCACCCGGACCATGCGGGGACGAACCCCAGGTCCGCACGACGGTCGCCATCGCGAAGCGGGTTCCACGGCGTTGCCAGGCGACCGCCTGGTCGATGATGTGCCGCATACCGCCCTCCGCCGGCCTGAAATCTCGAAGCAACCTCTTGCCAAGAAGAAACTTTAGTGTAAATCATTTCAGGTGTTAGATAGATCCGTCCGTGTCTGATGTCACGGCGTGAACGACGACACGAGAGGTCCGGTGGCAGCAGGTTGAAACCGACGTCCTTCGACTACACCGCCCCCAGCACCGTCGGCGAGGCGGTCGCCCTCCTCGCCGACGAAGAGCGGGAGGCCAAGGTCGTCGCGGGCGGCCAGTCGCTGATCCCCATGCTGAACATGCGTCTCGCCAGGCCCGGGCTGCTCGTGGACATCACGAGGATCCCCGAACTCGGCCGCGTCCACGTGGACGCGGCGGGCAACCTGCGCATCGGCGCCGCCGTACGGCAGGCCCACGCCGCAGCGGACAGCGCGGTACGGGACGGATGGCCGCTCCTGGCCGCGGCGATCGACCACATCGGACACCCTCAGATCCGCAGCCGCGGCACCGTCTGCGGCAGCCTCGCCCACCACGACCCGGCCGCCGAGCTACCCACCGCGGCACTGTCCCTGGACGCCACCTTCCTGATCACCGGGCCGCGGGGCAGCCGAACAGTCACCGCCGAGGACTTCTTCGTCGCCACCTTCTCCACGGCCGTCGAAGCGGACGAACTCCTGACCGAGGTCGTGTTTCCGCGGGTCCCGGCACACCACGGCTGGGCCTTCGAGGAACTGACGCGCAGACACGGCGACTTCGCCACCGTCGGCGTGGCCGTCGTCCTCGAACGGGACACCGCTGCGGACACTGCCCGCGCCGCCCGCGTGGTCTTCTGCGGCGCGGGACCCGTCCCGGTACGTCTGCACGCCGCCGAGGACGCACTCATCGGCAGCGGTGTTGGCGAGCAGGCCCTCGCCGCCGCGGCCAGTGCCGCACTGTCCGGGCTCACCCCTTCCGACGACATCCACGCCACCGCCGAGTACCGGCGCGAGGGCGCCGCCCATCTCCTCGTCCGTGCCTGCACCACCGCCTGGGAGCGCTGCTGATGACCCCCTCCGTCCCCACCCCGCTCGCCGCCCGCACACCGCCGCTCGCCGAGCCGTCCGCCTGGCACGAGATCAGCCTCACCGTAAACGGCCGACCGGTCACCGCCCAGGTCGAGTCGCGGCTGCTGCTCAGCGACTTCCTGCGCGACCGGCTCGGCCTCACCGGCACCCATGTCGGCTGCGAACACGGAGTCTGCGGCGCCTGCACCGTCCTCGTCGGCGACGAGCCCGTGCGCACCTGCTTGACCTTGGCCGTGCAATGCGACGGTGCCGAGCTCCGCACCGTCGAGGGCCTCGCCCCCGCAGACGCCCCGCTCTCCGCCGTGCAGCGGGCCTTCCACGAGTGCCACGGCATGCAGTGCGGTTTCTGCACACCTGGCTTCGTCATGACGGCAACCGCCCTGACCGAGCAGTCCGAGCGCCCCGGCGAGGAACAGGTCGCCGACGCGCTCAGCGGACATCTGTGCCGGTGTACCGGCTACCGCAACATCCGCCGTGCCGTGTGTCAGGCACTCGACGAGCGATTCGGGGAGTGACCCGCATGTCCCACGATTCCGACCGGAGCCGGCCCGGCAACGGCACCAGTGCCGCCGGCTGGATAGGCCGTTCCGTCCCACGCGTCGAGGACGACCGGCTGCTGCGCGGCAATGGCCGCTACGTCGACGACATCGCCCTCTCCGGCGCCGTCGAGGCCGCCTTCCTGCGCAGCCCGCACGCCCACGCCCGGATCGAATCGGTCGACGTGACAGCGGCCCTGGCCGCCCCCGGCGTCGTCGCCGTGTGGATCGGCGACGACGTGGCGGGCCTGCCCGCGATGCTGAACAAGGAAGAGCTGCGCACCCCGCCGGGCCTCGCCGATCTCCTGGACCCGCTGGTCCGCACGACCCCCATGCCCCTGCTCGCACGCGAGAAGGTCCTCTACGTCGGCCAGCCCGTCGCGGTCGTCCTCGCCGAGAACCGCTACCTCGCCGAGGACGCCCTGGAACTCGTCGACGTGCGGTACGCCCCGTTGCCGGTGCTCGTCGAACCGGAACACGCCCTGACCGAGGACGCGACCCGGCTGCACGAGGACCTGCCGGACAACACCGCGGTCGCCGTCGCCACCCGTGTCGGTGACCCGGAAGCCGCGTTCGCCGGTGCGCACGTCGTGGTGAGCGAGCAGTTCCAGGCCCACCGATATGTCGCCTCGCCGATCGAGACTCGCGCCATCTCGGCCCAGGTCGATCCGTACAGTGGCCGGCTGACCGTCTGGTCGGGCACCCAGACTCCGCACCGGCTGCGGGATGCCATCGCCCACACCCTCGGCCTGGAATCCGCCACGGTCCGCGTCATCGCGGCCGACGTCGGTGGAGGCTTCGGGCAGAAGGGCATCCTCTACGTCGAGGAACTCATCGTCCCGCACGCCGCCCGCCTCCTCGGCCGCCCCGTGCTGTGGCGCGAGGACCGCAACGAGAACCTCACCGCTTCCTCGCACGCCCGAGAACAGATCCACCGCATCGAACTCGCCGCGGACGCCGAAGGGCGCCTCGTGGCCGTACGCGACCGGATCACCGTCAACTTCGGCGCGTACAACATGACCGGCCTGGTCGTGCCGTACAACTCGCTGTGCCACCTCCTGGGCCCGTACCGCGTCCCGAACGTGCACATCGATGTCGTCGGCGTGCTCACCAACACCACGTTCGCCACGCCCTACCGCGGAGCCGGACGTCCGGAGGCGGTTTTCGCCATGGAACGGGCCATGGACCGGCTGGCCGCGGAACTGGGCCTCGAGCCCGAGGAGCTGCGGGCGCGCAATCTCGTGCAGCCCGACGAGATGCCGTACGCGACCGGCCTGGTGGACCGCTCGGGCAGTCCGCAGTCCTACGACTCCGGGAACTTCCCCGAACTCCTGCGCCGCGCCGTCGCGAAGGCTGATGTCGCGCAGGTACGTGCCCGGCAGCGGAAAGGCGTCCGCGACGGCAAGCACGTCGGCATCGGGTTCGCCATGTACATAGAGGCCACCGGCCTCGGACCGTTCGAAACCGCGCGCATCGACATCGCCCCCAGCGGCCGGGTGCGGCTCGCCATCGGCGCCCCCTCCCAGGGCCAGGGACACCGCACCTCCATGGCGCAGATCGCCGCGGACGCCATCGGGGTGCCTCTCGACGTCATCGATGTGGTCGGCGGCGACACCGAAGCCACCCCGTTCGGCGTGGGCACCATCGCCAGCCGCGCCCTGGTCAACGCCGGGAACGCCACCCACCGGGCCGGCCGGCTCGTCCGCGAGAAGATCGTCGAAGCGGCCGCCCGCCGCCTCGGCGTCGCGGCGAACGGCCTTGACCTGAGTGACGGCATCGTGCGGGCCGAGGAACCCGGCGGCCCGTCCATCAGCCTGGCGGAACTGGCCGGGAAGGCGCCGCTGCCCGGCATCCCCGAGCCCACCGACGGCCGTCACGGCACCGAGATCAGTGAGACCGTGCACTTCCGCCCACCGGGTTTCGCGGTCGCGAGCGGAGCGCACGCGGCCGTCGTCGAGGTGGACGAACACACCGGCGAGATCGAGATCCTGCACTACGTCGTTGTCCACGACGCGGGCAACATCGTCAATCCGATGATCGCGGAAGGGCAGGTCACCGGCGGCATCGCGCAGGGAATCGGCGGAGCACTGTACGAGGAGATGGTCTACGGCCCCGACGGTCAGCCCCGCACCGGCACCTACATGGACTATCTGGTGCCGACGTCCTCGGAGATCCCTGACCTCGACATGGACGAGATCTTCACGCCGAGCCCCATGAACGACCTCGGCGTCAAGGGGCTCGGCGAAGGCGGCGCGATCGCCCCCCAGGCGGTACTCGCCGGGGCCGTCGAAGACGCGCTGCGCCCCTTCGACGTGGTCGTACGCCGCGGCCCCCTCTCGCCGAGTCGGGTACGCGCGCTGATCCGTACGGCAGCCGGTACCTGAGGCCACCCGGCACCTGAACCAGCTCAGCATCCCCGGCCGGCCCCGGCCGGTCGCCCCCCTGATTGGACAACCATGCAACTCGACCACTCCTTCACCGTCCCGGCCGACCTCGATGACGCCTGGAAGCTCTTCCAGGACCTCGGCCGGGTCGCGCCCTGTATGCCCGGCGCTGTGCTGGACACCCTCGACGGCGACTCCTTCACCGGTCGCGTCAAGGTCAAGGTCGGCGCGGTGCAGATGAGTTACCGCGGCGAGGGCACCGTCACCCGGGACGACGCCGCCCGCTCGATGCTCCTCGACCTCAGCGGGAGCGAGACCCGCGGGGCGGGCACTGCCTCGGCCACGGTCACAGCGACGCTGACCGTCGCCCCGGTCGGCACCCGGGTACGCGTACGTACGGACCTCGACATCACCGGTCGGCCGGCACAGTTCGGCCGGGGCATCATGACCGAGGTCGGTGACCGCATCGTGCAGCAGTTCGCCACCCGACTCGAAGAGCTGCTGCGGGACGCCGGGCCTGCCGCGCATGCGGTATCCACGACGGGCGCGGCGGAGACCCTCCAGGGCCGGCTCGCGCCCGAGCCGGAAGCCATCGACCTCGGTGCGGCGGCGCTGCCCGTGCTGCTCAGGAAGGCTGTGGCGCCTGCGGCGGCCGCGCTGTTCGCGGTGGTGGTGATTCAGGCGCTGAGGCGGCGTTCTCGCAGGTGAAACCCTACGGAAGGGCTCCGCGGCCCGGGTCCGTGGTGGGCTTCGATGTGCTGACCGCACTGCGACGCTCGGGGGACCGTTTCCGTGGGCGGGGAGCCGGCCTCTTCCGCCTCTGATCCGAGCGGCGTGAAGGCGACCGCGAGTACGTACGCAAGAGGTCCGGTACTCCGTCACGCGCACGGCCAGGCGCACGGCCCGGATAACAACTCTCAGAGCGCGGTGCCCGTCTCCTCGGCCAGCGTCTGCAGGAGACGGTCTTGGAACGCCTCGTCGTGCACAGCGCGGTGCGGCTGCTGTCGCCGGCGGTGGTACCAGTACCCGCCCGTGGTCAGGGCCCGGGGATCGTCAATGGCGGCCAGCCACTCCTGGGTGCGATGGCCGAGCTCCAGGTCGTCCGGCGCTCCTGGCCCGCCCATCTTCGTCGGGACCCAGCCCGGGTCCACGGCATTGCTCAGTACTCCCGGGCGCAGACGGGCCACGGCCGCGGCGAGCGTCGTGACGAAGAGCTTGCTGCAGTCGTACGAACCCGCGCTCTCGCCGCGCCAGTCGATTCCGTCGAGCGACGGGCGCCCGCCGAAGTGTGAGTCGCTGCTTGATGGCCTCGCCGCCCGGGCGCGCCTACATCCGGACGCCTTGCTCGGAGACTCCGACGGCGCCAATGCCGGTCAGTGTTCGGCGTATGCCGCAGACCAGATCGAACCGTGTTGGCCCGTGCGGTGCAGCGGGGGGAGCCGGTGCCCGAGACGGAACTGCTGATCGACCGTGTTGTGGCGCCGATCATGTACCGCATCCTCTTCCGCCCCGGCCGACTGGACGCCGCATACCCGCGCGAGCTCGTGACGAACGCCGTGTACGCCCTGCAGATCGAGGCCGGCGCTCGCCCCGCCCAGGCCGCCGCCCCTTGGCGCTTGAAGACACCCGACAGCTGACCACTTCCCTCATCGGGCGGTCTGGCCACCGGGCCGGGGAGGCCAAGCGGCTGGCTGTACTGGCATGGACCCTGAAATCCCCGGCCCCGCCCCGTTCCGCCGGGCAGCGAGTCCTGTGGCGCGCCCCCGAACAGGGGAAGGTGTCCTGGGCTCCCGGGGGTGTTCGGGCCGGATCACCCGCTCAGCGGCCCCGCGGCTCAAACTGATGTGAAACCAGCCGTCAGACAGGCCAGCAGCTGGCCGGGCGCGTCCTCCTGGAGAAGGTGACCGGCGCCCTCGATCCAGTGCAGCTCCGCGTGCCGAACGCGTTCGCGCAGCCACTCGGCGTACTTCGGCGGGAGAATGCGGTCCTCGCGGCCCCAGACGAGCCGTACCGGAATCGATATACCGTCCAGCAGGTGCTCGTACGCGACCGTGTCCGCCTGCCTGATCTGGCTGTACTGACGGTAGAACGCCGCCTGACCTTCCTCCCCCCGCCACGGTGCGAGGAAGGCGTCGAGGACCCCCGGCCGGAAGCCGGCGTACGTGGCGTGCCGCAAGTGGCTGGCGACCAGCGCCTCGTGCGCGTAACCCGGCAGCTCGCGAAAGACCTCTTCGTGCTCCAGGAAGAGCTGGAAGAGCCCTCGTTCCCACTCGCCGCCGCTCACCGCGTCGAAAAGGGTCAGGTCCCGGTAGCTCCTCTCCTCCAACAGCAAGGTCCGAAGCGCCACCGACCCGCCGATGTCGTGAGCCACAACGCTGGGACGGGACAGCCCCCAGTGGTCGAGGAGCTGGGCGAAGTTCCTTGAGTGAGCCGCCAGGCTCAGGTCCTGGCCCTCACGCTGGTCCGACTGGCCGAAGCCGAGATGGTCGAAGAAGTAGACCTTGCGGGTGCGGGCGAGCGCGGGAGCGATGTCCCGCCAGAGGAAGGAGGAGTACGGCGTGCCGTGCACCAGTACGAGTGGGTCTCCGCTGCCCAAGGTCCCCCACCGCATCACCCCTTCGGGTGTCTCGAAACCCTCATCAAGTGCCCAGTCCATCACTGAGATCCTCTCCTGTCTGGTGAACAACGCCTTCCACTCGGAGCATGCTTCGATGCCTCATCAACAGGAATCCGCCACGTTGCTCCGCGAGGACGGTGCGGAAGCCGAGGGCCGCTGTCGGGATGGCACAGGAACCGCTCTTCTGAAACGCTCCGCTCCGGATGGGCCAATATCTATGACCGCGAGGTAAGGGTTTGGCGCGTCATGCAGGGAGAGTGCTTGCTGCGACTGACAGAGTGGAATTATTTAGCGTACTCAGGCCGCTACCTCGTGCTACTGTCGTTCTCAGTTGCAGTTGTGGGTTCCCAAAACTTCAAGCGCCTTCGCCAGTATTTGCTGGTCGTTGGAAGCTTTTTTGTAATTCCGGTCGTTTTCCGGGCGGGGCATCATCGCGGCGACCCGGTATCCGCGCATCGCGGGTCCCGGCGTACTGCCCCAAAGGAGATATGACGTGGCGTCAGGCACCGTGAAGTGGTTCAACGCGGCCAAGGGTTTCGGTTTCATCGAGCAGGATGGCGGGGGCCCTGACGTGTTCGCCCACTTCTCGAACATCGCCGCCCACGGCTTCCGCGAGTTGCTCGAAGGCCAGAAGGTCATCTTCGATGTCGCGCCGGGAGGCAAGGGCCCGACGGCCGAGAACATCGTTCTCGCCTGACGCCGACGCACGCTCGGAGCTGGGGCCCGCATCCCTCGGGGCGCGGGCCCCAGCTCCGAGCACCTCCCGCGATGGTGTCACCTGAACACCGCCCGCTTCCTTCCTCCAAGGATCTGCCCCTTTTCGGGGCGACAACCGGGCGACGTCCGGGATTCATCATCCACGTGACGTCGCCCGCTTCATCCCTGGCGTTCCGCAATTAACTGCACTGTCGGATTCTTTTCCGCATTCCGTTCGGCCCGTTCTTGTGATTCCCCGCGCTGATCTTTTGCTGCGGGAATTCCTTGGTGCGTGCCGCGTATCAAGGAAGGTTCTCGATGAACCCCACACGTACGAACGGCCGCTCCTCCCGCGCCCGCCGGACCGAAGGCCCCGCTTTCGGCTCCGGCGGCGGTCCGGAGCGGGGCAGCCGCTTCGGCTCGCCCGCCCCGCGCCGTTCGGGCGGTCAGGGCCGCCGACCCGCAGTGGTGCAGGGCGAGTTCGCCCTGCCGGAGACGATCACTCCCGCGCTGCCCGCGGTCGAGGCGTTTGCCGACCTCGACATGCCAGGGCCGTTGCTGACCGCGCTGACGGCGCAAGGCGTCAGCGTCCCCTTCCCGATCCAAGGCGCGACCCTGCCCAACACCCTCGCGGGCCGCGACGCACTGGGACGCGGGCGCACCGGATCCGGCAAGACGCTCGCCTTCGGCTTGGCCCTGTTGGCCCGCACTGCCGGGCAGCGCGCCGAGCCCCGTCAGCCCCTGGCCCTGGTCCTTGTGCCGACGCGTGAACTGGCCCAGCAGGTGACCGACGCGCTCACCCCTTATGCCCGCTCGGTGAGGCTGCGCCTGGCCACCGTCGTCGGCGGAATGCCGATCGCCAGGCAGGCCAACGTGCTGCGCGGTGGCGCCGAGGTCGTCGTCGCGACACCGGGACGGCTCAAGGATCTCATCGACCGCGGTGACTGCCGACTGAACCAGGTCGCGATCACCGTCCTGGACGAGGCCGATCAGATGGCCGACATGGGCTTCATGCCCCAGGTCACCGCGCTCCTGGACCAAGTCCGTCCCGAGGGCCAGCGGATGCTGTTCTCCGCCACCCTCGACCGCAATGTCGACCGCCTGGTCCGCCGCTACCTCACCGACCCGGTCGTCCACTCCGTCGACCCGTCCGCAGGCGCGGTCACCACGATGGAGCACCACGTGCTGCACGTCCACGGCGCCGACAAGCACAGGACGACGACGCAGATCGCGGCGCGCGAAGGCCGGGTGATCATGTTCCTTGACACCAAGCACGCCGTCGACCGACTGACGCAGGACCTGCTGAACAGTGGTGTCCGGGCCGCTGCCCTGCACGGCGGCAAGTCACAGCCGCAGCGCACCCGGACCTTGGCGCAGTTCAAGACCGGGGACGTCACCGTACTCGTGGCCACGAACGTCGCCGCTCGCGGCATCCACGTCGACAGCCTCGACCTCGTCGTCAACGTCGACCCGCCGAGCGACCACAAGGATTACCTCCATCGCGGCGGCCGCACCGCGCGCGCCGGCGAGTCCGGCAGTGTCGTCACACTGGTCACCCCCAACCAGCGCCGCGACATGGTCCGCCTCATGACAGCTGCGGGCATCGTGCCCCGAACCACCCAGGTCCGCTCCGGTGAAGAGGCCCTCAGTCGGATCACCGGCGCTCGGGACCCCTCCGGCATCCCCGTGACGATCACCGCACCGGCGGCCCAGCGGCGTCAGCGCGGCACGGCCTCACGCGGCCGACGCAGCCCCGCCTCGGCTGCCCGGCGCGTGACCGTGCGACAAGCCACGTTCGACGCGGCGGCCTGAAGACTTCGTGATCAGGAAGCCGACCCACTCATGCAGGAGGCACCTTTTGACGCTGATTCAGATGCAGCCCGGCCCGACGAGTGCCACCCCCGTGCACAGTACGGTGGCCGCCGCCGTGGACACCGCAGGACCGCAGGTCTGCGACGACATGACCGTCGAGGTGGCCCTGTCCGTCATGGCCGGCGCGCGCACCGGGCACCTGCTCGTCTGCGACGACGGCGGCCTGTGCACCGGACTGCTCACCCAGGCTCAGCTCACCGCAGCCCGGGACAGCTCCGCGTACACGGACCGGGTTCAGCTGCGCGACATTCTCGGTAACCGGGGGCCGTTCGCCTCGCCCGTGACCACCATGGCCGAAGCCGAGCACGCGCTGCGCTGCCGCCGGCTCGACGCCCTGCCCGTGGTCGACGAACACGGCAGCGCCTTGAGCGTCCTCGTGCTTGCCCGCTGAACCGCCCCAACCGCAGCAGAACCACGACCCCCCTTCGCTTCTCCCTGTGAGGCATCATGCGCTGTGTCATCGCCCGCTTCCCGTTTGACCTCACCAAGAGCGGCGTCCTGGAAGCGATGAAGGGCGTCAAGCCCGAGCAGGCTTCCGGCGAGTCCGTGATCATTAGCCGCCGCACCTACCCCGTCAAACAGGTCGGCCAGGTCGTCACACGCCAGAACCGCCGCGATTTCAGCGCCGGCGAAGTCATCCGAGCCATGACCCGGCTCGGCTTCACCTGCCGCGGCCTTCCCGAGGCCCCCGCGCCCACACGCATCCTCAGCCCGATGCAACAGGCGTCCGCGATGCTCGGCGTCCCCGCAGACGTCTGACCGACAGGCAGGAGCTAGCCGCCGTCAAAGCAATGCTGAAGGTCCGACCGGAACGCGCCGGTCGGACCCATCGCCGCGTACCGGGAGCTTCCCGGCGAGCTTGACCTCCGCAGCGCCGGCGCGTAGGCGCAGAGGCCAGGGATATCCAGCATTGACCAGTTCGCAGGTGCCCGTCTGACCTGACAGGTCACTCACGACCGGGAACGGCACGGCGGCCCGGGTCGGTGCCGCCGTCTGTGGCCTCGCCGGCCCGGCCGCCGCTCAGGCGTGCCGCAGCGTCGCGGTGGCGATCTCCAGGAAGTCGCGCAGCAGCTTCTCGCGCCGACCCGCGGGGGCCGCCAGGCACGTCTCGATCCCCGAGGCGTCCGTGACGGGGAGGTGGACGAGGTCGGGGCGGGAGTAGGACCGCGCGACGCTCAGCGGGATGAGCGCGATGCCATGCCCGAGGGCGATGAGCTCCAGCTTTTCTTCGAGCGAAGACGTCCGCCGCTCCGGTGCGTCCAGGAGACGCTCGCCGTCGAGGTCTGCGGAGACGAGTTCCTGTCGGCACGCGAGAGGGTGCGCCGCGGGCATGCAGGCGACCCGTGGCTCGTGGCCGATGGCGATGGTGTGCAAGCCCGATTCGTCGAACGGCCGTCGCAGATAGCCGACTTGAGCCCGGCCGTTCCGGAGTGGTGCGTCCTGCTCCCACCAGGGTGCCGGGACGACATCGGTCTCGACGTCCGGGTGGCGGGACGTGAACGCCCGGATCGCGTCCGACACATGCAGCCCGGGGGAGAACGCGACCACGAGCCGTTGGACGCCCCGATCGACGTCGAGCACGCGCCGCACCGCTGCGGAGACGGTCGCGAGGACCCCCTGCGCCTCCTCGTACAGCTGCTTCCCGGCGGTGGTCAGCTCCACGCTGCGGGTGGTCCGGACGAATAGATCCTTTCCGACGTGCTCGGGCGCCCGGTCCGCTACGAGCGGCAGTCGCTCGACGACTTCCGCGCCGGACTCAGCGGATACGGCTTCAGCGACGCGGTCGTTGAAGGTTACGTCGAGATGATGCGTTCCAAGGACCTCGGCATCGACGTCGGCGTACAGCGCACCTCTCGGACTGCGAGCCCGACAACCTTCCGCGAATGGTGTGAAGAGGTCCTGAAGCCGGTGGTCCAGGCATGAGCGCCAAGACCGCTCTCATCGTCGGGGCGTTCCGCGCCCTCCGGCTCGGTCTCGCCACCGAGTAAGTGAGCCGTGGCTGGGACGTCTTCGGAACCGTCCGGGGCAGCGGCCGCACCGGTCTCCACGACCCGGCTGACGTGTCCGGGGGCCGGGTCGCGGTCGAGTCCTTCTCCGGCTTACGTCGGCCGGTCGTCCGGCACGTGCGCTCCGCTGCCCTGCCCATGTCGCCCCCTGGTCTGGCACAGTCCTGGTCAACCCGGCCAACGACGCCCCGTCCGACCCGGTGCCGGGTACCGGCCCGTACGACGGCCGTACAAGTGGGCCTAGAGCGGCTCGTCGGCCAGGTACGGCGGAGCCGGGTCGTACTGGATGGCGCGGCTGACGGCGCGTGCGTGGTCGCGGCCGTGGAGGCGGCCGACGAGCCACAGCGCGCTGTCGATGCCGGCCGACACCCCCTGGCTGGTGAGGAGGTTGCCGTCGACCACGTAGCGGGCATCGCGTACGACGGTGACGTCGCCGCGCTCCTCGAGGGCGTCCTCGTTCTGCCAGTGTGTGGCGACCCGGCGTCCGCGGGCCGGGCCTGCGGCGTGCAGCAGGAAGGCACCGGTGCACACGCCGTGCACCCAGTCGGCACGGTCGGCGGTCTTGGCGATCCAGTCGGTCACCGGCGGATTGTGCACCTCGATCTCGCGTGCGCCCCGTCCGCCGGGCACGAGCAGAACGTCCAGCGGAGGGTGGTCGTCCAGGGTGTGGTCGGGCAGTACGCGCAAGCCCTTGGCACAGCGCACGGGGCCGGAGCGTTCGGCGACGAGCACCACACGGTCGGCGCCGTCGCGCAGCAGGGCGGATGCGCCGAAGACCTCCCACGGCCCTACGAAGTCCAGTTCCTCGGCATCGTCGAAGACGAGCAGTCCGTAGACGGTCATGCGAACTCCCTCTGTGTCAATAGTTGGTTGAGCGGAATCGGGCCCGGTAGTCGGATGGGGCTACGCCGAGCCTTCGGTGGAATGTGCGGCGCAGCGTCTCGGCGGTGGCGAAGCCGTGGCGCCGCGCGATCGATTCGACCGGTTCGTCGCCCTCGGCGAGGGAGCGCTGCGCTGCCTCCACGCGGACCTGTTCGACGTACGCGGCCGGCGGGACGCCGAGTTCGGCGGTGAAGCGGCGTTGGAGGTGGCGTTGGCTGAGGGCGGCGTGCGTGGCGAGGTCGGTAATGGTGTGCCGGGCGCCGGGGTCCGCGTGGATGGCGGAGACGGCGGCCCGGACCGGGTCGCTGGCCGGCTGACGTGCCGCCATGGCGACGCTGAACTGGGCCTGGTTTCCCGGGCGGCGCAGGAAAAGGACCAGTTCACGGGCGACGGCGTGCGCGACGTCCCGGCCCAGGTCGTCCTCCACCAGTGCCAGCGCCAGGTCCATGCCGGCGGTGACCCCGGCGGAGGTCCAGACGTGCCCGTCGCGGATGAAGATCGGAGCGCAGTCAGCGTGTATCTCCGGGTGTTCCTCGGTCAGTTGGCGTTCCCGGGCCCAGTGGGTCGTGACGCGGCGCCCGTCCAGCAACCCGGCGGCCGCCAGCAGGAAGACACCGCTGCAGACCGAGGCCACCCGCCGGGCGCCGGCCGCCGCTTCGGCGATCCACCCGACCAGCGTCGCGTCGCCGCGGGCCTGGTCCACGCCTTTGCCGCCGGCCACGACGAGCGTGTCCACACCGTCCGGGGCCGGGTCGGTCACCGAGCGGTCGGCGTGCACGAGCAGCCCGCTGTTCGACCGCACGCCTCCGGAGCGGGGCGCCACGACTTCGCAGAGGTAGGCGCCCCCGAGACCGGTGGCGTACTGGAACACCTCGTACGGGCCGACCAGGTCGAGTGGCTGGAAGCCGTCGAAGATCACGAAGGCGATGCGGGAAGGCTGAGTCACCCCTCAACGGTGCGCGGGGAGAACATGTGGCGTCAACGACACACGCCCCACAGATCGCGCCATCCGCTCCTTATTCGCAGGTCGGCCAGGATCCGCGGGCATCGCGAAGCGGCCCGTCAGCCGTCCTTACGGGCCACTCCGCCGTAGATGCCGATCGGCGCGGCGTCGCGCTGCGTGGGCTCGTCGGGGTGCCAGTCGGGGACCTGGACGAGGCCGGGTTCGATCAGGGAGAAGTCACCGAAGAAATCCCGTACCCGGGCGTGCGGGCGGAGGTTCAGGGTGGCGGTGGCGCTGTTGTAGACGGCGGCCGCGTCCTCGCGGTGGTCCTCGTGGATGTCACCGGTCGCGTGGGACAGGACCAGGTAGGAGCCGGTGGGCAGCGCGTCGCGGAGGGCGGCGACGATGCCGTCCGGGTCCCGGTCGTCGGGGATGAAGTGCATGACGGCCACCAGCAGCAGTGCCACCGGCTGGTCGAAGTCGATGACCCTACGGACGTCGGGGTGGTCGAGGACGGCGCGCGGGTCGCTCAGGTCGGCGAGGACGACGGAGGTGCCGGTGCCGTCCAGGAGGGCCATCGAGTGGGCGCTGACGATCGGATCGTTGTCGACGTAGGCGATGCGGGTCTCGGGGGCGATGGCGTGCGCGATCTGGTGGACGTTGGGCTCGGTGGGCAGGCCGGTGCCCACGTCGAGTATCTGCCGGATGCCGCCCTCGGCGACGACGTGCCGGACAGCGCGGTGCATGAAGTGCCGGTTGGCGCGGACGCCCGCGCGCACCTCCGGGGCCACCTTCATGAACTGCTCGGCGGCCTCCTGGTCGACCGGGTAGTTGTCCTTCCCGCCGAGGAAGTAGTCGTACATCCGGGCCGGGTGGGGCTTGCTCGTGTCGATCGCGAAAGGGTGGGCGCCGCTGCTGGGGGAGGTCATGATGCCTGGCTCCGTCCTGGATCCGCATCTCGCCGCCGGACGAGCCGTGGTGAGTGATGGGCAGAACATCATCTTGGCATGTCGCCGGCCTGGTCGCCCCCGGCTCTTCCTCGTGTGCGGTCGAAGTCCCGCGGGGAGGCGATGGGTTCCCCCTCGGGCGGAGGGCGGTGGGCGGAGAGCGGACGACGGCACGGAGCACAGCCTGATCGCGGGTTAAGGTACCCGGGCACGTATGGGGGGATCGCAGCAGGTGGGGGACATGGCCGACGAAACAGACGTGCTCACGAAGGCGGGCGCGTGGAGGCAGGCCGTCGCGGCCGTGGCTCTGGTAGGCGCGCTCGGAGTCGGTACATGGGCTCTCGGGGGCACGTCGTCCTCGGACGGTGACCCGTCGCCGGCCACGTGCTCGGGCGGGGAGGCGGAGAAAGCGGATCGAGGGGTCTCCGGGGCTCAGCTGTGCGAGGCGCTGAACCGTCCCGACCTTGCTGAACTGCTGGGCACACCGGGGGAGATCGCGAAGATCGCCGACGGCAGCGGCGGGTCCCTCACATTCGGTGACCAGGAGATCGCTACTCCCTCTGCGCGGGTCGAGTTCGGGACCTACACGGTGACGCTGTCGGCCACCTACGACCGTCTTCCGGTGGACGGGTCAGCCGCACTTCTGGGGTACGGCGCGCGGCAGCAGAAGGTTCTGGGCCGCCCGGCGGTCCTCTACCCCGACCGCACCACGAAGATCACCTTCCGCTTCGACGGCGGCGACAGCGACAGCAGGCCCGGTGTCCCGGCCAGCGCCCTTGCCGTGGCTCAGGATGCAAAGGACAGCGGCGGCTCCTTTGATGTGACGCTGTGGCGTACGGACGGCCGGGTGCCGGACGACGCGGTACTGCTCCGCGTCGCTGAAAAGGTGCTGCCGACGGTCCCGGGGTGGGCCGCCGGCGGGTGACGGCCGGTGTCGCGGTTGGAACCACCGCGACGCCCACCGCACCCGCGTCACCGAGGACTCCACACACGTGGTCTGCACCCTCTAAACCCTCCACGCCACCCGCGACGGGCACTTCCTCGAGACCGCTGCGAAGGAACTGCAGGGGCTGCTCTCCCTCCGCGCCGAGCAGACCGGCGTGCACTATCTGAACCCCGCACAACCCCAGGTCACCGCCTGACGGGCGTCCGGCGAGCGGCGTTCGCAGGTTGGACGGGGGCTGGGCCATGCACGCCGCTTGCTGCCATCCGGGCTACCGCCTCGCAGATCAGTTGGGCCTGCGGTTCCAACATCACGGTCAGGTCGACGGCGTACGTAGTGAGGGTGTGTACGGCGCCGTCCAGGTTCGGAAGAGGGCCTGGACGGCGGCCGGGCCGGCTGCCGTGCGGGCCTGCCGGAAGGGCCTGGGGAGGTGCCCGATAGCATATGAGCACCGCCTAGCTCGAAAGATAATCCTGTGACTGTCAAGGACGACTCGTTCACCAATTGGAAGACCCGCGAGGAAATCGCGGAGTCGATGATCCCCATCATCGGGAAGCTGCACCGGGAGCGGGACGTCACAGTCCTGCTGCACAGCCGCTCCCTGGTGAACAAGTCGGTGGTCAGCATCCTCAAGACGCACCGGTTCGCCCGGCAGATCGCCGGTGAGGAGCTTTCCGTCACCGAGACGCTGCCGTTCCTGCACGCCCTCACCACCCTCGATCTCGGCCCTTCGCAGATCGACCTCGGCATGCTCGCCGCGACGTACAAGACCGACGACCGCGGTCTGTCGGTGGAGGACTTCACCGCCGAGGCCGTCGCGGGCGCCACCGGCGCCGACAAGATCGAGCGGCGCGAACCTCGCGACGTCGTCCTCTACGGCTTCGGCCGCATCGGCCGCCTCGTCGCCCGCCTGCTCATCGAGAAGGCCGGCTCCGGCAACGGCCTGAGGCTGCGCGCCATCGTCGTCCGCCGGGGTGGCGCGGCCAAGGACGGCTCGGACATCGTCAAGCGCGCCTCGCTGCTGCGCCGCGACTCCATACACGGCCAGTTCCAGGGCACCATCACCGTCGACGAGGCGAACAGCACCATCATCGCCAACGGCAACGAGATCAAGGTGATCTACTCCGACGCCCCGACCTCGGTGGACTACACGGCGTACGGCATCAAGAACGCCATCCTCATCGACAACACGGGCAAGTGGCGCGACCGCGAGGGCCTCTCGCAGCACCTCCGCCCGGGCATCGACAAGGTCGTCCTGACCGCTCCGGGCAAGGGTGACGTCCCCAACGTCGTCCATGGCGTCAATCACGACATGATCAAGCCGGACGAGCAGATCCTGTCCTGCGCTTCCTGCACCACCAACGCGATCGTCCCGCCGCTGAAGGCCATGGCGGACGAGTACGGTGTCCTGCGCGGTCACGTGGAGACCATCCATTCGTTCACCAACGACCAGAACCTGCTGGACAACTACCACGTGGGCGACCGCCGCGGCCGCTCGGCGCCGCTCAACATGGTCATCACCGAGACCGGCGCCGCCTCCGCGGTCGCCAAGGCGCTGCCCGACCTCGACGCGAGGATCACCGGCAGCTCGATCCGGGTCCCGGTGCCGGACGTCTCCATCGCGATCCTGAGCCTGCGGCTCGGGCGCGAGGCGACCCGCGAAGAGGTCCTCGACTACCTCCGCAAGGTGTCGCTGTCCTCGCCGCTCAAGCGTCAGATCGACTTCACCAGCGCCCCGGACGCCGTCTCGAGCGACTTCATCGGCTCGCGGCATGCCTCGATCGTCGACGCCGGCGCCACCAAGGTCGAGGGCGACAACGCGATCCTCTACCTCTGGTACGACAACGAGTTCGGCTACTCCTGCCAGGTCATCCGCGTCGTCCAGTACGTCTCCGGCGTGGAGTACCCGACCTACCCGGCCCCGGCGATCTGAGCACCGACGCTTGGCAGTCACTCGGCAGGCGAGAGTAACTCCGTCTTTCCTGCAGGCCGTTGCGGCCCCCTGCTCACACCTGGGCAGGGGGCCGCACTGTCATCCAGCCCGCCGCAGCCGGCCGAGCACGCCGACCCGCAAGCCGTGTGCGAGCAGCGACTCGAGAACGACTGCCCCGGCGCGGCGGCCCAGGACACCTGCAGAAAGCTCCTCGCGCAGGCCCACCGGACCGACACCGGGACCAACGGCCAACAGGGCCAGGCCCTCTCGTTCGTCAGGTGCCGCCACGCCGACTGACCCCCTGGGCGTCCCGGCAGACAGGCCCCGCTGTTGCCGGGGAAGGCGGCGTAGGACGGACGGCGAGGATGGCGATGTCGTCGGCGTTGTCGGCGCCCAGTCTGATGAGGAGTTCGTCGCAGAACACGTTGAGGGGTTCGCGTGCCAGAGCGGCGGTGTGACGGCGGAGCAGGGCCATGCCGTGGTCGAGAGATTCGCCGCGGTGTTCGATGAGGCCGTCGGTGTACAACAGCACGGTCGAGCCGGCCGGGAGTCGATCTCTGGCCTCGGGGCGCGGCAGTTCGGGGTCCATGCCGAGCAGTAGGCCCGCGCCTTCCTCGAGGTAGTGGGTGTCGCCTTCCTCGGTGGTCAGTAGCGGTGGCAGATGCCCGGCGGAGGAGTGTTCCAGCTTCCAGGAGCCAGCCCGGGGGTTCTTGATGACGGCATAGATGCAGGTGGCGGTGGCCTCTCGGAACAAGCTGTGGTTGGCCATATCCAGGCGGCGCAGCACCTCTCCGGGAGGCTCTTGGCGGTCGATGGCGATGCCGCGCAGCATACTTCGCAGCTGACTCATGGTGACGGCCGCATCGAGGTCATGCCCGGTGACGTCACCGATGACCAGTGCGGTTTCGCCGCTGGGCAGGCTGAAACAGTCGTACCAGTCGCCGCCGACCTCTGCGGTGGTGGATGAGGGCACGTAGCGGGCGGCCAGCTGCAGGTGTTCGATGTCCGGCAGCACGGGCAGCAGGGTGTGCTGGAGGCGTTCGGCGATGTTCCGGGTCTCGTGGTACAGGCGGGCGCTGTCCACTCCCATGGCGATGCTGCGGACCAGGCCGTCGACCAGCGACAGATCCTCTTCGGTGAACGGCAGCCCACCGCTGATGCGGGTCACGGTCAGGGCACCGAAGAGTTTTCGGCGGGCCCTCAGCGGGGCGACTACTGCGCTGCTTCCACCCAGTTGCTCGAACAGTTCCAGGTGGCGGGCGTCCAGTGGGCTCTCGGCCTGGCTTGGCGGTGCGGGCTCAGTGAGCAGCAGTGGGCCCGCACCGCGCAGCACCCGGGCCAACGGCCCGCGCGCGGCCTCGGATACCGGGGGGAGCCTGCCCTCGTAGGATGCGGGAATCAGCCCCATGGGATCGCGGGGGACGACGCAGACCCGGTCCAGCTGGCCGTGCTCATCGAGCAGATCCACCGCGCACCAGTCGGCCAGCCGTTGAGTCAGGGCCCGGCCCACTCGCTGCAGCGCCTCATCCAGGTCCGGGGCGCTGCTCAGTACGTCTGCGGTGTCGGCCAGCAGGGAGAGCCGCTCAAGTGCCGACATGCCGCCCACTTCGGCACCGCTTGTCCTTTTGTCGCGTTGCGGAGCGGCCGGCGGAGACAGTCCGATCGGCTTCTGCAGCCCCCCGTGCAAGCCTCTTCCGGGAGTGGGTGGAGAGGAGGCGGATGCAGTCGTCCGGGGGGTCAGCTGGGCGACGAACACGGTACGGCCGTCGGTCGTCTCCTGGGTCTCGATGAACAGGCGGACGGGCACCACTCGGCCGTCACGGTGCAGCGCCGGAAGCGGCACCGAGTGGCCCAGGATGCGGTGCTGGCCGGTGAGCAGCAGGGAGTCGAACGCCGCCATATGCCGTTTCCGCAAATGCTCCGGGATGAGTGTGGTGAGCCGCCGACCGACGAGATCGTCTGCCTGCCAGCCGAGCATCTCTGCCGCCGCCCTGTTGGCTGCGACGATCCGGTTCCCGTCGTCGGCGGCGACGGTCGGGACCCGGCTGGCCTGCACGTGGGTGGGGTCCCACGGCTCCAGCTCCGAGGAGCTGGAGACCGACTCGCGGGGGGCCATCGTCCACGCAGTGATGGGTCCTCCGGCGAGTTGGCTGACGATCTGGTCGAACAGCCATTGGCGGAAGGCGCGGCTCTGTGGAAGAGCCGGCCGGGTGAGAAGACGCTCATCCCGGGCCGCATCTTCGGCCAGATCGAGCACTCGGCGCAAGGTGAGCACGGCCAGCGTGGCATCCGCCGTCACCGGTAGGAGCAGGGAGCGCGAATCAGCGTCGGAAGGCTGCTTCTCCAGCGCGGCCGTCACAGAAGCGCTGATCACATGGTTCACGGCGTGAGCGGTGACAAGATCCTCCGGCGGCACACCGAACCGGTGTCCGGCGGATGCGGCAAGCGTGAGCTCGCGCAGCAGCGTGTGCCAGTGCTGCTGGGATGTCGAGTAAAGCGCGCGCGGCAGGTCGATCAGCACCACGGTGCCGGTGGGGCCGGAGGGCGACATGGCGGTCTCCCATCCGGATGGCGGTGATACAGGTCCGGCGGGCCATATTTCGAACCACACCGTCTTGCACTCTTCGCCGGTATCGACCCCGTGGCGGGATGACAACTGCTCGACCAGGTCCAAGCCGTATCCCGTACCGGAGTACGGATGGTTCTGCTGCGGCCTCAATCCGCGGCCCGGCTGGTGATCAGTGACCCGCACACAAACCCTGCCGTCAAGGGACCAAGCCGACACCTCAACCTCAGTGCACGCATGCAACACCGCATTGGTCACCAGCTCGCTGACCAGAAGCTGAGCCGTGTCCACCACCTCTGGCGCGACACCGTCCAGAGCGGCCCGCACGAACCGCCGAGCCAGTGCCACACTCTCCGGCCGTGCGGGAAACCGGTGGGATGGTGCTCCCGGCGGGTTGAGGTCGTCCATGCCCACAGTGTCCTTCGGACGGCCGTCGCGCGCGCTCTGCTCGCCCCGTACTTGCTGGTCGGCGCGCTGCCTGCTTCGCCAACCGGGTGAGGCCGGTACACCCTTCGCCTCCCGACGCGGCAGACGCACGGGAGGCCGTGGTGCGACACCTGTGTCTCACACCACGGCCTCCCGGGACGCCTCAGTGGCTCAGGTCCAGGTCGACGTCGTGCCCGCCCTCGCGGTCCACCACCAGCGGAATGGCGATGGGTGCATAACCGCTGGCCACCACCGTGTAGGGGCCGGTGTCGAGGTCGTTGAACGTGTACACACCGTCCGCGACCGTGACGGTCGACCCGACGGTGTTGCCGGCGGCGTCGAGCAGCGTGACCCGGGCGTCGTCCAGTGGCCGGCCCGCGCTGTCGCGGATGGTGCCGTGGATCCGGGCGCCGGGGTGGAGCCGTGCCTCGTAGCGGTTGGTGGAGCCGCTGACGACCTCCACCGGCATGGCCGTCGGCCGGTGCCCGGCGGCGCTCACCGCCAGGGTGTAGCTGCCGGGCACCAGGTCGTCGAAGCCGAAGTCGCCGGCCTCGTCGGCAGTGCCGGAGGCGACGACCTCACCGCGCACGTCGGTCGCGATGACGAGGGCACCCGGCACCGGCCGGTCGCCGGGCGTCGCCAGGACCGTGCCGGCGAGCCCCACGGCGCCGCTGAGCATCAGGTCGAACTCGATGGGGCCGTCACCGACCGTCACCGTCGTCGCCTGCGGCTGCCGCGTGCCCCCGGAGCCGATCAGGACATACGTCCCGTCGGCGGGCGCCGCGACGAAGTACCGGCCGTCCGGCCCTGTCGTCGTGCGGCCGAGCTGTCGCCCGCGCAGGTCGATCAGGGTGACCACGGCCTGGGGGACGGGCGAGCCGTCGCCGTCGCGGATGTATCCCCCGACGCCCGCGACCGAGGCGTCCACCGTGGTGGTCCCGGCTGTCGCGGCCGTGTCGTAAGGGGGCGCCGTCGGGTGCTCGGACGCGGTGGCCGGGACGGGTTCGGGGGCTGCCGCGGCGTCGGCGCTCGATGCGCCTTCCTCCTCGGCGGCGCGGGCCTGCAGGCCCGACAGGTTGCGCAGCGGGACCTCCTTGGTCCACAGGACCATCAGGAAGGCGAGCGCGACCACTCCCGCGGCGATCAGGAACACCAGGTGCATGGAGTCGGCGAAGCCCTGCTTGAAGGGCTCCGCCAAGCGCGGGTCCAGCTGCTGGATGAACGAGGAGTCGCTCAGCACGCTCGGCCCGCCGCTCCCGCCGGGGTGGTGCAGCATGTCGAGTACCGGCTTGTTGGCCGGGTTCGACAGGACGTTGGGATCGTGCAGTGCGGCTTGGAACTGCGTGGTCTGCGTAGCCGACCTGAACGCCGAAGCGATCTTGTCCCCGACATCGCTGAACAGCACGGAGAGGAAGATCGCGGTACCGGCCGTGGCACCCATCTGGCGGAAGAACGTGGACGATGCGGTCGCCACGCCCATGTCCTGGGGCGGCACGGCGTTCTGCACGGCGAGGACCAGCGTCTGCATGCAACCGCCCAGCCCCAGCCCGAAGACGAGCATGAAGGCCATGGTTTCCCACAGGGGCGTGTCCCACTGGACCTTGTAGTGGAACAGCAGCAGCGCCACGACCATCAGGGCGGTGCCGATGGTCGGGAAGATCTTGTAGCGGCCGGTCTTCGCGGTCAGCTGACCGGTCACCACCGAAGCAATGATCATGCCGAGCATCAGCGGCAGCATTTCGAGGCCGGACCGGGTGGGACTGGCGCCCTTCACGATCTGCAGGTACTGCGGGATCATGAGCATCCCGCCGAACATGCCCGCACCGATGAGCACGGACAGCAGACTGGTCTTGCTGAAGATCGAGTTGCGGAACAGGCGCATCGGGATCAGCGCGTCGTCGCCCGTCCGGCGTTCCACCAGGATCCAGGCGAGGATGCCCAGCACCCCGACGCCGTAGCAGGTCAGCGACTGCGTCGAGCCCCAGCCCCATTCGCGGCCCTGCTCGGCGACGAGCAGCAGCGGCACCACGCCGATCGCGATGGTGAGCGCGCCCCACCAGTCGATACGGCGGTCGCGGCGGGTGTGCGGGATATTGAGGACCTTGGCCACGACGAACAGCGCGATGATGCCGATCGGGACGTTGACCAGGAAGACCCAGCGCCAGCCGGTGACGCCCAGAATGCTGGTCTGTCCGGCCAGGAAGCCGCCGATCAACGGTCCCGCGACGCTGGAGGTGGCGAAGGTGGCCAGCATGTAGCCCTGATAACGGGCTCGCTCGCGGGGCGGCACGATGTCGCCGATGATCGCCAGGGCCAGCGACATCAGGCCGCCTGCGCCGATGCCCTGCAGGGCGCGGAAGGAGGCCAGTTCGGTCATCGAGGTCGAGAAGGTGCACAACACCGAGCCGACGATGAATACGCTGATCGCGGCCAGGAAGTACGGCTTGCGTCCGTGCAGGTCGGACAGCTTGCCGTACAGCGGCGTGGCGATCGTCGACGTGATCAGATAGGCCGTCGTCGCCCACGCCTGCTGGCTCAGGCCATGCAGATCGTCCGCGATGGTGCGGATCGAGGTGGAGACGATCGTCTGGTCGAGCGCGGCCAGGAACATGCCCAGCATGAGGCCGCTCAGGATGGTCAGGATCTGCCGGTGGCTCAGGCCCCCCGGGCTGGTGGGTATTGCTTGTGTCTCGGTGTCTCCGCGTGGTGCGGACACGGCCTCACTCATTCTTGCTTGCTCCCTGCTTCGCCACCGCTTCGGAGGGGTTCCCCGAGCAGTGACGCGCGTGTTCATGCTCTGCCAGGTCGTCGTTGAGGCGGGCCATCAGCCGGATGAGCTGGTACCGGTCCTCCGGGGGCCATGGCCTGAGGAGTTCCGCCAGCTCCGCGTCGCGCTGCCGCCGGTAGGCCCCGAACGCAGTTTTTCCGGCCTCGGTCGCGCGCAGCAAGGCACCACGCCGGTCCTCCGGATCCGGGCGGCGCTCGACCAGACCGCGCTCCACCATCAACCGCACCTGACGGCTGACGGTCGAGAGGTCCAGGAAGGTGTCCGCCGCCAGGTCGGTGGCTCGCTGCTCGCCGTCGAGCACCAGCCGGGCCAGCAGCACTCGCTCGCCGGCGCCCTGCTCGAGCTTGGCCCGGCGTCTGCGGGTTGTGAGCAGCCGGGAGAACCGCACGATCTGGCTCCCGAGCCCGGCCGCGGCCTCCTCGGCACTGGCGCTGCCGGTGACCGGGAACGCCGCCGCCGCGCGGTCATGGACCGTCCCCTTGCCCATGTCTCCCGCCTCCACGTTCACATTATTGCTTGTACCTAGCAAGTTATTATACGACCCCGGTCGGCTCGTGCTGTCTCAGGTCCGGGATCGTGGTGGCTCCCGCACACCGCCGAGCCCGAGGCCGGTGCGGCTGCGGGCGTTGGTCTCGGCGACGCGGGCGCTCGGTAACTCGGCCGGGCAGATCGGCCGTACGCGGGCGGGATCCGCATCCCACTCACGGCCCACCGAGCGGGCGGAGCTGGCGGCGGCAGTTGGACTACCTGGCGGAGCTTGGCGAGCGGGAGAACGTGACGCTTCACGTAAGTACGGTGCGATCCCTCGACCTGAGCGCAGCTTCCTGGCGCAAAAGCTCGTACAGCAACTCGGACGGCGGTGAATGCATCGAGGTCTCCGACGACCTGGTCACCGTCGTCCCCGTGCGGGACAGCAAGAATCCGTACGGACCCGTGCTGACCTTCACGACGGACGGCTGGTCGTCGTTCGTGTCCGCCGTGAAGGACGGCGACCTGAACTCCTGAGGCGCGCCCGGGAGGGGTTGATCACTCGGCGCCGGCGGTGCGGATGGCGGCGATGTCGAACTGAAGGCGCACCTTCTCGCTCACCATGGCTCCGCCCTCGGCCAGCCGGGCGTTGTACGTCAGCCCCCAGTCGGAACGGTTGATGGTGGTCGTGCCGTCGAAGCCGACACGCTCGTACCCGAACGGGTCGGTGACGTGACCGATGTAGGTGAGTTCCAGTACGACGGAGCGGGTGGTGTCCCTGATGGTGAGATCGCCGATCATGCGGAAGACGTCCGGCTCCGCGATCTGCACGGCGGTGCTGTTGAAGGTCAGCCGGGGGTATTTCGCGGCGTTGAGGAAGTCACGGCCGATCAGATGGGCGTCTCGTTGCTCCACGCCCGTGTCGACACTGGCGGTGGACAGAGCGAGCCTGGCCTGGGAGCGAGCTGGGTTGTGGCCGTCGAAGTAGAGGCGGCTCTCGTACTCGGTGAAAGCACCGCGCACCGTCGTCACCATGGCGTGTCGTACGGAGAATCCGATCCTGCTGTGTGCCGGGTCGACGATCCACTCTCCGGTGAGCGCCGCCATGGCGGGGTCCGGCAGGGCGGCACCATGGGGCGCAGCAACACCCTGGGCGGCTGCGGAAGCGGTGGATGCCGCCACGCGTCGGGCTGAGGGGTTGCGGCTGAAAAGGTTCATGCAGCAATTAGCTATTTCAGCTCGGGTGGTCCACGCAAGGCGTGGTCAGGAAACCCGCCATCCCCGGAGTGGATCTGCACAGTTTGGAGATGCCGGCTCACGGTGCGGGTGGACGTGGACGTCCCGCCCGGTGGACGGGGCCGTCATGGACCATGTCGGTAGCGGGTCATGGTGACGGTCCAGTTGTTGGAGAGCTTCGAACCGTTCCCTTGGGGCGCGCCCGTCGACCAAGCAAATCGGAGTGTGCCGCGTTCTCCCCGGAGACACCGGGCCGCAGGCCGTCACATGAGCAGTGCGCTGTCCGGCACGGGGAGCGGGCAGGGATAGCGTCGGGGCATGGATGGAGATCGCCGAGGGTGGCGCCGCTGCTTTCTGATCGGGGCGGTGTTCGCCGTGTGCATGGCCGGCACCACGCTGCCGACCCCGCTCTACAGCCTGTACCAGGAGAAGTTCGGGTTCTCCGAGCTGACGGTGACCGTCGTGTACGCCGTGTACGCCTTCGCGGTCATCGGCGTGCTGCTGGCTGTGGGCAATGCATCGGACGCAGTGGGCAGGCGGCCGGTACTGCTGTGGGGCCTGGGATTCGCGGCGGCGAGCGCCGGCTGTTTCCTGGGCGCCGACGGGCTGGGGTGGCTGTATGTCGGGCGTCTGCTGTCGGGCCTGTCCGCCGGCCTGTTCACCGGGGCCGCCACGGCGTACGTGATGGAACTGGCGCCGCCCGGCGGCAGTTCGAGGGCCACGTTCGTGGCGACGGCCGCCAACATGGGCGGGCTGGGCTGCGGCCCGCTGCTCGCCGGCCTGCTCGCGCAGTATGCGGCGTGGCCGCTGTACCTGCCGTTCGCCGTGCACCTCGCCCTGGTGGCCGGCTCGGTGGGCGTGCTGCTGTGGCTTCCGGAGACCGTACGGGAGCGGCGGCCGCTGGTTTCCGTGCGGCCACAGGGGACCGCTCTGCCCACCGAGGTGCGCGCGGTGTTCGTGCCCGCGGCGACCGCCGCGTTCGTCGGGTTCGCACTGTTCGGCGTCTTCACCGCGGTCAGTCCGGCGTTCCTGGCGCAGTCCCTGCACGTGGACAACCGAGCCCTGAGCGGACTGGTCGTCGCGCTGGCCTTCTTCGCCTCGATCGCCGGGCAACTGGTGGCCGGCCGGGTCGGGGTGGCGCGGTCCCTGCCACTCGGCTGCGCCGGGCTCTTCGCCGGCCTCGCGCTGCTCGCGGGCGCCTTGTGGTGGGACCTGTTGCCCCTGATCGTGCTCAGCGCGCTGGCCGGCGGGGTCGGACAGGGCCTCGCGTTCCGTGGGGCGCTTTCCGCGGTGGCCGCGGCGTCGCCCGCGGACCGGCGCGCGGCGGTGATCTCGGCGCTGTTCGTGGTGGCGTACGTGGGGATCTCGGTACCGGTGATCGGTGTGGGGGTGCTGACGGGCCCGATCGGTCTGGAGGGAGCGGGTCTGGTGTTCATCGCCTGCATGGCCGTCCTGGTCTCGGCCGCGGCCGCGTATCTGCTCCGGCGGCCGGTGCGGGTGACTGCGTAGCGAGGCTCTCCAGTCGGTTGCGCGGGAACCGGGAGACAGCACAGGGCCCCGACCGAGGGCGCCCCGGCGATGACCTTTTCACGGCCGGCACCGGCCGACCTCCTCACATGACGGCCGGCCCGCGTCGGGCTGGTGCGGGCCGGCCGCAGGCGCCGGTATCAGTTGCGCAGCGACAAGGTGGCGCCGGCCACGACCACGCCGAGGGCGGCCGCGGCGACGCCGTAGGAGAAGCGGTGCGCGCGCAGGCCCGGCAGCAGCCGGTCCGCCGCGAACGCGCCCGGGCCGGTGAGGGTGACGGCCAGCGCAGCCAGGGCGAGGAACAGCTCGTACTCGATGCCGGCCGGGGCGAAGAAGCCGCCGCCCCACTTCACCGCGATCGCGTTGACAAGGGTGCCGAGCAGCCCCGCACCGGCGAGCGGGGTGAGCAGGCCGAGGGCGAGGCCGAGCCCACCGAGCGTCTCGGTCAGTCCGGCGACGACCGCGAACGCGTGCGGGGAGGGGTAGCCGGAGGCGGCGAAGAACTGTCCGGTTCCGTCGATGCCGCCACCGCCGAACCAGCCGAAGAGCTTCTGGGCGCCGTGGGCGGCCATGGTGAGGCCGAGCGCCAGGCGCAGCACCAGCAGCCCTGCGTCGTGCGCGCGGGGGGATGCTGCCTGCGTGCCGGGGGTGGCGGCCGGGCGGGACAGGATCGTTCCTGAGGTCACGTGGGGTCTCCTCGCGTGGGGGCGGCCGGTGCCACGCTGCGCTGAGCGGCGTCCGTCCGCTGAACTTGAAAGTTCAAACTAACCGCTCGAGCGATGTGCTTCAACTTTCAAGCTCGACTGTGAACCGTCTGTGCGCCAACCGGTGTTCGGCCCGGCGCTTCAGCCGAGAGGGCTGCCGGCCGGATCCGTGTGGTGCCGGACGCGGACGTCGACGAGGGCGACCAGCAGGGCGGCGACCACGAAGGCGATGGACACGATGAGGCCGTGGTCGTACGCGACGGCCCAGCCCGCCCCGGCAACCTGCGCGAAGAACACCGACCCGACGGCGGCGATGCCGATGGCGGACCCCACCCGCTGTCCCGTCTGCAGGGTCCCGCCGGCACTTCCGGCCGACGCCACGGGCACCCGGGAGAGGGTCAGGGTCTGGTTGGGGGCGATGACCAGGCCGCTGCCCAGGCCGGCGAAGAGCAACGGCAGGGCCATCGCCCAGCCGGCCCCCTTGCCCGGCACCAGGTGAACGGCCAGCGCGGTCCCGCCGAGTCCGACGGCGACCATGGTCAGCCCGGCGGCCACCAGCGGACGCCCGAACCGCGCCACGAGCCGGCCGCCGACCGCCGCCGCGAAGCCGGAACCCAGGGCGAAGGGGGTGACGGAGAGGCCGGCCAGCAAGGCGCTGTAGTGCAGGCCGCTCTGCAGGTAGAGGGTGCTGATGAAGAAGATCGAGGTGAAACCGGCGAAGTACAGCAGAATCAGCAGGCAGCCGGCCGAATAGCTCCGCACCCGGAAGAGCGAGAGGTGGAGTACGGGATCCCGGCCGCGCGCCCCCCAGCGGTGCTCCCACGCGACGAACGCCCCGAGCAGGACCGCCGCGAGCAGTAGCAGCAGCCACTTGAGACTGCCGCGCCACTGCTGCGCCTGCACGAAGGGCAGCAGGAGGGCGAGCACCCCGAAGCCGAGCAGGAGAACCCCCACCGGATCGAGCTTGCGCAGCGTCACCCGGCCGGCCGAGGGGGTGTCCGGCAGGAGCCGACGGGCCAGGTACAGACAGACGACGCCCAGCGGCAGGTTCACGTAGAAGACCCATCGCCAGCCCTCCTGCGCCCCGCCGACCTGGATGAGCAGGCCGCCCAGCACGGGACCGACGGCGGTCGAGATGCCTACCACGGTGCCGAACATCCCGAACGCGCGACCGCGCTCAGCGCCGGAGAACATCTGTTGGATCAGCGCGGAGATCTGCGGTGAGACGAGGCCGCCGGCCAGTCCCTGTGCCACCCGCGCCACCACCAGCCAGGTACTCGACTGGGCCGCGCCGCAGGCCGCCGAAGCCAGCGTGAACAGGGCCAGCCCCGTCATGAAGACCGCGCGTCTGCCCCGGGCGTCGCCCATCCGCCCCGCCGGAATCAGCAACAGACCGAAGGCGAGGGCGTAACCGGACAGCACCCACTGCAACTGGGCTTCGCGGGCGCCGAGCCCTTCGCGGATCGACGGCAGGGCGACGTTGACGATGGAGACGTCGAGCAGCGTCATGAAACCCGCCATGAGACAGACGGCGAGCGCCTGCCAACGGTGCGGGTCGGGCTCCGGGTCGTCGCGGCCCCGGCCTCCTCCGGGGCCGCGAGCCACCGAGGGGTCGGTCGGGCCGGTGGAACCGGTGGGCGACTCGGACGGCTCCCGGGACGAGGGGCCCACGCGTACCTCCTCCGCTCGGCCGTGCGGCGCTCAGGGATGTCATGCTCCGGCGCTGTGTACCCGCTGGTCATCGAGACATGCCTCGATACGCCGGACGGCCGCACGGGCGAGGGACGCGCACCGCGCCGGCCCGGTGGACCGGCGCGGAGACGATGGCTCAGCCTCGGTGTGCGCCCGCGTTGCCGGCCGCGACGGCGGTTGCGCCGTCCAGAGCGAGGGTGCCGGCGCCGGTGGATGAGTAGTCGGTGTGGACGGTGTAGTAGCCGTCGGTGGGGCGTATACGTCGAAGACGGCGGTGTCGCCCGCCGTCAGGGCCGGCGCGCCGGCGCCCGTGGCGCCGGAGGCCGCGTCCGGGTTCCTCGACCGGATGAGTGAGGACCGCTTCGACCTCGTCGTATCTCACCGTCTGGAGACGGGAGGCCGAGGCCGGCGCGACGGGAGGCGACAACGGCAGCCGCACCTTGTCCTCTCCCATCTGCGCGGCGCGCACCTGCGTCCCTCGGTGCTCTATCCGTACGTTCCGCGGGCGCCACCGCGACGTGGGATCCCGTCGAAGGACAGCTCACCCTCTCTCTTCCGCGCCCCAACACCGCCATCCTGCTGCAGCTGTCTCCGTCCGCGGCGCCCGGCGCCGTTATGTGTACGGCAGGGGTCGCGACCACCACCATATCTTCACATTGTGTGGATGGGGCCGTGGGCTCCCAATTCGGTGTAACCGGCCAGTAGGGAACGGGGATTGGCCTTCCACCCAATGGTAAGATCATCTGACTTCCAGTTGGGCTGACGGCGTGCGGGGGCATTCCGGAGGGATGCATTCCGCAGTTCCACTCCTGGAG
The DNA here is from genome assembly GCF_040689485.1 of Streptomyces sp. NPDC051322. Lineage (NCBI taxonomy): Bacteria > Bacillati > Actinomycetota > Actinomycetes > Kitasatosporales > Streptomycetaceae > Streptomyces > Streptomyces sp. NPDC051322. The sequence continues at coordinate 322,668 of NZ_JBFBAK010000007.1, read as the reverse complement.
TGGCCCTCCCGGCCATGCCCGCACCGCGGCACTTCCAGCCACGGTACGTGCGGCAGGCCGAGCGGGTACCGAGCCGTATCCATAGCCATGGCACTTGAAGTGAGTCTCATGACATTTCCCCACAGCCTCGTCGCCTGGGCGCTGGTTGTCGTTGCGCTGATCGCACTGGCCGCAGTGGGCGCCGTTCTGCGGGCTCGCACGACCAACGCCGGGCTGCGCAGGCAGAATGACCAACTGCAGCGGGAGCGCGAGACGCTGCTGCGGCACCGGGACGAACTCCATGCCGTCAACTCTGACCTGACGAAGCGTCAGTCCTTTGAACTGGCCGAAGTCCGCAAGGACGCCGAGGAGGAGACCAAGGCAGTCCTGAAGGCCGCGGTGCGCACCCTGCAGGGCCTCGCGGACGAGCAGCAAGTGGTCATCGAGAAGGCGCAGACCAAGTACGGCGACGACCCGCGGATCCTCGCCGACCTGATGGCCATCGATCACACCAACAGCCAGTTCGGGCGGCGTGCGCAAGGTATCGCGGTGCTCTGCGGTGGCTGGCTCGGACGCCGGGAGACCGTGGCATCGGCCTTCGATGTGGCCCGCAGTGCTCAGGGCCGTATCCGGCAGTTCGACCGGGTACGGATCAACGGGCAGGTGAACTTCTCGGTCGTCAGCCGAGCCGTGGAACCCGTGGCGGTGGTTCTCGCCGAGCTGTTGGCCAACGCGACCAACTACTCCGCTCCCGGGACCCCGGTGGAGATCAACATCCAGGCGGTCCCCAAGGGCGTCTGCCTCATCGTCGACGACGCCGGCCTCGGCATGGCCCAGGAGGAGAAGGACCGCGCGGCGGAACTGCTCGCCCCGCAGGCCGCCATCAGCGTCTCCAGCCTGGGTATTCCGCCACGCTTCGGATTCGCCGTCTCCGGCGTGCTGGCAGCCCGTTACGGGTTCAAGGTTTCGGTCGACTCGGTATCCCCCTATGGAGGCGTGCGCGCGGTGGTTCTCCTGCCCGATGAGCTTCTGACCGGCGACGTGCCCCCGTCGCCCGCAGCCGGCAACACCTACGAGGCCGCCGCGCCGCAGCCGCAGCCGGCCGCCCCGGCCCCCACTCCGCTGTTTCCCCCCGCCGCACAGCCGGCCGCCCCGGCCCCGCAGCCCGTGGTGCACGACACCACCGCCGGCGGCCTGCCGAAACGTCGTCGCCAGAGCCCCGTGTCGGTGGTGCCGTCAGCCGATTCCGAGCCGGTGCCGAGCAACGAGGCGACCGCTTCCCGATTGGGTGCCTTCCAGCGCGGCACCCGGTCGGGGCGTGACATGACGACCATGGAAGGACCTGAGAGCCAGTGAACCCCGATCTGTCCTGGGTGCTCAACGACGTACTCCAGGTACCCGGCGCGCAACACGCGATCCTCGTCTCCGCCGACGGCCTCCTGCTGGCCAGCTCCGACGACATCGGCAGGGACGACGCGGAGACCGTCGCCGCCGCCATGAGCTCGATGCAGTCACTGAGCCGGGCCGTCGCCCCCTTCGTGGGCAAGCAGACCCCCGGACGGTGGCGGCAGACGCTCCTCGAGTACGAGGGCGGCTGGATCTTCCTGATCGCGGCCGGCAGCGGCGCCTACCTCGCGGCCGCCGCGGCGGCCGAGGTGGACATGGAGGCCATGTCCTTCCGGATGCAGCAGCTGGTCAGCGCCCTCGGAAAGGCGATGACCACACCTCCGCGCCAGAGTGCGGGAAGCAGCACGTGACGGCGTCGGGGGAGGAGCGGCCGGTCAACAGCGGGTTCGTCCGGTCGTACGTGATCACCGGCGGCCGCGGCCTGCCGGACGCGGACGACCTCACCCTCGTCACGCTGGTCACCATCGCACCCGACCGGCAGCCCTACCGGAACCCGAGCCCCGAGATCCAGGCGATCTGGGACCTGTGTTCCGGCGGCTATCTGTCGGTGGCCGAAGTCGCCGGCCGACTCGAACTCCCCGTCGGCGTGGTGCGGCTCCTGCTGCAGGATCTGGCCGACCAGGGCCACTTAATGCGCCGCAAGGTCCCGCCCCCCGCCCAGCTGGTTGACAGGAAGATCCTCGAGGAGGTGTTGCATGGACTCCATGCCCGGTTCGGCTGAGGCCCGTCCGATCGAAAGCATCTATGTACCGGACGCGGTGCAGCGCGCGGTGAAGATCCTCGTCGTCGGACACTTCGCCGTGGGCAAGACGACGCTGATCGGCACCCTCTCCGAGATCACTCCGCTGCGCACCGAGGAGCGGATGACGCAGGCCGCCGCCGACATCGACGACCTCCGGGGAGCTCCGGGCAAGGAAACCACCACGGTCGCACTGGACTTCGGCCGTCTGACACTGAGCGAAGAGCTGGTGCTGTACCTCTTCGGCACACCCGGCCAGCAGCGCTTCGTCGAGCTCTGGGAGGACATGGCGCGCGGTTCGCTCGGCGCGCTGCTCCTCGTCGACCCGGCCCGTCTCGCGGACACCTTCCCGGTCATCGACCTGGTCGAGAAGTACGGCCTCGAATACGCCGTCGCGGTCAACAGTTTCGACCCGCACACCCGGCACGCGGAGGAGGAACTGCGTGAGGCCCTCGACCTGCTGCCGGACACCCCCGTCGTGTACTGCGACGCCCGGGACCGGAATTCGTCCGCACAGACACTGATCACCCTGGTCAGGCACCTTCTCGCCCGGGTGGCCTGACCCCGTTCCCTTCCGCCGTCCACCGCCCGTGGCCCGCACGGACCGCGATCACACAGAGGAAGCACACATGGACTCTCAGCCGAGAGCCACTCCATACAACGCCCCCACTGGGTGTCCGATGCACCAGGAGCGGCAGCAGACCTCGCTCTACGGGGCGGAGTTCGCATCCGATCCGCACCGCGTCTACGACGAGTTCAGGGCGCACGGTCCCGCCGCGCCGATCGAACTGGCGCCGGGGGTGGCCGCCACGCTGGTGGTGCAGCACGAAGCCGCACTTCGCGTCCTGCAGAATCCGGCCCTCTTCGCGCGCGACTCCCGGCGGTGGAACGCCCTGCAGGAGGGAAAGGTACCGCTCGACAGCCCGGTGCTGCCGATGATGGCCTACCGTCCCAACTGCCTGTTCACCGACGGCACCGAGCATCTGCGCCTGCGCAAGGCCGTCACCGAGAGTCTCGCCCGGCTCAACTCCAGCCGGCTGAGCCGGGACGTCGAGCGCATCGGCGACTACCTGATCGACCAGTTCATCGAACGCGGCAGCGCCGACCTGCTCAACGACTACGCCAAGCTCCTGCCGCTGCTGCTCTTCAACCAGCTCTTCGGCTGCCCCAGCGATATCGGTGACCGGCTGACCCGCCACATGTCCGCGATCTTCGACGGCGAGGACGTGCTGCGGGCCAACGCCGAGCTCACGGCCTGCCTGATGGAGCTCGTCGCGCTGAAGCGGCGGCAGCCCGGGGAAGACATCACGTCCTGGCTCATCCAGCACCCCGCGGGCCTGCGCGACGAGGAACTCAAGGATCAGCTGGTCATGCTGATGGGCGCGGGCGTCGAGCCGGAGCGCAATCTCATCGCCAACGCGCTGCTCCTCATGCTGTCCGGCGACGAGCCGGGATCGATCCGCGGCGGCCCGGGGATGCTGGTCGAGGACGCCCTCAACGAAGTGCTGTGGGACAACGCCCCCATCGCCAACTACGCGACGCACTACCCGGTCCGGGATGTCGAACTGGGCGGCATGGTGCTCCGGGCGGGCAGCCCGGTACTCATCAGTTTCGCGGCCGCGAACAGCGATCCCGCTCTCACCGACGCACGCCGGACTCTGAGCAAGGGCGCCCACCTCGCCTGGGGTGCGGGCCCCCATGTCTGCCCGGCGAAGTCACCCGCCCAGCTCATCGCCCTCACCGCGATCGAGAAGATTCTGAATGTACTGCCGGACGTCACCCTTGCCCGGCCCGCCGCGGAAGCGGAGTGGCGGCCCGGCCCCTTCCACCGCGCGCTGGTCTCCCTGCCGGTCCACTTCACCCCGAGCGCCGCGCGGCGCTCCGCGGCGGCTCCGCAGTCCCCGTCGTCGCTGCCGGCCGCCGCCCCCGGTGCGTCTTCCGCGGCGCAGGCCGCTCCGGAGGAGCCGCAGAAGAAGACCAAGGGCTGGTGGAGTTCCTTCCTGGACGTGTTCCGCGGGTGACAGGGCAGCCACCGCGGCGCCGCCGCGGTGGCCACGTCCGTAACAACGGCACCATCCGCAACCCCCGTATCGAGCATCTCTTCTGTGACATGGGCAACAGGGATCCGCGCATGCCACAGATATGCGGAGGGGTAGGTTCTGGGCGATAACCAGGAGCCCAGGGCAAGGAACTCTGCGTGAGTACTCTGTGTGACCTTGACCGAACGCCCGTCGATCGCCGCGCCCTCGTCTCCCTGCTCCGGCGTCTGAACTCACCGGCAGGGCAGGCCGATCCGTATCCGCTCCTCGCCGAGCTGAGGGCCATGGGCGACGTCGTCCCGGCGCCCTGGGGTGCGTACTTCGTCACCGGCTTCGATGCCTGCAGCCAGGTGCTCCGCGGCCGCGACTGGCTGGCTCCGGACTTCGCCTGGCAGGAGCGGCAGGCGCATACGGAGCGCTGGGAAGCGCCGGCCACCCGCGAGATGACCAAAACGCTCTCCCGTCTCAACGCTCCCGAGCACACCCGCCAACGGCGCAGCCTGGGTACCCTCTTCGACCGCTCGACCATTCAGCGGCTGACCCCGCACGTCGAGCGGGACGTCAGCCGGCTCCTCGACGAGCTGGCCGGCGAACTACGCGGCGGAAGCGCCGATTTCGCCGAAGTCGTCAGTGAACAGCTCCCCATCAGCACCGTCGGATCGTGGCTCGGAATCCCGTCCGACGACTATCCCGGCATCCTGGCGATCACCCACAACCAGGTCTACGCCCAGGAGTTGCTGCCGACCAAGAGTCAACTCGGCGTCTCCGCCGAGGCGACCGTCCTGCTGCGGACGTATTTCACCGACCTGATACGGAGACGCCGGGCCGCGCCGGGGGACGACGTACTGAGCGGCTGGATACGTACCTGGGACGCACTCGAGCCGGACCGCGAAGCAGCGGACGAAACCCTGTACCGGCTCACGATGTTCGTCACCATCGCCTCACTGGAGACCACCGCGACCCTGCTGTCGGCGGTGGTCTGGCAGTTACTGAAGGAGCCCGGCCGGTGGAACTGGCTGCGGGAGCGGCCCGAGCACATCGAAGCCGCCATCGAAGAGGCTCTTCGATATGATCCGCCCATACACATCAACACCCGGGTCGCGGCCGCCGACACCGAACTGGCGGGTGTCCAGATCGCCAAAGACGCCATGGTCCACGTCATGTACGGGGCGGCGAACCACGATCCACGGCGCAACCCGGACCCGCACAGCTTCGACATCCTCCGCGCCGGAAACCACCTCACCTTCGGAGGCGGCGCGCACTACTGCCTGGGCGCAGCCCTCGCTCGTCTGGAGACCCGCACCATGCTCACCCAACTCCTGCGCCGCTTCCCCACGCTGCGCGCCGTTTCGCGCCCCGCATACGCCGCTCGCATGGTCTTCAGGCGAGTCACCTCGCTGAGCGTGACCATATGAAGGTCTCGCTCCCCGGTTACCTGCACCCGCAGGGCCGAAGGGCCGGCACAGTGCGCTGCACGCGGGAGGGCGCCGTCCTGCGGGTGGAACTGAACGACCCGGCGAACGGCAACGCGGTCACCGACGCCATGCTGAACGACCTGCTGGAGATCCTGACCGTGCCGGATCCCGATGTCCGGGTACTGGTACTGAGCGCTGCCGGAGACGACTTCTGTCTGGGCGGCGACCGGACCGAGTTCGCCGACTGGCTCGACGAGGACCCCACCGGGCGCGGCATCCGCATCTCGGGCGACAAGGCCCGCCGGGTGTGCGAGGCCATCTCCGGCAACCACGCCGTGACCGTCGCTGCCGTGCACGGCAAAGTCATCGGCGCGGGGCTGGCCCTGGCTCTCGCCTGTGACCTGCGGGTCGGCGCCGATACCGCCGCCTTCCGGCTGCCGGAGCTGGCACTCGGACTGCCCACCGCCTGGGGCGGTGTCCTCCCGCGCCTGATCCATGAGGTCGGCGCGGCCCGCGCCCGCGAACTCATCCTGACCGGCCGGGCCTTCGACGCAGCCGAAGCCTGCGAGCTGTCGGTCCTGCAGCGTGTCGTGCCCCCAGGCGATCTCGACGAGGCGGTCGCCGCCTGGACCCGACCGATCGTCCGCCGCCCGGAGGCCGCCCTGCGCGTCACCAAGGCGGTGCTCAACTCCTACGCCGCCCCGACCCGGCTCGGTGACCCCTCCCTGCTGGACGCCGAGCTGATGGCCTGTGTCGCGGCCGCGACCCGAAGGACCTGATGGCTTAGCGTGTTGGTCCCGTCCGCCGTCGGAAGCGAAGGACACAGCGTGTCGCAGAACGAGAAGGCCCGGAAACCGGAAGACCTCACCCGGCTTTTCGTCGAACGCGCCAACGCGGGCGACGCGGACGGCATCGCCGCGCTGTACGAGGAGAACGCCGTCATGGCGTACCCGCCCGGGAGCCAGACGGTGGGCCGTGAGGCGATTCGGGCCTTCTGGGCGAAGGCACTGTCCGGGCAGCAGGTGCGCTTCGAGCCGGAACCCCCGCTGCCGACGCTGATCAGCGGGGACATCGCGCTCACCTCGACCCCGCCGAAGGACCGTGCCGGCGCCCGGGCGCAGGTGGTACGCAGGCAGCCGGACGGCACGTGGCTGCGGTTGCTTGATCAGCCGGAGTTCGTGACCCCCGGCAGCTGAAGCGGCGTCACCCCGGCCGGGCGTCACCCCGGCCGGGCGTCACCCCAGCCGGGCGGCGATGTCCGAAGCGCAGGCGTGCAGGGCGGGCACATGCGCCCGGAGTTCCTGCTGCGAGGTGAGCGCGACGACGGCGCCCAGTGAGACCGCCAGCCGGGGGCGGCCGCCCCGGCCCATGTCCGGGACGTTCACGGCGACCGAGCGGACTCCTATCTCGTTCTCCTCGTCCACCTCCGCCCAGCCGCGCGCCCGCACCTGCACCAGCTGTTCGCGCAGTTCCGCGGCGTCGACGCAGGTCCGGGGCGTGGCGGCCGACAGCCCCTCGGCGAGCAGCTTCTCGCGATCCTCGTCGGGGAGTGCGGCGGCGAGGGCCTTGCCGAGCGAGGTGGCGTGCCAGAGGTTACGGGTCCCCTCGGCGCTGCGCAGCTGGAGGTGCTGGGTTCCCTCGGCGGTGAGGACGAGCAGTACCTCGTTGTCGTCCAGCACGCCGGCGATCGCGGGCAGCCCGGTACGCGAGGCGAGCCGGCGCAGCGGGGCCGACGCGCCGGCCCAGCCCGCCTCGGTGCGCTGGAAGCCCCGGGCCAGTTCGAGGACCCGCACGCCGAGGGCGTAACGCCGGGCGTCCTCGTCGTACGCCACGAACCCCTCGGCGGCCAGTCGGCCCAGCAGTCGGTGCGCACTGCTGACCGGGAGCTGCGCCTGACGGGCGATCGCGCTGACACCCGCGCCGGCCGGCAGATCGGCCAGCACCGTCAGCAGCCGCAGTCCTCGGCCGAGCATGTCGTCACCGGGTGGGGTGCTCACCGCGCGCCGCCTTCTCTCTCGTGCTCACGATCCGACCTGTCGCGGTCCACTCCGTCGCGCCGCGGGGCACGGTCAGCCATGGGCGCCGCCGGCCGGGGCCCGATTCGACGTGAATCGCCCCACCTTAGCGGCAGCGAGGGCGTCGGCGTCCGGCAGGCGCGGTTCGCGCACGGTGAGCATGAGCGCGGCGGAGACCAGGGTGCACACGGCCATGAAGGCGAATGCCCCCGCATCGCCGAGTGAGGTGCCGCGGACCCAGCCCACCAGGTAGGTGCCGGCGAACGAGCCGAGCGCACCGAGCGAGTTGACCAGGGCGACCGCCGCGCCGGAGACCCCGGCCGGAGCCAGCTCGGAGACCAGCGCGAAATACGGACCGTACGGCGCGTACATGCAGAGCCCGGCGACGATCAGGAGCGTGAAAGCGAGCGGGAAGTTCGAGCCCGCCGCGTAACTGCACCCCAGCGCCACCGCACCCGCGGCGAGCCACGGCCAGACGGCGATGCGGCGGCGGCCGCTGCGGTCGGAGAGGCGGGAGTTGAGCAGCATGGCCACGGCGGCGAACGCGTAGGGCACGGCGGTCAGCAGGCCGGTGGCGCCGATGCCCGCACCGGAGCCGTCCTTCACGATGGCCGGCAGCCAGAAGATGAAGCCGTACATGCCGAAGGACCAGAAGAAGTACTGCGCGGCCAGTACCAGTACCGGACGTGCGCGCAGCACCTTGCGGTACTCGTCCGCTGTGGTTGCGGCCGTTCGCGGCGCAGCCCCGGACGGGCGCTGGTCGGACGGGCGCTGTTCGGCCGCGAGCGCGGTCTCCAGCGTGGTGCGCTCTTCCGGGGCCAGCCACTGGGCGTCCGCAGGCCGGTCCTTGATCAGCCGCAGACAGAGCAGGCCCCAGATGACGGAGGGCACGCCTTCCAGGACGAACATCAGCCGCCAGTCGGACACCGAGATCAGCCAGCCGGAAAAGGCTGACAACCACATGACGGTGATCGGGTTGCCGAGGATGAGCAGGGTGTTCGCCCGGCCCCGCTCACGCTTGCTGAACCAGCGGCCGAGCAGCATCACCATCGATGGCAGCACGGCTCCCTCCACCATGCCGAGCGCGAAGCGCACCGCGATCAGCTGGCCGGGGCTGCTCAGCAAGCCCTGCAGGAGGGCGAGCAAACCCCACACGACGGTGCAGCAAGCGACCAGACGCCGGGCGCTGCGCTGCTCGGCGTAGATGGTGCCGGGAATCTGGAAAAGGAAGTAGCCGAGGAAGAACGACGCGGCGATGAGCGAGTCGAGCCCGGCCGACAGGTGCAAGGTGTCGGCCATGCCACCGGCGGAGGCGATCGAGTAGTTCGATTTGTCCAGGTAGGCCAGCGAGTACGTCACGAACGCGACCGGCATCAGATGGCGGGCCCGGGACGAGGACCAGAAGCCGCTTCCGGGCTGGGTGGGTGACATCGTCGTCATCGCCACACCCTCTCTTTTCCGTGTGATGGAAAGTGTTTCACTTGGCGGGAAGGACGTTACGAGGCGGGGCCGGACCCGGTCAATGGTTTCGGACGAGGCGACGCCCGCGAATGTCCTACGCCCGGGGCGGCGAACCGCCGCCCCGCACCCCCCAGGCCCCCGCACGAAGGTGAGCAGCCATGACCGACGCCACCCCCAGCACCGCCGCAGAGCCCGCCGTTGACGTCCTGCTGCCCTGGCCGGACCTGGATCACCGGCACGGCTCCTGGCCCGCCGGCGTCCGCGTGCACGTCTGGGACGGGCTGACCCCTGCGGACGATCTGCCGGACGAGGCCCTGCGCCGGGTCGGCCTGTGGGTGATGCCGTACGCGGTGCCCGGCTGCGAGGTCCTGCTGCCGCGGCTGCCCGCCCTGCGTGCCGTGCAGTCGCTGAGCGCGGGCGTCGAGAAGCTGGTGCCGCTGGTACCCGAGGGTGTCTCCGTGTACAACGGCCGCTCCCTGCACGACGCCAGTACGGCCGAACACGCCCTCGGCCTGATCCTCGCCGCCCAGCGCGAGCTGCCACGCTGGCTCGCCGACCAGGCTGCCGGGCGATGGGACCCGCACTTCACGCGTTCACTCGCGGACTGCCGCGTCGCCGTCGTCGGTTACGGCTCGATCGGCCGGGCGGTGGAGCGCCGGCTGCTGGCCTGCGAGGCCGAAGTGGTCCGGGTCGCCCGGCGAGCCCGCCCGGCAGAGGACGTGCGGCCGGTGAGCGAGCTGACGGAGCTGCTGACCGACGTGGACATCGTCGTCCTGACGCTGCCGGAAAACGCCTTCACCGTGGGGATGTTCGGCGCCGCCGAACTCGCCGCGCTGCCGGACGACGCGCTCGTGGTCAACGTCGGCCGCGGCCGGACACTCGCCACCGAGGCCCTGCTCCCCGAGGTCGCCACCGGCCGCCTGCGCGCCGCACTCGACGTGACCGATCCCGAACCGCTCCCGGCCGACCACCCGCTGCGCACCGCACCCGGCGTGTTGATCACCCCCCACGTGGCAGGGGGCTCGGCGTCTTTCCGGCCGCGTGCGGAGCGTCTGGTGGCCGACCAGGTACGGCGGTTCGCGGGCGGGAAGCCGCTGGGGAACCGTTTCACGGGGTGATGTGTAAGCGCGGTGGAGCGGGAAACCCGCGCCACTGGCATGAACGAAGGAGGCAGCCATGAACGACAAGGCCGGAGATCGCCGCCCGACGGGTTCCGAGGCACCCGCGGAGGCCGCGGAGGAGCTGGAGGCCGAGCGGCGGCGGGCGCACTGGCGGCTCATCGAAGCGGAGTCTCCGAGTGGTACCGCGCTACGGGAGCAGGCCGCGGAAGACCTGCCCGACGAGGTCGAAGAGGAAGGCAAGAAGACCGGTAAGGACTACGTGTGAGGTGCCGCGCGACCGGTCGGCCTACGCACCGGACGCGGCGGCCGCCGCAGCCGCTTCGTCGTCATAGACGAGCAGGCCGTCGTCGCGCAGCCGTGCGCCGGGCGTCGGCCGGTGCGGGGTGAGCCTGCCGTCGTGCATCAGGTGCAGGGTCGGCACGCCGCGGGCCAGGACGGCGAAGTCGGCAATGATCCGCCGGTGGCAGCGCCACCAGACGGTCTCCCCGCACATCACCGCGGTCCTCCTGTCGGCTGCCTCCGCCAGCAGCCGGTCCATGGCGGCGAGGAAGTGCGGGTCACGGGTGTGGCCGGCATAGCCCCGGAAGGAATCGTTGCGCCATACGACGTCGGGGGAGTCGGGCGCGGTCTTACGGAAGCCGCCCAGGTCCTTCTCCCACCGGTAGTCGATCCCGTACTCGGGCAGCCATTCCCGGAGTCGTTCCCGGCCCACGTCGGGGTTGTGCCGGCTGCCCGGTGCGGTGCGCACATCGACCACCGCGGCGACCTGCGCGCCGCGCAGCAGGCCGGCCAGCTGTTCGCGGTCCGCGGTGCCGTGACCGACGGTGATCAGAGGGGGAGGCGACACATTCCCAGGGTGACCGACCGGTGCCGGGAACGCACGGGGGAAGGCCGTCCCGAGCCCCGGTATTCGACCTTGTGCCGCGACTGCGCGAACATCGGCAGTCACCGCACCGATCGGAGTGAGAGAGCTCATGCCCAAGGCGTACGTATTCACCCGCAACGGCGGACCGGAGGCAGAGGCCTTCGTCGAGCAGGAGGCGCCGGTCCCCGGCCCCGGAGAACTGCTCGTCGCCGTCCGGGCGGCAGGGGTGAACCCGGTCGACTGGAAGCTGCGTTCGGGATACCGCAGACCGGGCAGCGCGGAGCCGGAGTTTCCCGCCGTGTTCGGCAGCGAGGCCGCCGGGGTCGTCGAGCGGGTCGGACCGGGTGTCACCGGGTTCGAACGCGGGCAGGCCGTCTTCGGCAATCCGCTGACCGGTGGTTACGCCGAGTACACCCTGCTGCCGGTGGCGGTCGCCGCGCACAAGCCGGACGCCCTGTCGTTCGCCGACGCGGCCGTTCTGCCGGTTGCGGCAGCCACCGCGTACGACGGTGTGCGCCAGCTCGATCCGGCTCCCGGTTCGACGCTGCTGATCAATGGGGCCGGTGGTGGCGTCGGAGTGGCTGCCACCCAGATCGCGCGGCATTTCGGCGTACGCGTCATCGGCACCGCGAGCGCCGACAAGAGGGATTTCGTCGAGTCGCTCGGCGCGGTGCATGTCGCGTCCGGTCCCGACGTCGTCCAGGGGGTACGGGCCGCCGCGCCCGAAGGCATCGACGCGGTCTTCGACCTGGTGGGCGGCGAGCCCCTCAGGGCGGTGGCCGAACTGCTCACCGACCGGACGAGGCTGATCAGCGCCGGCGGGAAGCCGCTGGCGGTGGAGCTCGGCGGCGCGGCCGTCGAACGGGCCCGCAACGCCGCCGTCCTCGACGAGGTGGCGCGGCTCGCGGTCAGCGGCGCCCTGCGGACGTATGTCACCCGGACCTTCCCGCTGGACAGGGCGGGCGAAGCGCTGCGTGCGGTGGAGAGCGGGCACACCCGCGGCAAGATCGTGATCGAGGTCGCCGACTGAGGCGTTGTCGCACGGACGTGGAACGCCGAGCCCCCGAACGGGCGGGCCCGGCCGCGAGGCGCCCCGGGCAAACCGGTCACCGGTCTGCCCGGGGTCCCCGGCGCGGCGATCCGGGCGGGTTCAGGCCGCCCGGCGGCCGCGCCCGCGTGCGGAGCGGACGATGTCCGCGTAGTGGTGACCGCTGGTCTTGATGGTGCGCCGCTGGGTCGGGTAATCGACGTGCACCAGACCGAAGCGCTTCTCGTACCCGTACGCCCACTCGAAGTTGTCGAGCAGCGACCAGGCGAAGTACCCGGCGAGCGGCACACCGCGGCGGACCGCACGGACGCAGGCGGCCAGGTGCTCATCGAGGTACTGGGTGCGCTCCGGGTCGTCGACCGAGTGGTCGGCGCGGACCACGTCGGGGTAGGCGGAGCCGTTCTCCGTGACGTAGATCCTTTCCGGGCGGTAGTCCTCGGTGAGCCGCAGCAGGATGTTCTCCAGGCCGTCCGCGTTGACCTCCCAGTCCATCGCCGTGTGCCGCGCTCCCGGCAGGTAGACCTGCTTGGCCTGCGGCAGCGGACCCGTCGGGTCGTCCGCGACGACATTGCGGAAGTAGTAGTTCACGCCGAGCCAGTCGAGCGGAGCGGCGATGGTGTCCAGGTCCCCGGACCGGATCGGCAGGTCGACGCCGTAGAGGTCGACCATGTCCTGCGGGTAGCCGCGGCCGTGGATCGGGTCGAGCCACCAGCGGTTGGTGTGCCCGTCGGCGCGGAGCGCCGCGGCCACGTCCTCCGCACGCTCGGTGGCCGGCTCGCAGGTGGTGATGTTGTTGACGATACCGACCCGGGCCCCGGGCACCGCCGCGCGTATCGCCTGAGTGGCAAGACCGTGGCCCAGATGCAGGTGGTAGGAGGTGCGGACGGCCGCCGTGATGTCGGTGAGGCCGGGCGCCATCCGGCCTTCGAGGTGGCCGATCCACGACGAGCAGAGCGGCTCGTTGAGCGTCGTCCAGTCCTTCACCCGGTCGCCGAGCCGCTCGGCGACCACGGCCGCGTACGCGGCGAAGTGCTCGGCGGTCTCGCGGGCCGGCCAGCCGCCGCGGTCCTGCAGAACCTGTGGCAGATCCCAGTGGTAGAGGGTCGGGAAGGGTGTGATGCCCGCTTCGAGCAAGCCGTCGACCAACTCGTCGTAGAAGGCGAGGCCCTTGTCGTTGACCGGTCCATCACCGCCGGGCACCACGCGCGGCCAGGCGACGGAGAACCGGTAGGCATCGACCCCGAGCTGCTTCATCAGCTCGATGTCCTCGCTCCGGCGGTGGTAGTGGTCGCAGGCCACATCACCGTTGTCGTCGTTGTCGATCCTGCCGGGGGTGTGCGAGAACGTGTCCCAGATGGAGGGCGACCGGCCGTCCTCGGCCACGGCTCCCTCGATCTGGTAAGCGGCGGTGGCTACGCCCCAGGTGAAGTCGGCGGGAAGGGAGTGGAAGTCGTTCACGGACGGACTGCCTTTCTGATGCGCTGTTCGATGCGGCGCCCTGTGTGGCGCCGGTGACGCCACGGTCACTTGACGGCGCCTGCGGTGAGCCCGGCGACGAGGTACCGCTGGAGGAGCAGGAAGCCGGCGACCACCGGCACGCTGACGACGAGGGAGGCGGCCATGATCTGGTTCCAGTACACGTCGTTCTGCGTCGAGTAGCCCTGGAGTCCCACGGCGAGTGTCCTGGTGTTGTCGTTGGTCATGACCGAGGCGAAGAGGACTTCGCCCCACGCGGTCATGAACGCGTACAGAGTGACGGCGACGATGCCGGGGGTTGCCGCCGGAACGACGACTCTGAACAGCGCACCGATCGGCCCGCAGCCGTCCACCATCGCCGCCTCGTCCAGATCCTTGGGAATCGAGTCGAAGTAGCCGATCAGCATCCAGATCGAGAACGGGAGCGAGAAGGTCAGGTAGGTGAGGATCAGGCCACCGCGCGAGCCGTAGAGGTCGATGCCGGTCGCATTACCGATGTTGACGAAGATCAGGAACAGCGGGAGCAGGAAGAGGATGCCGGGGAACATCTGGGTGGAGAGCACAGTGACCGTGAAGACCCGCTTGCCGCGGAAACGGTACCGGCTCACCGCGTATGCCGCGAAGATCGCCACGACCACCGAGCAGATGCTCGCCGCCCCCGCCACGATCAGCGAGTTGAGGAAGTACCGGGCGAGCGGGATGGTGCTCCAGATGTCGATGTACGGGCGGATGGAGAACCCGTGCGGAATCCAGCTGAACCTGCCCGAGACGTCGGACAGCGGCTTCAGCGAGCTGCTGAGCATCACGTAGACCGGAACGAGTGTGAAGAGCGTGATCAGCGCGAGCACGATGCGCCGGGTCCAGAGGAAGGACTGCGGCGGCGCGGTGGGCGACCGGCGGACGTGGGCGTGGCTAGACATCGGAAGGTTTCCTTCCGCGCGAGGTGAAGATCAAGTAGGCGGCCGTCACGACGAGCAGGAACAGCAGCAGGAGGACGGACATGGCGGAGCCGCTGCCGAAGTTCCAGGTGTCGAAAGAGGACTGGTAGATGTGGATGGAGATCAGGTCCGCGGCCTCCGGCGCCGACTTGCCGAACAGCACGTACGGCGTGTTGAAGTCGTTGAAGGTCCACAGGAAGAGGACCAGGACCAGGACCTGATTGACCGGGCGCAGCGACGGCATGGTGATCCTGCGCAGCTGCTGCCACAGTCCGGCGCCGTCGATCGACGCTGCCTCGTACAGCTCGCGCGGGATGTTCTGCAGGGCGGCCATCACCATCAGGAAGGCGAAGGGCCAGGACTTCCAGATGGCGACGATGACCAGTGCGTAGAAGCTGTTGTCGCCGATCAGCCAGAACGACGGTTTGTCGGTGATGCCCAGCTGGTCGTGCAGGACGTGGTTCACCAGGCCGTTGTCGTGCTGGAACATGAACGCCCAGGTGATGATGGCGGCATAGGCCGGCAGGGCGTACGGGACGAGGAAGACCGTCCGCAGGAAGCCCCGGCCGCGGAAGTCCTCCTGCATGAGGATCGCCGCGCCGGTACCGATCAGCCAGGAGAGGCCGACGGAGAGCAGGGTGAACCCCACAGTGACGTAGAAGGAGTGCAGCAGGGCCTTGCCGATCGGGGCGTTGAAATCGATGGCGACCTTGAAGTTGTGCAGCCCGGTCCACGGAGCATCGCTCCAGTTGCGGATGAAGAACTGGGTGAGCCCGCGGAAGCTCATCACGATGCCGATGGCCATCGGCAGGATGTGGATGAGGAGTTCCAGCACGAGCGCGGGAAGCAGCAGCAGATAGGGCAGGCCGCCCCGGCGGATCCGGTCCGGGACGCGGGGCAGACGCCCCCGCCTACCCCCGGGCTTCAGAACGTCGCTGCCGGCCCGGTGCGGTACCTGTGAGGTGGTATCGGTGGCCGTCATGGGTCAGTGCCTCACTGCGTCATCTGCTGCTGGGCCTTGGTGAGCTTGGCCTTGACGGACTCGGTCGTGATGGCCTTACCGGCTGCGGCGTCCGCCCACAGCTCCTTGACGGCGGTGCCGACGGTCGTCTCGAACTGCGACTCCGACGGCACCTGCGGCAGCGGCGCCGCGCTGTCGGTGAGGGTGTCCTTGAGGACCTTCACACCGGGGGCGTTGAAGGCCGGGTCCGACTGCGCGGCCGTGACCGGCGGAACCGATCCGTAGGCCTTGTTGAGGATCTTCTGCTCGTCGGTGCTGGTCATGAACTTGACGAAATTCAGCGCACCCTTGGTGTTCTTGGTGTTCTTGAAGACGGCCATGTTGATGCCGGCCACCATCGAGTTGACCTGCGTGTCCTCACCGGGGGCGCCGGACTGGACCGGGACGGGTGCTGCCCCCCAGTCCTCGGGTTTCATGCCCTGCGAGGCGAAGGTGGAAGCGGCGGCCTGCCACAGCACCATCGCGGTCTTGCCCTTGGAGAAGTCGCTGAGCGACTGGTTCTGGGCGTACTCGGCGTTGCCGGGCGCGATGATCTTGTCCTTACCCATGAAGTCGACGTACTGCTTCACCGCGGCGACGGCCCCGGGGGAGGTGAAGGTCGGCTTGCCGGAGGCGTCGAAGAAGTCGGCACCGTGCTGTTTGGCGAGCACGAAGGCCTGGTGGATGTTGTTGGACAGGTTGCCGCCCTCGGCGCCCAGACCCCACTTGCCGCTGGTGCCGTTCTTGGAGATCCTCCGGCCGTCCGCGACCAACTCGTCCCAGGTGGCCGGGGGCTTCGCTATGCCCGCGTCGGCGAACATCTTCTTGTTGTAGTAGAGCGCATAGGACAGCGAGTAGAGCGGGACGGCGGACGGGTCCTTGCCTTCGGCGCCCGCGGACGCCACGGCGGCGTCGACGAACCTGTCACGGCCGCCGATCGCGTCGAAGTTCTTCTTGTCCCAGGGCAGCAGCGCGCCAGTGGCCTGCAACGAGGCCGACCAGGTATTGCCGATGTTGAGCACGTCCGGTCCCTCACCGGAGGTGGTGGCCGCCAGAATGCGCTTGAGCAGGTCGGCCCACGGCACCACCTCCAGCTTGACCTTGATACCGGTCCGCTTCTCGAACTTCTGCAGCTCGGGGGTGAGGATCTTCTTGTCCGCCGGGATGTTCGGTCCCTGGTTGGACGCCCAGTACGTGAGCGTCTTCGGGGACTCGTTGCTACCGCCGGCTTCGCTGCCTCCGCCGCACGCGGTGGCTCCGGCGAGGGTGGAGACGGTGACGACCACTGCTGCTGCGGCTCTGATTCTGCGCATGTTCGTTGGCCCCTTCCCGGGGAGGGCTGCGTTCAGTTCCCGAACGGCCTTCATGGCTTAATACAGAGCGTGAGTTAAGTAGTAAGGGAAGGTCGCGTCAAGGCCTTCGGCGAGGGTATGTTGCAACCGAGGAAGGAGCCACATGGCTGAACAGAGCAGGCGAACCGTGCGTGACCTGCGGCGGGGCAACCGCGCCGAGGTTCTGCAACGTTTGTATTTCGAGGGCCCGCTCAGTCGGCAGGAGCTCGGCGTCATCACCGGGCTGAGCTCGGGATCCATCAGCAATGTCGTTGCGGAACTCGCCACCGAGGGCCTCCTCGAGGAAGCCGGAATCGTTGATTCGGAAGGCGGACGCCCGCGCACCCTGCTCCGGGTCGCGCCCGGCAGCGGCTACCTCATCGGCATCGACGTCGGCGAAACCCGGGTGCGAGTCGAGCTCTTCGATCTGGCCCTGACCGAACTCGCCCGTACCGACCGGCCGTTGATTCACCACGGTTACGACGTGGGCTGGATCGTCGCCCACATCAGGGACGCCGTCGCCGATGTGCTGCGGGAGGCGGACATCGAGACGGAGCGGCTGGTGGGCGTGGGGGTCGGGGTGCCCGGGATCATCGACCGGAGCGACCCCGACGGTGTCGTGGTGCACGGCCAGACGGTCGGCTGGGACGCCGTACCGCTGGAGGCCATGCTGCGGGACTGCGCCGAACTCCCTTCCGATGTGCCGTTCTTCATCGACAACGGCGCCAAGACGCTGGGCCAGGCCGAAATGTGGTTCGGGGGCGGACGCGGCGTCAGCGACGCCGTGGTCGTGTTGTTCGGATCCGGTGTCAGCGCGTGCGTGGTGGTCGACGGCATGCTCTACGGAGGCGCCGAGAGCCGCGCCCTCGAATGGGGGCACACCACCGTGCGGGTGGGTGGACGCCGCTGCCGCTGCGGATCGCCGGGCTGTCTGGAGGCGTACGTCGGCGCCGAGGCCATCCGCGAGCGCTGGCTGGAGACCGGCAGGCCGCCCGCCGGATCGACCGACGAGGAGACGGCGCTGGCCACCCTGCTGTCCGCCGCGGTCCCTGCCGAAGGCGGGCCGCCCGCCGACGATGCTGCCGCGCGGCTCCTCGACGAGACCGCCGAATACCTCGGCGCCGGCATCGCCGATCTGGTCAATCTCTTCCGCCCCGAACGCATCCTGATCGGCGGTTGGGCCGGGCTGCTGCTGGGGCCCGCGCTGTTGCCGGCCGTGCGCCGCTATGCGACGCAGTACGCGATGCGTCATCCGGCCGAGCGCGTCACCATCGAGCTGGGCCGGCTCGGCGCCGACGCGGTCACCCGGGGCGCAGCCACACTGCCACTGGCCGACTTCTTCGCCCGTGGCGGCGGACGCCGCCGCCAGGAGGAGCCGGACCCGGTGGGTGGTCTCGCGGCCAAGCCGGACGGGCGGAGCTGGCGGCCGGTCGTGATCGATCGGAGGCCCGGCTGAACGGCATGGGGCGACAGGGTGTCGACAGGGTGTTCCTGTCCGGGAATCACGTGTTCCTGCGGCTGAACAGGGCAACCGAAGAGCTATGACAACCCGTTCAGTGGCACTCAGCGGCAAGAGCCGGGCCAGACGCACGGCCAACGGTCCGGTGGTGGAAACGGGGGCGCGTGCCGGCTTCGTCGCTCGCGGCCTGATCTACGTACTGGTCGGCGTGCTGGCGCTGCGTATCGCGCTCTCCGACGGCGGAGGACAACAGGCGGACCGCGGTGGCGCGATCGCTGAGATAGCCCACAGGCCGTTCGGGAGCGTCCTGTTGTGGATGCTCGGGGCGGCTCTGGCAGGCATGGCGCTCTGGCGGCTCTCCGAGGCGTTCTTCGGGCAGTCGGGACAGGACGGCGGCAAGGCGCGCAAGCGTGCCACGGCCGCCGGGCGCGCTGTCTTCTACGCTTTCGTGTCGTACTCCGTGCTGTCGTACGCGGCCGGGGACAAGAACAGCGGCAGCGGGTCGAGCGACCACCGCTCCAATGATGTGACGGCTGAAGTGCTGGGCTGGCCGGCCGGTCAGTGGATCGTCGGGGCGGCCGGAGCCGCCGTGGTGGGTGGCGGGCTGTGGATTGCCGCGCGCGCCCTGATGCACAAATATCGCAAGCGTCTGAAAATGGCGGAGATGTCCCCGAGCACCCGTCGGGCCGTCGACTGCTTGGGAGTCTTCGGGGGCGCCGCCCGAGGCATTGTCTTCGCCACCGCAGGGGGTTTCGCCATCGCCGCAGCGGTGCAGCGGGAGCCGGGCAAGGCCAAGGGCATGGACGATACGCTGCGCTCCTTCTGCGAAACACCGGCTGGCCCCTGGCTGCTGGGGCTGATCGCACTGGGGCTGGCGGCGTTCGGCGTGTTCTCCTGGGCGAGCGCCCGCTGGCGCACAGTCTGAGCCGGCGGGCTCGGTCCCGATCGGCGTCAGAGCAGCTTGGCGACCGTCAGCAGAACCGCGGAATCCTCCAGCGCCTCCAGGCCGTGCCGGCTGTCGGGCACGATGATCAGGTCTCCCTGCCGGCCCTCCCACGACAGTTCGCCCGCCGTCAGCCGTACCCGCCCCTGCAGGACCTGCACGGTCGCCTCGCCGGGATTCTCGTGCTCGGCGAGCCGGGAACCTCTGGTCATTCCGATCACCGTCTGGCGCAGCACCTTCTCATGACCGCCGTAGACGGTGTCCGCGGTGTGGCCGCCCCCGGCGGCAGCGGCCAGTTCCATCTGCTGGCGGGCCAGGGCATCGAGCGAAAATCGTTGCATGACACCAGTCTCGCCCACGACCCCCCTGAACCACGTGGAAGGACCGCCTGAATCCTCTCAGCGTGCCGGGACCGGACCTGCCGACCGCCCGGTCCGATGGCCGCCGGCCTTGCGGACGACCAGGCTGATGACCGTCGAGTTGACCACCGCCGCGAGGGTGAGCAGCACGAAGACGCCCGGGCCCTCGATCCCGGGTATCAGGAAGAGCAGGCCGGTCGGCGCGGTGAACATGATCGGCCAGACCCCGGCGAACGAGGCATCCTGGTGCGGGACGAATGCGGTGTCCACCGCTACCCAGATCAGCAGACCGGCGGCGATCGCGAGGTAGGCGCGGGACACCCAGTCGCCCGCCACGGTCCGGCAGACCTGCCGCACGACGTTCCTGGCGCTCATCGTTCCTCCGCTGTGTTCGCTCGCTGTGACCGGTCGCTGTGTTCGGTGGTTCCACGGTCGTCGACTTCCTCCAGGCTGCTACGGGCGGCCGGAGAGCGCGTGAGTACGACTACTCATCCCGTGCCGAGTACCGGTCACCGGTTCGCGGCCGGACGGCAGCAGCGCCCGAATGGTCCCGTACGGAGCTGGGCAGGTACAGCTGTGCACCGTGCGGACCGACGGACGGTGCACACCTGGAGGGGGTGCATCACGCCATGCAAGAGATCGCCTGGCAGTTCACCGACGACCGCGGTCAGTTGTCGGCGGCGGGCCGGCCGCCCACCCGTCTGGTCGCCTACATACAGGCCGGAGCGACGCTCCGGGAGCTCGGCAGGGCGCCGGTGGCGGTCTTCGGCTCGCTGCACGACGGCGCGCTGCCCGACCCGGCGAAGGCGGGCTCACTGCGGCCGGACCGAACCGGTTACCTGGGGGCCGGCGGTGATCTGGACCTGGAGACTCTGCTGCGCGGAGGGACCGAACTGGTGGTGGCCGTGAGTTACGGCGGGGGACAGGTCTACGGGCTGGATCCGGACACCGCCAAACACCTCGAGGAACATGTTCCCGTGGTGGTCATCGATATCGGCCGGTCGCGCACCATGAGCGGAATCAACGCACGGTTCGGCGCGCTGGCGCGCTCGCTCGGCGCCGACGAGGATGACGAGGATCCGGAGGCGGGCCGGCTGCTGGCCGGCGCGCAGCAGCAACTGAGCGCTGCCGCTCCCGCACGGCCGACGGTTCTGGCCCTTTCGCCCGCCGGGCCCGACCAGGTGCATCTCGCCCGTCCCGGCGGTTGGCCGCAGTTGGCCGATCTCACGGAGCGCGGCGTCAACACGGTGCAGCCCCCCGAGGGGGCCGGAGCGAACTGGGCCACCGTCAGCTGGGACCGGGCCGCGGCGCTGCGGCCCGAGGTCGTGCTCGTCGACGTCCGGTCCAATGCCACACCGCTCGCCGAGCTCGGCCCGAATCCGGGCTGGCGGGCCATCGAGAGCGGTGCGGAAGTGGTGCCGTGGAACCCGGAAGCCCCCTGCACCGATCGAGCTCATGCCCGATTTCTCACCTCGGTAGCGGAGGCGATGGCGCGCGTGGGCGCCCGGTGAATCCCCGGTAACAGAGCTGATCAAGGTATCGACCGTGTCGGTGTTGGGCTGAACGGGTGAGTGGCGTCAGAATTGGCTGATGCAGATAGAGAGCCCAACCGAGGTGGTCCGGTGAGCAGGTACGACAGGTACGACGTCACCGACGAACAGTGGGAGGGGCTCGCCCAGGTCGTTCCGTTGCGTGGCCGCAATGAATGGCCGTCGAGAGTCGACCACGAGACGATCCCCAACGACTACGCGGAGAGCGAGCAGCGCCGCTTCGTCGTGCTGCGCGTGCAGGTCTTCGCGGACGCCCGTGAAGTCGCGCAGTACCTCATCGCGCAGGTCCCGGTGCTGCTGGACCTGACCGGAGCGGAGACCGAAGTAGCCAAGCGCATCCTGGACTTCAGCAGCGGCGTGGTCTTCGGCCTGGGCAGCGGGATGCACCGAGTGGACAAGAACGTCTTTCTGCTGGCTCCGGTGGGCACCGAAGTGGAGGGCATCGCGGCGGCGGCCGTCCCCCGATCGTAGGAAGGTCGGAAGGCGGAACGGTTCGTCACTCCGGTGCCCGCATACGGTCCGGAGCATGGATGCATCCCCAGCACGTCCGACCGTCACCCAACTGCGGCTCTCCGCCTTCAAGTCGCACCGGCGCGCCGCTTTCCCGCTCGCTCCACTGACCCTTTTCGCGGGAGCGAGCGGGAGCGGCAAGTCGAGTGTCCTGGAGGTGTACGAGGCGCTGGCGCGGCTCGGCGCGGGGGACGAACTCGGTGACGTCTTCGACGATCCGGCCGGCTGCATTCCGGAACAGGCGGGCGCGGACGCTCAGGGGCGCCGGGGATTCAGGATCGGCTGCACCGTCGACGGCCCGGCAGGTCCGGTGGAACTCGATCTCGCCGTCCAGGCGGAGCCCGAACTGCGCATCGTCGGCGAACGCCTGACGGCGGGCGGCAAGCTGCTGCTTTCCACGGCGCTGCGTGATCCGGCGCGCCCGACGGTGCAGGCCGCCTGGCACACCGCGGGCAATGTCCCGGTCACCCGCGCGCCGCTGCCCGACGACCGGCTCGGTACCGCACTGCTCCCGCTGCGGGTCGCGGGCCGGACCGAGGGTCAGCGGCAGGTGCTGGCCGCCGCCGAGCAGGTGGTGGTGGCGTTGCGGTCGGTGTTCGCCTGTGACCCGCAGCCGCAACGGATGCGCCGTCCGGCGACGGTAGGGGAGGGGCGGCTGCGGCGCGGCTGTGACAACCTCGCCGAGGTGCTCTACCGGACCCAGTCCGAATGCGCCATCCGGCACAAGCAGTTGGTCGCTGCCGCCCGTGCTGGATGCTCGGGGCCGGTGGACGCGGTGCAGGCCGAGGAACTGCTGAACGGGACCGTACGGGCGGTGCTCGGCCGCGGCGACCGGTCGGCGACCCCGGTCGGCCGACTCGGTGAGGGTGAGCTGCGCTATCTGGCCCTGGCGCTGGTGCTGCTCACCGGGCCCGGCGTGCTGGCGGTGGATCCGGCCGGCGAGGTGCCCCCGGCGATGCAGTCACTCACGGTCCTTGCCGACGGTTTCGACCGCTCGCTGGACGGACGGCAGACGCGGGAACTGGTGGCGCTGGCGGCGGCGATCTGCGGCCAGGGCCATATCCGCGTGGTGGGGACGGCGGCGCACAACTCGTCCGCCCGCGAGGTGGCGGGCGCCACGGTGGTAGACCTGAGCGCGTGACAGAACTGGATGTGGCGCGACTGCAGCGTCGGCTGGCCGAGTTCGCCGCGGCACGGGACTGGGAGCAGTACCACACGCCGAAGAATCTGGTGGCGGCGCTGAGCGTCGAGGCAGCGGAGCTGCTCGAGATCTTTCAGTGGCTGACCCCCGAGCAGTCCGCGCGGGTGATGGACGATCCCGGAACCGCACACCGGGTGCGGGACGAAGTCGCTGATGTGCTGGCCTATCTGCTGCAGTTCTGCGAGGTGCTGGAGATCGATGTACTTGGGGCGCTTTCGTCCAAAATAGACCGCAATGAGAAGCGTTTTCCGGTGAAAGGGGCCGACGATTGTCACTCTCCGGAGTGAGTGAGTTATCAACAACCGGCTTCGAGTCCACAGATTTGCGAAATCCCCTGGCTTTTGGGACTTCCGGACCTCACTCTGGGTAATGGAAAGAGAGACGGAAAGTCCTGTGAACGGGGGCAGGGATGGACGGGGTGCGGCTCGTCGCGATCAGCCGGGACGCGCTGGCGCGCAGTCTGCCGGAGCTGGGCACCATGGTGGAGGCCTGGCAGGCTCAGGCGCTCGCTCAGGCCGTGGGCGGGCATCTGGCGCTGAGAGGTCCGCCGGAGCTGCGGGCGGAGGCCCGGGCGCTGGGTGAGGCGGGGGGCAGGGGCTGCGGGGCCTTCGAACTTCCGATGCCGCATGGCGGGCGGATACGCGCCGCCCAGCTGACCGAGGTCGCCGACGTTCACGCCGTGTTGACCGAGCTCGGAGTGTTGCTGGGAGAAGTGGGCATTGCCCTGGTCGGCGTCGCGTGCGGCACGGACGACGAGGGGGTCTACTGGCAGTGCATCGAGGCCATGGACGCAGCTGACGAGTCGGGCGACAGAGTGCGGGGAATGCTGCGCAGACTGGAGGCACGGGACGAGGAGAGGTCGCGGGGCTGACGCGGCGCTGATGGCCACGCCGGGACGCGGCAGGCGATGCGAGGGCCGTCGGGTCGCAGGTGAAGGTGCAGGATGGATGCATGGATCTTCGAATCTTCACTGAGCCCCAGCAAGGGGCGAGCTATGACACTCTGCTGACCGTCGCCAAGGCCACCGAGGACCTCGGCTTTGATGCCTTCTACCGCTCCGACCACTATCTGCACATGGGGCCGGGGGACGGGCTCCCCGGCCCGACCGATGCCTGGATCACTCTGGCCGGACTCGCTCGGGAGA
This sequence comes from Streptomyces sp. NPDC051322, assembly GCF_040689485.1. Classification (NCBI taxonomy): domain Bacteria; kingdom Bacillati; phylum Actinomycetota; class Actinomycetes; order Kitasatosporales; family Streptomycetaceae; genus Streptomyces; species Streptomyces sp. NPDC051322. The sequence goes on along the minus strand of NZ_JBFBAK010000007.1, from coordinate 298,668 downwards.
CCAAGCGGATCCGTCTCGGCACCCTGATGACCGCCGGCACCTTCCGGCTGCCGGGTGTGCTGGCCATCCAGGTGGCGCAGGTGGACCAGATGTCGGGTGGCCGGGTCGAACTGGGCCTGGGCGCCGGCTGGTTCGAGGACGAGCACCGGGCGTACGGAATCCCCTTCCCGAAGGAGAAGTTCGGCCGGCTCGAGGAGCAGCTGGCGATCATCACCGGGCTGTGGGGCACCGAGATCGGTGAGACGTTCAGCTATGACGGCACCTACTACCAGCTTGCCGATTCCCCGGCACTGCCCAAGCCCGCGCAGTCGAGGGTGCCGGTACTGATCGGCGGACACGGCGCGACCCGTACCCCTCGGCTGGCCGCGCAGTACGCCGATGAGTTCAACATCCCGTTCGCCTCCATCGAGGACAGCGAGCGACAGTTCGGACGGGTGAAGCTGGCGGCCGAGGCAGCCGGCCGGACCAGCGATCTGGTGTACTCCAACGCCCTGGTCGTCTGTGTCGGCAAGGACGACGCGGAGGTGGCGCGTCGGGCGGGCGTCATCGGACGGGAACCGGCCGAACTCAAGGCGAACGGCCTTGCGGGCTCACCCGCCGAGGTCGTCGACAAGATCGGCCGTTACGGGGCCATCGGGGCATCCCGGATCTACCTCCAGGTCCTCGATCTCGATGACCTCGACCATCTGGAGCTGATCTCCTCGCAGGTCCTTTCCCAGCTGAAGTAGACGGCCGAAGGAGGCGGAGGAAACACCTGTGCAGCCCGTCCGTCCACTCGCCGCCGCGCTCGCCGAGCGCACCGTCCTGCTGGACGGGGGCCTGTCCAACCAGCTGAGCGCGCAGGGCTGCGATCTGTCCGACGCGCTCTGGTCGGCCCGGTTGCTCGCCGACGATCCGCAGCAGATCGCGGCGGCCCACCGGGCCTACCTCCGGGCGGGTGCGCAGGTGCTGATCACGGCGAGCTATCAGGCGACGTTCGAAGGTTTCGAGCGACGCGGAATCCCCGGCGGCCCAGCAGCGGCCCTGATGGCCCGTAGCGTCGAGCTGGCCCGCGCGGCCGGCGGGTCGGTGGACCGGGAGGTCTGGATCGCCGCCTCCGTCGGGCCGTACGGCGCGATGCTCGCGGACGGCAGCGAATACCGCGGGCGGTACGGGCTCTCGGTGCGGGAGCTGGAGCTTTTCCACCGGCCGCGTATCGAGGCACTGGCGGCAGCGGTCCCCGATGTGCTTGCCCTGGAGACCGTCCCCGACACCGACGAGGCGGAGGCACTGCTGCGTGCGGCCGAGGGGTGCGGGGTCCCGGCCTGGCTCTCGTACAGCATTGCGGGAGACCGGACCCGGGCCGGGCAGCCGCTGGCCGAAGCCTTCGCGCTCGCCGTGGATCATGACCAGGTGATCGCCGTAGGGGTGAACTGCTGCGAGCCCGAGGACACGGAGCGGGCGGTGGGGCTTGCCGCAGCCACCGGGAAGCCGGTGGTGGTCTATCCCAACAGCGGCGAGCAGTGGGACGCCCGAAGCCGCAGCTGGCGCGGCGGGGCCACCTTCGCTCCGGAACGGGTGCGGCAGTGGGAGGCGGCCGGCGCCCGGCTGGTGGGCGGCTGCTGCCGGGTCGGCCTCGCGGAGATCGCCGAGCTTGCGGAGCTGATGGCGATGGGGTGACGGGACTACCCGGCACGGGGCATCCACAACGCCGCGAAGAGAGGAAACCCTCTGGTCAGGACGGGGGAAGCGGACGATACTCGTACGGGTGTTCCTGACGATCAGTACCACCGGCACCCCCGACCGTCCCGCCACGGACCTCGGCTTCTTGCTGCACAAGCATCCCGACAAGGCGCAGACGTTCTCCACCTCCCACGGCACGGCCCATGTGCTCTATCCCGAGGCCACCCCCGAGCGCTGCACGGCGGCGCTACTGCTGGAGGTGGACCCGGTGGCGCTGGTACGACGGGGCAAGGGCAAAGGCCGCGGTGGTGCTCCCGATTCGGCGCTGGCGCAGTACGTCAACGACCGCCCGTACGCCGCCTCCTCGTTGCTGTCCGTCGCCATGACCACCGTTTTCAAGAGCGCCCTGCGCGGGGTGTGCAAGGCTCTGCCCGAGCGGGCGGCGGCTCCGATGCCGCTGCGGATCGAAGTGCCCGCACTGTCCGCACGCGGCGGACCGGAACTGGTGCACAAGCTGTTCGGCCCGCTCGGTTGGCAGCGGGTGAAGTCCGAACCCGTCGCGCTGGACGAAAAGTTCCCGGAGTGGGGCGAATCGCGTTACGTGAAGCTGCTGCTCGAGGGCGAGCTGCGGCTCGCCGACGCGCTGCGGCAGCTCTACGTCCTGCTGCCGGTGCTCGATGACGCCAAGCACTACTGGGTCGCGCCCGACGAGGTCGACAAACTGCTGCGCGCGGGGGAGGGCTGGCTGGCCGACCACCCGGAGCAGAAGCTGATCACCAGCCGTTACCTGTCACGCCGCTGGGGACTGACCCGGCAGGCGATGGAGGCGCTGGAACTGGTCAGGCTCGCCGAGGCCGACGACACCGAGATCGAGGAGATCGACAACGCGGTCGCAGCGACGACGGCGGAGTCGGAAGCCGAGGAGGAGAAGCCGGCCTCTCTGGCGGTGCAGCGCCGCGAGGCGATTCTGGAGGAGCTGCGTAACAGCGGCGCGAGCCGGGTGCTCGACCTCGGGTGCGGACAGGGCCAGCTGGTGCGCGAACTGCTGAAGGACGTGCGCTTCACCGAGATCGTCGGCGTGGACGTGTCCATGCGCGCGCTCGCGGTGGCAGCGCGCCGACTGCGCCTCGAGCAGATGGGTGAGCGCCAGTCCGGGCGGGTGAAGCTGATGCAGGGCTCTCTCGCGTACACCGACAAACGACTGAAGCGCTATGACGCCGCGGTGCTCAGCGAGGTCGTGGAGCATGTCGACCCGGAGCGGCTGCCCGCCCTGGAGTACGCGGTGTTCGGTGCGGCCCGGCCGCAGACCGTCCTGGTGACCACCCCCAATGTGGAGTACAACGTCCGCTGGGAGAGCCTTCCGGCCGGGGAGAAACGCCACGGTGACCACCGTTTCGAGTGGACCCGCGAGGAGTTCCGCGGCTGGGCGCGGAAGGTCGCAGAGCGACACGGCTACGAGACGGAGTTCGTCCCGGTGGGGCCGGACGACCCCGAGGTCGGACCGCCGACCCAGCTGGCCGTGTTCCGCAGGGTCGCCAAGGCCGCGACCGTCAAGGACGCGACCACGAAGGAGGCGAAGGCGGCATGAACGGCACACCGATGACACCGGACCCGACCGGCGCACCCGGCGGATCCGCCACGACCGGCGCGCGCACTCTGCCGGTGACGGACCTCTCCCTGGTGGTCCTCGTCGGCGCCACCGGATCCGGCAAATCCACCTTCGCGCACCGGCACTTCAAGCCAACCGAGATCATCTCCTCGGACTTCTGCCGCGGCCTGGTCACCGACGACGAGAACGACCAGAGCGCCAGCGGCGATGCCTTCGACGTGCTCCACTACATTGCCGGGAAACGGCTGGCCGCCGGGCGGCTGACCGTGGTCGACGCGACCAACGTGCAGGCGGAGAGCCGTAAGCAGCTGGTCCGGCTGGCCCGCGAACACGACGTGCTGCCCATCGCGATCGTCCTGGACCTGCCCGAGGAGGTCTGCGCCGAGCGCAACGCGGCGCGGCCCGACCGTGCCGGGATGCCCCGCCATGTCATCCAGCGCCACCGCCGCGAACTCCGGCGTTCGCTGCGCGGTCTGGAACGTGAGGGCTTCCGGAAGGTGCACATCCTGCGCAGCGCGGCGGAGGCCGAAGCCGCGGAAGTCGTCCTGGAGAAGCGCTACAACGACCTCACCCACCTCACCGGTCCGTTCGACATCATCGGCGACATCCACGGTTGCCGCTCCGAACTCGACACCCTGCTCACCGAACTCGGCTACGTGGACGGTGCCCACCCCGAGGGACGCACCGCCGTCTTCGTCGGCGACCTCGTCGACCGCGGCCCGGACAGTCCCGGCGTGCTGCGCCGGGTCATGTCGATGGTGGCCGAGGGCAACGCGCTCTGCGTGCCCGGGAACCACGAGAACAAGCTCGGCCGTTACCTCAAGGGACGCAAGGTTCAGCGCAGCCACGGCCTCGCCGAGACCATCGAACAGCTGGAGAAGGAGGACGACACCTTCCGCGAGCAGGTGCGGGAGTTCATCGACGGGCTCGTCAGCCACTACGTCCTGGACGGTGGCAAGCTGGTGGTCTGCCACGCCGGCCTGCCGGAGAAGTACCACGGCCGCACCTCGGGCCGGGTACGCTCGCACGCGCTGTACGGGGAGACGACCGGCGAGACCGACGAGTTCGGCCTGCCCGTGCGCTACCCGTGGGCCGAGGACTACCGCGGCAGCGCCGCCGTCGTCTACGGTCACACGCCGGTGCCCAGCACGAGCTGGATCAACAACACCATCTGCCTGGACACCGGCGCGGTCTTCGGCGGTCGGATGACGGCCCTGCGCTGGCCCGAGCGCGAGCTCGTCGACGTACCGGCCGAGCAGGTCTGGTACGAGCCGGCCAGGCCGCTGACCACCGAGGCGCCCGGCGGCCATGACGGGCGTCCGCTGGACCTCGCGGATGTGCAGGGCCGCCGGGCGGTGGAAACCCGGCACTCCGGCCGGATCGCGGTCCGCGAGGAGAACGCGGCGGCCGCGCTGGAGGTCATGAGCCGTTTCGCCGTCGACCCGCGGCTGCTCGCCTACCTCCCGCCGACCATGTCGCCCACCGGGACCTCGCACGCCGAGGGCTACCTGGAACATCCGGCTGAGGCCTTCGCCCAGTACCGGTCGGACGGGGTGGCGAAGGTCGTGTGCGAGGAAAAGCACATGGGCTCGCGGGCGGTGGCCCTGGTCTGCCGGGACGCCGATGTGGCGCGCGAACGGTTCGGTACGGACGGCGGGGTCACCGGGTCGCTGCACACCCGTACCGGGCGCCCGTTCTTCACGGAGCCCGTCAGCGGTTCCGCCGCGGGCCCCTCGGTCACCGAGGAGATCCTGGGCAGGCTGCGCACCGCCGTCACCGAGGCCGGCCTCTGGGACGAGCTGGCCACCGACTGGGTGCTGCTCGACGCCGAGTTGATGCCCTGGTCCCTCAAGGCCACCGGTCTGCTGCGCAAGCAGTACGCCGCGGTCGGCGCCGCATCGCGCGCCGTGTTCCCCGCTGTCACCGGGGCCCTCGAAGCGGCGGCCGCCCGTGGTGTCGAGGTGGCCGGGCTGCTCACGAGGCAGCGCCAACGGGCCGAGGACGCCATCGCGTTCACCGAGGCCTACCGCCGGTACTGCTGGACCACCGATGGCCTGAAGGGGGTGCGGATCGCGCCGTTCCAGTTCCTGGCGGTACAGGGCCGCTCGCTCGCGGCCGTACCGCACGACGAGCAGCTGAGCTGGCTCGACCGTCTCGTCGAGCACGACCAGAGCGGTCTGCTGCAGACCACCCGGCGGCTGATCGTCGACACCGGCGACGCGGAGTCCGTGCGGTCGGGTACCGACTGGTGGCTGGAGATGACCGGACGCGGCGGAGAAGGCATGGTCGTCAAGCCGCTGCAGGCCCTCGCCCGGGACGGAAAGGGCCGGCTGGTCCAGCCGGGCATCAAGGTGCGCGGCCGGGAGTACCTGCGGATCATCTACGGCCCCGAGTACACCCGGCCCGACAACCTGGCCCGGCTGCGCGGGCGTTTCCTCGGCCACAAGCGCTCGCTCGCCCTGCGCGAGTACGCGCTCGGCCTGGAGGCGCTGGACCGGCTGGCGGACGGCGAACCGTTGTGGCGGGTCCATGAGGCCGTCTTCGCGGTGCTGGCCCTGGAGTCGGAACCGGTCGACCCGCGGCTCTGAACGGAGCGTTCGGGGGGTGAGCGCAGCGGCCGGGGGACAGGATGGAGGCATGGGATTCCATGTCGACTCCGAGACCGGGCCGCTGCGCCGCGTCATTCTTCACCGGCCCGATCTAGAGCTGAAGCGGCTCACCCCGAGCAACAAGGACGCGCTGCTCTTCGACGATGTGCTCTGGGTGCGGCGCGCCCGCCAGGAGCACGACGGTTTCGCGGACGTGCTCCGGGACCAGGGGGTGCAGGTGCACCTCTTCGGCGACCTGCTGCGCGAGACGCTGGAGGTTCCCGAGGCCCGCACCCTGGTGCTGGACCGGGTCTTCGACGAGAAGGAGTACGGGCCGCTCGCCACCCACCATCTGCGCACCGCGTTCGACGACCTGTCGGTCGCCGAACTCGTCGAGGCCCTGGTCGGCGGGATGACCAAGCGCGAGTTCCTGGAGCGGCACCACGAGCCGACCTCGGTGCGCTTCCATGTGATGGACCTGGACGACTTCCTGCTCCGGCCACTGCCGAACCACATCTTCACCCGGGACACCTCCGCCTGGATCTACGACGGCGTCTCCATCAACGCGATGCGCTGGCCGGCCCGGCAGCGCGAGACCGTCCACTTCGAGGCGATCTACCGCCACCACCCGCTCTTCACCGGCTCGGGCGCCTTCCACCACTGGTCGCAGGGGCAGGTCGACTATCCGTCGACCATCGAGGGCGGCGATGTCCTGGTCATCGGCAACGGCGCGGTGCTGATCGGCATGAGCGAGCGCACCACCCCGCAGGCGGTGGAGATGCTGGCCAGGGGACTCTTCGCTGCTGGTTCCGCGCACACCATCGTGGCGCTCGACATGCCGAAGCGCCGGGCATTCATGCATCTCGACACGGTGATGACCATGGTCGACGCCGACACCTTCACCCAGTACGCCGGGCTCGGCATGCTCCGCTCCTACACGATCGAGCCGGGCGACGGCGAGAGCGAGCTGACGGTCACCGACCACGCTCCCGAAGAGATGCACCGCGCCATCGCGGCAGCGCTGGGTATGAAGGACATCCGGGTACTGACCGCGACGCAGGACGTGCACTCCGCGGAGCGCGAGCAGTGGGACGACGGCTGCAATGTGCTGGCCGTCGAGCCGGGGGTGGTCGTCGCCTACGAGCGCAATGTCACCACCAACACGCATCTGCGCAAGGAGGGGATCGAGGTCATAGAGATCCCCGGCAGCGAGCTGGGCCGGGGCAGGGGCGGTCCCCGCTGCATGAGCTGCCCCGTCGAACGGGGTGCCGCGTAGCCGCCGCGCGGAGCGGCCGGGGCGGCGGGAAGAGTCGGCGTGACGAGGGTGTCGTATAGTGATGCGCTCCATCGCATATACTTCCGTTATTCGTGCGTTCGCGACCCAGGAGCAGTCATCATGGCGATAGACCTCGCAGGCCGCCACTTCCTCAAGGAGCTGGACTTCACCGCGGAGGAGTTCGGCAGCCTGATCGAGTTGGCCGCCGAACTCAAAGCGGCCAAGAAATCCGGCACCGAAGTGCAGCGGCTGCGCGGCAGGAACGTCGCCCTGATCTTCGAGAAGACCTCCACCCGCACCCGCTGCGCCTTCGAGGTGGCGGCCGCCGACCAGGGTGCGTCGACGACGTATCTGGATCCCTCCGGCTCCCAGATCGGGCACAAGGAGTCCTTCAAGGACACCGCCCGGGTGCTGGGCCGGATGTTCGACGCCATCGAATACCGCGGCGACAGCCAGCCCGATGTCGAGGTGCTCGCCGCGTACGCCGGGGTGCCCGTCTACAACGGCCTCACCGACGACTGGCACCCCACCCAGATGCTGGCCGACGTCCTGACCATGACCGAGCACAGCGACAAGCCGCTGGAAGAGATCTCGTTCGCCTATCTCGGTGACGCGCGCTTCAATATGGGCAATTCGTACCTGATCACCGGTGCGCTGCTGGGTCTGGACGTACGGATCGTCGCGCCTGAGGCCTACTGGCCCGCCGAGGACGTGATCGCCCGGGCCAACAAGCTCGCCGCGGCCAGTGGTGCGACCGTCACCCTCACCGCGGACACCGCGACGGGCGTCCGTGGCTGCGACTTCGTCATCACCGACGTCTGGGTCTCGATGGGGGAGCCCAAGGACATCTGGGCGGAACGCATCGCCGACCTCGCGCCGTACGCGGTGACGATGGATGTGCTCAGGGCCACCGGCAACCCGAAGGTGAAGTTCCTGCACTGTCTGCCCGCCTTCCACGACCTGGGCACCGCGGTCGGGCGGGAGATCCATGAGCAGTACGGGCTGAGTGAGCTGGAGGTCACCGACGAGGTCTTCGAGTCGGAGCACTCGATCGTCTTCGACCAGGCCGAGAACCGGATGCACACCATCAAGGCGATCATGGTCGCCACGCTGGCGGGCAAAGCATAGACATTCCGCCAAGTGGGTGAATATGGGAAGCGGCGGTTAGTGTGTCGCCGATCGGTGGGGTTCGGGCTCGCACGCTCGAACCCCACTTCGCTGCGTTCGCTGCCGGCCCGGCCGACCACGCGGTGAGCTGTACGTCCAGAGAGAGAACCACCTGATGAGTCCGCTGCGTCCGTCCGGACTGCGTATCAAGCCCCCGGAAACCCTGATCGCCGAATCCGGCGCGGACCTGGAGGGGCACGGTCTGCAGCGCACCATGGGGCTCTTCCAGCTGGTGTGCTTCGGTGTCGGCGCCATCGTCGGGACCGGCATTTTCGTCGGCCTCTCCGACACCGTCGCCGAGGCCGGCCCCGCCGTCATCGTCTCGTTCGTGCTGGCGGCCATCACCTGCGTCTTCACCGCCTTCTCCTTCGCCGAGCTGGGCGGTGCCATCCCGGTGTCCGGGAGTTCCTACTCCTTCGCCTACGCCACACTCGGTGAGCGCGCCGCTTTTCTGGTCGGCTGGTGCCTGCTGCTGGAGTACGGCGTCTCGGTCAGCGCCGTCGCCGTCGGCTGGAGCCAGTACCTGAACGAGTTGCTGAACAGCATCCTCGGAGTGCAGTTGCCCGCCGTGCTCTCCAGCGGACCCGGTGACGGGGGCGTCATCAATCTGCCTGCCGTCATCGTGATCGCGCTGGCCGCCGTGCTCCTGGTTCGCGGAGTCCGGGAGAGCGCACGGGCCACCACGGCGATGGCGGTACTCAAGATCGGAATCCTGCTCTTCTTCTGCGCCATCGCCTTCACCGCGTTCCGGGCCGGTCATCTCGTGCCGTTCGCGACGGCCGGTGTCGGCGGCATCACCTCCGGCGCGTCGGTCGCCTTCTTCTCCTACATCGGCTTCGACGCGATCACCACGGCAGGCGAAGAGGTCAAGAACCCCCGGCGCAACATCCCTGTCGCGATCATGGTCTGCATCGGGGTCGTGACGGTGCTCTACTGCGCGGTCGCGGTGGCAGCCATCGGCGCCTTCGGTGCGGATGCCGTCGGGGGCAAGCCCGCCGCGCTCTCCTTGATCGTCGACCAGGTCACCGATTCGACGATCGGCGGCGGCATCATCGCCTTCGGCGCGGTCGTGGCCATCGCCTCGGTGGTGCTGGCCGTGATGTACGGACAGACCCGCATTCTGATGTCGATGTCCCGCGACGGGCTGGTTCCCCGCGTGTTCGAGAAGGTCTCGACGAGGACCTCGACGCCCGTGGCCAACACCTGGATCGTGGCGGCCGTCTTCGCGGCGCCGGCCGCCTTCGCCTCGCTCGACGTGGTGGTGAATCTGACGACCATCGGTGCGCTGGCGACCATGGTCGCGGTGAATGTCGCCGTGATCGTGCTGCGTCGCAGCCACCCCGCGCTGCCGCGCTCCTTCCGGGCACCGCTCTTCCCGCTGAGTCCGATCGCCGGTGTGGGCTTCTGCGTGTACCTGATGTACGGGACGGGCCGGCAGGCCTGGGCGCAGTTCGCGGCGTTCCTCGTCGTCGGCCTGCTCGTCTACGCCGGGTACGGCCGCCGTAACTCCCGGCTCAGCCGGACGGAGCCGGCGGCAGTGTGAACCAGATCGCCTTGCCGTGTTCGGTGGGGCGGTGGCCGTAGTCCGAGCTGAGCGTACGGATGAGCAGCAGACCGCGGCCGTGTTCCTGCCAGGGGTCGGGCACTCCGGCGGGCGGCGGGCGGACGAGATCGCCCGGCGGCACCGGATCGCGGTCGTGCACTTCGACCTGGCAGCCCGCGGGCAGCAACTCGATGACCAGCTCGATGGGCCCGTCACCGACGGTGTGCTCCACGGCGTTGCCCACCAGTTCGGCGGTGAGCAACTCGGCCGTGTCACGGTCTGCCGAGGTGGCCTCGCCCTCGATGTCGGCAAGTACCGTCCGGATCAGCGCACGCGCGATGGGGACGGCAGCCGCGCTGTGCGGCAGCGCCAGACGCCAGGCGGCGGGGTGATGGAGGTCGGGCACAGCTGGAGTTCCGATCGGTCTCGTTCGGTGTCCTTCGGGCGTACAAGGCGCACGGGTCGTGCCAGGTGCATGGACCGTACGCGGCGCATGGTTCGTAGGAGGCGCACGAGTCGTGGGGCGTTCGGTGAAGGGGAATGTCCTGCTTTCAACCTTACGAACGGGGGGCCCGTGCGAGAAGGGACGGCGGCCAACAGGAAAAGGGATATGCGACACATCCGGCCGGGGCTTCCGACATGAGCCGACCTACTACTTCTTTATTGCGTACCCGTGACGGTAGTCACGAAGAAGTGATATTTTGGGTTCTCCGATCGTAGGAGGCCGCATTTTCATGAGCCCCTTTTCCGGTTCGTCCAGCCGCACGGAGCAGTGGCGCCACCTCCGTCTGACCAGGCAGGACGGAGTGGCCACGGTCACCCTGGCGCGCGCCGAGAAGCTCAACGCGCTCACCTTCGGAGGCTACGCGGATCTCCGTGACCTGCTCGCCGAGCTCTCTCGTGAGCGATCGGTGCGGGCGTTGGTTCTCGCCGGGGAGGGCCGCGGTTTCTGCTCGGGCGGCGATGTCGACGAGATCATCGGTGCCACGCTCGCCATGGACACCGCCCAGCTGCTGGACTTCAACCGGATGACCGGGCAGGTGGTGAGGGCGCTGCGGGAGTGCCCCTTCCCGGTGATCGCGGCCGTGCACGGGGTAGCCGCGGGCGCCGGAGCTGTGCTGGCGCTGGCCGCCGATTTCCGGATCGCCGACCCGTCCGCCCGGTTCGCCTTCCTCTTCACCAAGGTGGGGCTGTCCGGAGGCGACATGGGAGCCGCCTACCTGCTGCCCCGGGTCGTCGGGCTCGGCCACGCCACCCGGCTGCTGATGCTGGGCGAGCCCGTCCGCGCCCCGGAGGCCGAGCGCATCGGTCTGATCAGCGAGCTGGTGGATGAGGGCCGGACCGACGAGCGGGCCGCCGCCCTGGCCCGCCACCTCGCGGAAGGTCCCGCCCTCGCGTACGCACAGACCAAGGCGCTGCTCACCGCGGAGCTCGACATGCCGCTCGGCGCCGCCGTCGAGCTGGACGCCGCGACGCAGGCCCTCCTGATGAACGGTGCGGACTACGCGGAGTTCCACGCCTCCTTCACGGAGAAGCGGCCGGCCAAGTGGCAGGGCAGGTAGCCGTGCCACCGGCCCTACGGGTCGCAGTCGTCGGCGGCGGCCCGGGCGGTCTCTACGCGGCCGCGCTGCTCAAACGCCTCGACCCGGCGCGCTCCGTCACCGTCTGGGAGCGCAATGGCCCGGACGACACCTTCGGATTCGGCGTGGTCCTCTCGGACGAGACGCTCGGCGGTATCGAGCACGCCGATCCGGTCGTGCACCGTGCGCTGCAGGCCGAATTCGTACGGTGGGACGACATCGACATCGTGCACCGCGGCACCGTGCTCACCTCGGGCGGCCACGGTTTCGCGGCGCTCGGCAGGCGCCGCCTGCTGGAGATCCTGCACGAGCGCTGCACCTCGCTGGGCGTGCGGCTGCGCTTCCGCGAGACGGCGCCGCCCGCCGGGGAACTGGCAGTCACACACGACCTGGTGATAGCCGCCGACGGGGTGCACAGCGCCACCCGCGAGGCATACGCGGACGTCTTCGCACCGCGGATCACCACCCACCGGTGCCGCTACATCTGGCTCTCCGCACCCTTCGCCTTCGCCGCCTTCCGCTTCGAGATCGCCGAAACCGAACACGGCGTGATGCAACTGCACGGCTATCCCTACCGGGACGATGCCTCCACCGTCATCGTCGAGATGCGCGAGGAGGTCTGGCGGGCCGCCGGACTCGACCGCTGCGACGAGCGGGAATCCACCGAGCGATGTGCCAAGATCTTCGCCGACGCGCTCGGCGGCAGGCCCCTGGTCGGCAACAACTCGGCGTGGACCGCCTTCCGTACCGTCGTCAACGACCGCTGGTCGCACGGCAACACGGTGCTGATCGGCGACGCCGCGCACACCGCCCATTTCTCCATCGGCTCCGGCACCAAGCTCGCCGTCGAGGATGCTCTGGCGCTGGCCGCGAACATCGAGGAGCAGCCCGATCTGCCGGCTGCCCTCGCCGCCTATGAGGCCGAGCGCCGGCCCGTCGTCGCCTCGACCCAACGGGCGGCCGGCGCCAGTCTGGAGTGGTTCGAGCAGCTGGAGACGTATCTCGACCAGCCGCCGCGCCAGTTCGCCTTCAATCTGCTCACCCGTAGCCGCCGCGTCACCCACGACAATCTGCGGCTGCGTGACGCCGCCTTCACCGACGCGGTGGAACGCGACTTCGGCTGCCTGCCGGACCGGCCTCCGATGTTCACCCCCTTCAGGCTGCGCGGCCTCGAACTGCGCAACCGCATCGTGGTCTCACCGATGGACATGTACTCGGCGGAGGACGGGGTCCCCGGCGACTTCCACCTCGTCCACCTGGGCGCCCGGGCACTCGGTGGGGCCGGACTGGTGATGACCGAGATGGTCTGTGTCAGCGCGAAGGGCCGCATCACCCCCGGGTGTACCGGTCTCTACACCGCCGAACAGGCCACCGCCTGGCAGCGGATCACCGGATTCGTCCACCAGCAGTCACCCGGCGCGGCCATCGGTGTCCAACTCGGCCACTCGGGCCGCAAGGGCTCCACCCGGCTCATGTGGGAGGGCATGGACCAGCCGCTGCCCGACGGCGTCAACTGGCCGCTCTCGGCGGCATCCCCGCTCCCCTACCTTCCAGGCGTCAGCCAGGTGCCCGGTGTGCTCGACCGGGCCGGGCTCGACGAGATCCGCGAACAGTTCGCCGTCTCCGCCAGGCATGCGCTGCGCTGCGATTTCGACCTGCTCGAGCTGCACTGCGCGCACGGTTATCTGCTCTCCGGTTTCCTCTCCCCGCTCACCAACCGGCGCACCGACGGTTACGGCGGGCCGCTCCGCGCCCGCCTGCGCTTCCCGCTGGAAGTCTTCGACACCGTCCGGGAGATCTGGCCCGCCGAGCGACCCATGACGGTCCGCATCTCGGCGACGGACTGGGCGCCGGGCGGCAACACGGCCGACGAGGCAGTGCAGATCGCCCGCGCCTTCGCGGCGCACGGCGCGGACGCCATCGATGTGTCGACCGGCCAGGTCGTCGCGGACGAGCAGCCGGCCTTCGGCCGCTCGTACCAGACTCCGTACGCCGACCGCATCCGCAACGAGGTGAACGTACCGGTGATCGCGGTCGGCGCCATCTCCTCCTGGGATGACGTCAACTCCCTGCTGCTGGCGGGCCGCACCGATCTGTGCGCGCTGGCCCGCCCGCATCTCTACGATCCGCACTGGACGCTGCACGCGGCAGCGGAGCAGGGCTATGCGGGTCCGGCCGCGCCCTGGCCGTTGCCCTACCGGTCCGGCAGCCGTCCGCCGCAGACAGGCAGAACCGACGCACCCAAGCCGCGGCTCAGCCTCGGCTGACGACGACGCGGTCGGCGATCGGGCGGAATCCGATGCGCCGGTAGACGCCGTTACTGGTGGCATTTGCGAGGTCGGTGAAGAGCAGCACCTCGGCGGCGCCGGCGTCCAGCGCCGCCCGGCTGACCTCGGCGGTCACGGCCGCCGCGTAGCCCCGTCCGCGCTGCTCAGGCGGGGTGTACACGGGAGCGACCCGCACCGAACCGGCGGTCGGCCGGGTGCACCCGGCCAGGGAGACCGGACAGCCTTCGATCTCCCAGAGGACCAGTCCGCCGTACGACAACCGGTCGTCCACCGCCCCTTCCGCCGGCGCCGGCTGCCCGGTCTCCCTGCCGAAGGCCGTGTACCACTCCATCAGCAGCGCCCGATCGCCCGCACCAGCGTCGCGGGGCGCGCCCAAAGGCATCGGCTGGGGCGGCGTCAAATCACCCAGTCGGTAGAGCAGTTGCTGCTCCTCGGTGACTGCGGTGGGCCACCGGGCGGTGAGTGCTGCGCCGACCGACCGCTCGGCGTTGACGACGGTCACGTCCAACTGCTCGAGCGCATCGGCAAGGGGCCGGACCGCCTCGGTGGGGCTCACGCCTACCTGCAGGGGATACGGCGGTGTCCATGCCACGGTCCCGCTCACCGCACCGTTCGCCGCACGCCACCAGCCGAAGAGCGGCGACCCATCGCCGTACACCTGGAGGCCCCGGCGCCGCAGACCTTCGGTCACGGTCAGCAGCACGGTGTTCTCTGCGGGGTGAGCGGCGAGCGCGGGGCCCGCAGTGGCCAGGAAGGCGTCGAGGTCATGGGTGAAGGTCCAGGTCATGCCTCAGCATGCCGGATCCGGTGGGGGACCGGCACGTGAGTTGTCACGGCCGACGGACTAGGACACCGGGTTCTCGAGCAGGGTGACCCGATTGCCGTCGGGATCGTGGACGGCGGCGAACCGCACGTTCACGCCGCCCGGCTGGATCGCACCGGCGGCAATTCCGACAGCGGCAAGCTTCGACAGGGTGGCGTCCAGGTCGTCGACCACCAGGTTGAGCAGGGTCGATCCCGCGTGCTCGGGGGACTCGAACACCTGGATCCACCCGCTCGGAGAGATATGCCAGTCGGCCAGCCCGGGCATCGGCCGCGTATCGGCAGGCCTTCCCAGCAGCCGCTCGTACCAGGCCACCGCGGTCCCGATGTCGGTCACCGGGGCCACCGCGAGAACATGTGTGAAAGACATGGGCGGGACCGCCTTTCGCTGTGCATCCGCACCTTTACCAGTGCAGACCTGCGCAGCGCGGAATTCTCATCGCCGACCGCCCGGCATCACTCCTCGCGCAGTCGGAACCGCTGCAGTTTCCCGGTAGGCGTTCGCGGCAGCGCGTCCAGGAAGACCACCTCGCGCGGGCACTTGTAGGGCGCCAGCTCGCCCCGCACGAATTCCTTCAGCGCCTCCGCGTGCCGCTCCGCACCCTCCCGAAGCACCACATAGGCGGCCACCACCTGCCCCCGCCGGTCGTCCGTCCTGCCGATCACGGCGGCCTCCATCACATCCGGATGCCGCAGCAGCGCGTCCTCGACCTCGGGACCCGCGATGTTGTATCCGGCAGAGATGATCATGTCGTCCGCCCGGGCGACATAGCGGAAGTAGCCGTCCGGATCCCGGATGTAGGCGTCGCCGGTCAGGTTCCAGCCGTCCCTCACGTACTCGCTCTGCCGCTCATCGGCGAGATAGCGGCACCCCACCGGCCCGCGCACCGCCAGCAGACCGGGTTCGCCGTCGGGTACCGGTCGGCCCGCGGTGTCCACCACCCGAGCCTGCCAGCCCGGGACCGGCTGCCCGGTCGTCCCGGGGCGGATCGCGTCGTCCGCCGCGGAGATGAAAATGTGCAGCAGTTCGGTGGCTCCGATGCCGTTGATGATGCGCAGGCCGGTCCGCTCGTACCAGTCCTGCCAGGTGGACGCGGGCAGGTTCTCGCCGGCCGAGACGCAGCGCCGCAGGGCGGAGAGGTCGTGGGCCCCGACGTCGTCGAGCATCGTGCGGTACGCGGTCGGCGCGGTGAACAGCACTGTCACCCGGTGCTCGGCGAGTGCGGGCAGCAACTGCCGGGGAGCGGCCTGTTCGAGGAGCAGGGACGACGCGCCGGCCCGCATCGGGAAGATGACCAGGCCGCCGAGGCCGAAGGTGAACCCGAGCGGCGGGCTGCCCGCGAAGACATCGTCCGGCTGAGGTTTCAGGAGGTGCCGCGAGAAGGTGTCGGCGATCGCCAGCACATCCCGGTGGAAGTGCATACAGCCCTTGGGGCGCCCGGTCGTGCCCGAGGTGAAGGCGATCAGGGCCACATCGTCGGACGAGGTCTCGACGGCCGGGTAGTCGTCGGGCCTGGCGGCGGCCAGCCGCAGCAGATCCCCGGGCCCCTCACCGCCGTACGTGGTGATCCGCAGCCCCGGTACCTCGGCCTTCGCCAGATCGTCCACCGACCTGATGTCGCACAGCGCGTGGCTGATCCGGGCGATCTCGCACATGGTGGCCAGCTCGTGAGAACGCTGCGCGGCCAGCACGGTCACCGCCACCGCGCCCGCCTTCATCACCGCGAGCCAGCAGGCCGCCAGATGCGGCGTGGTCGGCCCGCGCAACAGCACCCGGTTTCCCGGCACGACCCCGAGGTCGGAGGTGAGGACATGGGCGATCCGTCCGACCTCGGCGCGGAGTTCGCCGTACGTCCACACCTCGCCCGCGCCGGTACGGAAGACAGGGCGGTCCGCACCGAAGCGCTCGATGGTCCGGTCGAGGAGCTCGGCTCCACAGTTGAGCCGGTTCGGATACGTGCCGTCCGCAGGAGCCCCGTCGGCAGCGGGCCCGTCCGGGCCCGCCCGTTCCGCACGCTGGGGAGGGTCGAGGAGCAGCTTCGGCCACTGGTGAGCGGGTGGCAGCTGCTCGCGGGGAAAGGTGTCGACGTGCGCTGATGTTTTCAGCTCCATGACGGGATCGCCCCCTTGTCGCATATGGAGCGTATCGTTTGCGTGACGACAGTCAACGGTTCACGATAGAGGGGATCGTCGATGCCCGCATTCGCGCTGGAAAAGGGCCGGCAGCGATGGTGCGAGGAGCTGCGGACGCTCGCCGCCGAGCAGCTGCATCCACTCGCCCGGCAGGGCGAGCCGGGACGGATCAACCGTCCCCTGGTTGCCGCCCTCGGTGCAGCCGGCCTGTTGGAGCGGCTCTTCGGAGCCGGCGCGCTGGACCTCTGTCTGATGCGGGAATCGCTCGCCTACGGCTGCACCGAGGCGGAGACCGCCCTCGCTCTCCAGGGCCTGGGCAGCTACCCGTTGGTGCAGGCAGGCACCCCGGAGCAGCGGAAGCGGCTGCTCCCCGAGGTGATCGCGGGCCGCGCGGTGGCGGCCTTCGCGCTGAGCGAGCCGGACGCGGGATCCGACGCGGCGGCCCTCGCGCTCGCCGCCGAACCGGACGCCACCGGATGGCGGCTTTCCGGCGAGAAGCGCTGGATCTCCAATGCTCCCGAAGCCGACTTCTACACGGTCTTCGCCCGCACCACCCAAGGCGCCGGGGCCCGCGGTGTCAGCGCGTTCCTGGTCCCCGCCGACCGGCCGGGGCTGACCGGCAGCGCGCTCGACATGCTCTCTCCGCACCCCATCGGAGCGCTGACCTTCGCCGGCGTTCCGGTCACCCGCGACGACCTGCTCGGTGAGCCCGACCGTGGCTTCCGGGTGGCCATGAACACCCTCAACCTGTTCCGCCCGAGCGTCGGTGCCTTCGCCGTGGGGATGGCCCAGTCGGCGCTGGACGCCACCCTCGCGCACACCGCGAGCCGTACGGCGTTCGGCGGCCCGTTGAAGGACCTTCAGGCCGTCGCCCACCAGGTCGCCGAGATGGCCACCCGGACCGAAGCGGCGCGGCTGCTGGTGTATGCGGCAGCCTCCGCGTACGACGCGGGAGCCGGCGGAATCGCGAAGCGCTCCGCGATGGCCAAGATGTTCGCCACCGAGACCGCACAGTACGTCGTGGACGCCGCCGTCCAACTGCACGGCGCCCGCGCGCTGCAACGCGGCCACCTGCTGGAACACCTCTACCGCGAGGTCCGTGCGCCCAGGATCTATGAGGGCGCCACCGAGGTCCAGCGCACCATCATCGCCAAGGAGCTGTACGGATGAGCCTCGACCGCGTCAACCCTCCGGAGCTCTCGCCGCCCACCGGCTTCTCGCACGCCGTCGCCGCCACCGGGAGCAGGCTGGTCTTCCTGGCCGGGCAGACCGCGCTGGACGGCGACGGCAAGGTCGTCGGCAGCACTCTGCCCGACCAGTTCGAGCGGGCACTGACCAATCTGCTCACCGCGCTGCGCGCGGCGGGCGGCGTCCCGGCCGACCTGGCAAGGGTCACCGTCTATGCCACCGATGTCGCGGACTACCGCGCCCACGCCGCCGAACTCGGCCGCATCTGGCGCGAACTGGCGGGCCGTGATTATCCGGCCATGGCCGTGATCGGCGCCACGCGGCTCTGGGACGAGCAAACCATGGTGGAAATCGACGGTGTCGCCGTACTGTCCTGACATGCCCGAGATCGAGCTCACCGCAGGCACCGTCAGTTACCAGGACACCGGGGGTCCCGGCCCCGTGGTGGTCCTGCTCCACGGACTCGTCCACGACGCCACCGTCTGGCGCGCGGTCATCGCGGACCTTCGGTCCGACCACCGGGTGCTCGCCCCGACCCTGCCGTACGGCTCGCACCGCACGCCGATGCGCCCTGAGGTGCCGCTGACCCCGGACTCGGTGGCCGAGCTCATCGCCGAGTTCCTCGACCGTCTCGACCTGACCGACGTGACCCTCGTCGAGAGCGACTGCGGCCGCGCCCAGTCCGTCGCCGCGCGTCATCCGGAACGCCTCGCCCGACTCGTCCTCATCTCCTGCGAGGCCTTCGACAACTACCCGCCGGGCGTCCCGGGCAAGCTGATCGGGGTGGCCTGCCGGGTACCCGGCGGAATCGCCTTCCTGGCCCGCACGCTCGCGCTCAAACCGCTCCGCCGCCTACCGGTGGGTGTCGGCGCGCTCACCAAGCGGCCGGTGCCGGACGAGATCGTGGACGGCTGGCTGCACCCGCTGCTCACCGACCCGGCGATCCGGGCCGACTTCCGCCGTTACACGCTGGGCGTGCGTAAGTCGGAGCTGCTCGAAGCGGCCGACGGATTGCGGAAGTTCGACAAGCCGGCCCTGGTGGTCTGGGCGACCGAGGACCGCATGATGCCACGGGCACACGGCCGCAGGCTGGCCGAACTCCTGCCGCAGGGCAGACTGGTGGAGATCGACGACAGCCGCACACTGATCGCCGAGGACCAGCCGGAACAACTGACACTCACGCTGCGGGAGTTCATCGCCGACACGACCTGAGCAGCCCACTCCCGCACCCGCACCCGTACCCGCACCCGACTTCCCCCCGGAGGACCCGCTCTTCATGTCTGGATTCAGCGTCCACAGCGACCGGATACATCACGCTTGGGACCGTGCCACAGCCCCCGTCGCCACCCTCGCTCCGGGCGCCGAAGGGGTCCTGGAGTTCCAGGACGCGAGCGGTGGACAGCTTCGACCGGGTTCGTCCGCCGCCGAACTGACCAAGCTCGACTTCGGCCGCCTCAACCCGGTGACCGGCCCGCTGTACGTCGAGGGGGCCGAGCCCGGCGACGCACTCGTCGTCGACATCCTCGACATACGGGTGGGGGAGTGGGGCTGGACGGCCTGCCTGCCCGGTTTCGGGCTGCTCGCGGACGACTACCCCGACCCTTATCTGCGCATCTCCCGCATCGCCAACGGTTATGCCGAACTACTGCCGGGCCTGAGCATCCCCGTAGTACCGATGGTCGGCACGATCGGCGTGGCCCCGCCCGAACCAGGGCCGCATTCGGTCATCCCGCCCCGCCGCTGGGGCGGCAACATGGACATCCGGCACATCGGACCCGGCGCCCGGCTGATCCTGCCGGTCGGTGTGCCGGGCGCGCTGCTGTCCGCCGGGGACGCGCACGCGGCGATGGGCGACGGCGAGGTCTGCGGCACCGGAATCGAGACGGCGGCAACCGTCCGGCTCCGGGTGGACGTACGCAAGGGAGTGGCCCCGCGCACTCCCGTCATCGAAACCGACGCGAGGACCGCCCGAACCGGCGCGGCGCTGGCGACCACCGGTATCGGACCCGACCTGATGGCGGCGGCGAAGGACGCCGTCCGGGCACTGATCGAGGAGATCACCGCCCGCACCGGGCTGACCCCGCAGGACACGTATCTGCTGGCGAGCGTCGCCGCCGATCTGAAAATCTCCGAGGTGGTGGACGCCCCCAACTGGGTCGTCTCCGCGCACCTCGAGCGCGCGCTGCTCGACGCGGCCTGAGCCGGCCCCACCTGAGCAACCGGTCGGGGCCACCGTTGTCAGACACGCCGTCAGACAGACCGGTGTCAGACAGACCGGTGTCAGACACGCACGACGCGTGGCCCCACCGCGGCGAAGTCCGCGGCGACTTCCTCCTCCATCGCCGTGTCGGTGACCACCACGTCGAAGTTCCGGAGGTCGCGGAAGCGGAGGTCAAACGGACGATGTGCCAACGAGCACGGCGGCGGGTGCTTCTCACCGACAGCAGACTCGGCGCGCTGGTCCGCGCCGCCGTCAGGGCAGCACCGCCACCGTCCGGTGGCCGTTGGCAGCCGGCTCCCGCGACTCGTTGACACCGTTGCCCCCGGGGTCGACGCGACTGAGTGTCCGTTTCGCGCCCTACGTCTGACCGCGGGGTTGCGCCCCCGCGGTCAGACGTTCACGGGCGCGGCTTGACGTTGAGATTCACACCGAGGGTCGTTTCGCTGTCGACGACGGTCCAGCTGCCGCCGGGGTAGAGGCCGACGTTGCGCAGCACGTACCCGAGGTCTTCGAGTTCGCCGACCACCGCGTCGCGTGCCTCACCCACCTGGAAACCGATGTGGTGGACGCCGTTGCCGTGCTTGTCGAGGAACTCCCTGAACGTGGAAGGGTTCTCGTCCGGCTCGTGCAGTTCGATGACGAAACCGCGCTCCTCACACGTGATCACGGCGAACTTCAGTCCGTAGCAAGCTGTTCGCCCGCGGTAGGTCTCGTTCGGGTTCGGCTCGGGCTTTGTGATGCGGACGTCCGGCCGCGGAGCATCCAGCAGCTGGCACCATGCGTCGAGAGCGCGGTCCATGTCGTCGACGACCAGTGCGATCTGGATGAAGCCGTTGAGCGGAATGGGATTCTTCATGGTCTGACTCTTTCTCCTTCGGTACGTCTGGCAGCCAGGGAGACAGGCGACTCGCGGATGGCGACGGCGCGGGGGTGCGGCTCCTCACGTCTCTGGCAGAAAGTCCCGTGCGGCTACGGGCGTTGAGGGTTCTGCGGGTTCCGGCAGAACCGCGGCAGCGGAGCCGACCGGGACGGCGGCTTGCGCTTCGACCGCTTCGGATGCGTCGGGGCCGGCCGCCTCGGGTGTTCCCGGCTCGACCGGCGGCGTCGGCCCGTCGGCCCGCCGCTCGCGGAACAGGACCGCGAAGACCACGAACGTCAGGAGCGAGACCGCCGTCGCGATGCCCCACAGAGCGTTCCAGTAGCCGAGTTCGGTGGTGGGATGGTTGCCGATCGCGCCGTTGTAGATGAAGCCGGCGACGAGCGCGCCCAGGCCCTGCCCGACACCGATGCTCAGGAAGAACAAGAGTGCCTGCGCCTGCGCCTTCAGCGCCGGGGCCACCATCCGGTCCACGTACATGCAGGCCGTGATCATGAAGAAGTCATTGCACGCCCCGTGCATGCCGACGACCACGTACGCCAGCCAGCGGTGACCGCCGTCCATGTACATGAACAGTCCGCAGCGGGCGACCCAGCAGATCAGTCCGACGGCGAGCACGCCCCGGTAGCCGATGGTGCGCAGCAGCAGCGGCAGCAGCAGGATGAACACCAGCTCGCACGCCTGCCCGAGAGACATGACGGAAGCGACGTTCTTGATGCCCGCGGCAGCCAGGTAGGTGGAGCCGTAGGCGTTGTAGATCGAGATCGGCACGGAGATCAGCAGCATGCACGCCATCAGCACCACGAACCGGCGCTGCCGGAAAAGGGTGAACGCGCCGCTTCCGATGACGTCGCCGGGCCGGAATCGCACGTTGCGCTGCTGCGGCGGGGTGGCGGGCAGGGTGAACGAGTACACGCCGAGCAGGAGGGCCCAGCCCGCCGCGAGGTAGAAGATGACGGAGCTTGCCGACAGGCCTGTCTGACCGACGATCAGGCCCGCCACGATCCACGATCCGGTGCCGAGCGCGCGGATGTAGGGGAAGACGTCGTGCCGGTCCTTCAGGTGGACGAACGCGATGTTGTTCGGCATCGCCTGGGTCGGCTGGAAGAAGATGGTGAAGACGAAGAGCAGGACGAGGAAGAGCGTGTCGTTGCCGGACTTCACCGCGCTGGGGAGGCAGAGCAGGACGGCGGCGCCCGCCAGGTGAAGGACGCCGAACACCTTCTGGGCCTGGAAGAAGCGGTCCGCCAGCGCGCCGACGAACATCGGGGAGATGACGGCGGCGACGGACGAGAAGACGAAGACGAGGCCGATGAGGCTGCTCAGACCGTGGTTGCTGAGCACGAGGCCGATCGTCGGAAACCAGGAACCGAAGACCAGGAACTCGAGGACCATCATGACGCCGAGGCGGGAGTACAGACCGGTGGATTTGTTCATCGATGGTGCTCCGTCGGGAATAAGGCCATCGTGGAGGCTTGGGGGCCTTGGGCCCTGGAGGCGGCGGGGCCGGAGCCGTGCAGGCGCCGGGGACTCGCCCGGGGTCCGCCGGAGGACCGGCGTGACGTCGGCCTGCCGGCTGGCGCCGGCGGCAGGTGCGGTGTTGCCAGGTGGTGCAGGGGTGGCGCGGGCGGCCGGCGCCCGCGCCGCGGTTACAGCTCCCTGACGCGAAGATTGCGCCAGCGGCAGGCAGATTCCGGGCCCCAGCGATCGAGGCCCATCCGCTTGTCGGTGTCGTGCACCTCCAGCGCGATGTGCCCGCGTGAGCCGAGGATCGCGTGCACGGCCTCGGCGTCGTAGTGCGGCGCGTCTAGGGTCCGGAGGTCGATCTCGGCGACCAGCAGGCCGTTGATCCAGGTGGTGACGAGCGGCATGTCGCCGACGCAGCGGATGCGGAACTCGTTCCAGTCGTTCCAGCGCCAGACGGCGAGGAACTCGTCGATGCCGCAGGAGCGGGTCAGCATGGCGCGCTTGTCCGGCGTGAACGGCTCGAGGCTGGTGGCCGGATCATCCTCGCGCAGACCCACTGGGGTGTGCTGCGCATCGAATGCGGCGTCCAGGGCGAACGGGACGGCGTGGAAGGCGCCGATGCCGTTGCCGTAGTACCCGCCGATCGAGCCGGACCTGCGGTGGTCGAGGAGAATCTGCAGGCCCTCCCAGGAGTGCGGTCGGCGGCGGATCATGATGCCGCTGTCGGCGGGCCAGTCCGGCTTGGCTTCGAGCACCAGCTCGAAGTCGCCGAAGGACTCCTCACCGACCAGGTAGCCGCCGTAGCCGCTGCCGGGCGGGTCCTGCCGGCCGACCAGTGCGCCGTCCTCGACGGTCCATTTGGCCGGGTGGGCGTCGGCGTGCACTTGATAGTCGGGAGGGAAGTTGCCGTCGTCCAGTACGTGCGGGCCGCCGGGCCACTGGGTGCCGTAACTGCGCGGTACGGCGTTCCAGCCTTTGAGGGTCTCCCCGTCGAAGACGCTGCGGAAGCTGTTGTCGTCGGTCATCGGGGACCGCCTTTCAGCAAAGGTATGTCGGAGGTGGGGGCGCGGGCCTGAGGAGGGTGGCCCGGTCAGGGGTGGGGACACGCTGGTCGGCCGGCGGCGCGAGAACGTCCGCGCTCTGCGGAATCGGCCATGAGGCATGCCGGACGGTCCGCGATCGTCAGCGGTCCGCCATCGGGTAGGAGACGAAGGCGAAGCGCCGGCTGTCGGGCGCCCAGCTGTTGACGTTGAGGGTGCCCTGGCCGCCGAAGAGCGGGAAAGTGCGCAGGGTCTTCCCCCAGTCGTCCGTCGCGACCACGTGCACGGCGACGTGGCGGTTCTCCGGGTGACCGAGGGTGCCGGCGGGGAAGGCCACGTAGGTGGCGAGGCGGCCGTCTGGGGAGACGTGCGGGAACCAGTCGACGGTCCGGGAGGCGACCAGGCGTTCGAGCGGGCCGCCCGCGGTGGGCAGCCGGACGATCTGCGCGTGGCCGGGCTCAGTCGCGAACGCCTCGCTGTTGAGGAGGATCCACGCGCCGTCGGGGGAGTACTCCGGGCCGTCGATGTGGCCCTCGCCGGTGTTCACGACACGGCCGCGGCCGCCGTCGGCGGGCATCAGTGCGAGCCGGCCGGGCACACCGTCCACTCCGCGTGGAATCTCCACGTAGGCCAAGGTACGGCCGTCCGGGCTGATCCCGTGCAGGAAGTGCAGCGTCCCGTCGTCGTCAGTCAGGCGGGTGCCGGTGCCGCCGGTCAGCGGCACGCGGTAGAGATGGCCGTCCATGCCCGACAGGTACAGATGAGTCCCGTCGGGGGATACGACGTGGTCGTTGTTGATCGGCGGGACGCCGTCGAGGGGGATTTCCACCGGCTGCCCGGACCGCTGCCCGAGGTCGAACCGCCACAGTCGGCCGTCGCCGTTGAGCAGCAGACTCTTGCCGTCGGGGCTCCAGTTGGGGGCTTCCAGAAGAGTCTCGGACGTCTCGTACACCAGTTCCGTGGTGTCGGAGTCGGCGGAGGCGACCCACACGCACGTGCGCTGCCCGGGCTCCAGCACCCGCGGACGCATACCGGTGTCCTCGGTGGCCGGGCCCTGCGGTGTGGTGCCCGCCGGGCCGGTTACCTGGTTGTCGGTCATGATTTTTCCCGTTCTCTCGTTCGTTCCTCGGGCGGCCGCGCCGGGCGGTCCCTTGGGGACGCCGGGGGCGGCTGCGCACTGAGGCGGGCCGTAAGCCGGCGGGAGCGCCGACGGGGCCGGTGTGAACGAAAACCGGGGGAATGAGACATCCCGATGATTAGCGGCTGATGGCAGCGCTGTCAAGTCACTCATGACAGCGCTGCCACGAAAACGCCCTGTACAGGGCGTCGGGGATCACTCGGAGGCGATGCCGAGCAGCGCGTCGATGTGGTCGGGCGCGAGCACCGCCTCGATGCCGGCCGCCACGCCGCCGGCGATCCCCGCACCGTCGCCCAGGGTGCTGTGGCTCAGCAGCAGGTTGCGGGTGGCGAGCGGCAGGGCCCGCCGGTAGACGACGCTGCGGACGCCGGCCAGCAGATCGTCGCTGGCGGCGCTGATGAGACCGCCGATGACGATGGTCCGCGGGTTGTAGAAGTGCACCAGGGCCGCGACCACCTCACCGATCGGCTCGGTAGCCGCCCGCACGGCCCGCACCGCGCCCGGATCGCCCGTGCGCAGCCGGTCGGCCAGGTCCTCAATGGTCGACAGATCCTGGCGCTGGGCCTGCAGTTGGCGCAGGAGGGCGCCGGCGGAGGCGATCGCCTCGACGCATCCGACGTTGCCGCACACGCACACCACGTCGTCCGCGCCGGCCGCCCGCACATGCCCGATGTCGCCGGCCGCGCCGTCGGCGCCGCAGTGCAGCGTGCCGTCCGCGGCCACCAGGCCGCCGCCGATTCCCGTGCCGATCGAGATGTAGAGCAGCGGCGACTCCTCCGGCGGCCGGGCGCGCGCCTCGCCCAGCGCCATCAGGTTGACGTCGTTGTCGACCAGGACCGGACAGCCGAACCGCTCGCGCAGCGTGTCACCGACCGGGAAGCCGTCCCAGCCGGGCATGATCGGCGGCCGCACGGGACGCCCCAACTCGGCGTCCACCGGTCCGGGCAACCCCACCACCAGGCACCGCACCGCGGTCGGCTCCACGTCCGCCGAGGCCAGGACGTCGAGCAGGCCCTGCTTCAGTGCCTCGAGGCCGGCGACCGGGCCCAGGGCGACCTCCAGGGGGATCTTCCGGCGCGCCAGCTGAGTCTGGTCCAGGTCGGCGACCGCCAGTTGCGCCGATTGCGTGCCGACGTCGGCGACCACCACCACGCCGGCGCGCGGGGCGAGCGTGAGCCGGTGCGCCGGGCGACCGCGTCCCTCACTGATCGCTTGCCCGTCCTCGATCACCACGCCGGCCGCGAGCAGGGGATCCAGATGGGTGTTGACCGATGTGCGGGACAGACCGGTCGTGCGCACCAGCGCCACCCGCGAGGAGGCGGCGCCGGAGGCGATCAGACGGGCCAGCGAGCTGCGCACCACGCTCCCCTCGGTCCGCCCGGTCACCTGCGGCAGGGTCAGGCGTACCGGTTGCACCACGTTCATCCTCCTGGCATGCGTTTTTCACTCTATTAACGTCTAGAAAGAACATAAACTAATGCTCTTGTGTTTGTAAATCGGGCCGACTTAACTTTCATCAGACGAAAACCGGGCGTGAGACACCCACCGTGACCGCATTACCACGTGACCCACTACAAAGGAGGAGTCCTCGGGTGAGCGAACCCAGCGCTCCGAGCGGAGAAAGCGCTTCGGGACACCCCCGCACGCTGCCCGCCGCGCCATCCGCACCGCTCGGCTCATCTGCTCTCGGCGTGGCCGTCATCGGTGCCGGAATGATCGGTGCAGTGCACCGGCGCTCGGCGCTTCTGGCGGGCGCCGACGTGGTCGGCGTCCTGGCCTCGACGCCGCAACGCTCGCGTGAGGTCGCCGCGCAGTGGGGCGTTGAGCGTGCCTACGACGACCTCGACGCCGTTCTCGCCGACGACCGCATCCAGGTCGTGCACATCTGCACCCCCAACGCCACCCACGCCCGCTACGCCGAGGCCGCGCTGCGCGCCGGCCGGCACGTCGTGTGCGAGAAGCCGTTGGGTATCGGGGTCGAGCAGGCACGGCAGCTGGCGGAACTCGCCGAGGCGCGGGGCCTGGTCGCCACCGTGCCGTTCGTCTACCGCTACCACCCTCTGGTCCGCGAGCTCCGGGCCCGTCGCCTGGCCGGCGAGTTCGGTGAGTGGTACCTCCTGCACGGCAGTTACCTGCAGGACTGGATGCTCTCCCCGGACGCCTCGGGCTGGCGGGTGGATCCAGAGCTGGGCGGCCCATCAAGGGCGTTCGCCGACATCGGCTCCCACTGGTGCGATCTGGTGGAGTGGGTATCGGGCGAGCGTTTCACCGAGGTCATGGCCCACACCTCGGTGGCCGTCCCCACCCGCCCGGCCACCGACACGCCGAGCTTCTCGGGCCCCGCCGCCCCCGCTGCCGCGCGGGTGCCAGTGCAGACCGAGGACTCCGCGGCCCTCCTGCTGCGCACCGGCGGCGGCCTCCTCGGCTCGACCGTGGTCTCCCAGGTCTCGGCCGGCCGCAAGAACCGACTGTGGTTCGAACTCGACGGCGCCCGCGGCAGCGCGGTCTTCGACCAGGAGAATCCGGAGACGGCCTGGCTCGGCGCAGCCGACGGCCAACGCATCCTGGTGCGCGACCCCGAACACGGCTCGGCCGAGCAGCGCCGTCTGTCTCTGCTGCCCGCCGGCCACGCACAGGGCTACGCCCAGTGTTTCGAGGCGTTCGTCGCCGATACCTACGCCGCCGTCCGCGGCGATCTCATCCCCGAACGTCGTGACGGATTGCCGACGTTCGCCGACGGCCTGCGCTCGGCCCACCTGGTCGACGCGGTGCTGCGCTCCTCCCGTGACAACGCCTGGATGAAGGTGGAAGCGTGACGATCATGAAACTCGGGATGCTGACCGCATGCCTGCCCCAGTGGGACCTTGCCCAGATCGCCGCCTGGGCGGACCAGGCGGGATATCAGGCCCTCGAGGTAGCGGTCTGGCCCGACACCGGCGGACGCGACTTCGAGGCCAGTCACCTGCCTGTCGCCGATTTCGGCCCCCGGCAGGCCGAGGAGACCCGCGAGCTGTTCGCCCGCCACGGCCTGGAGCTGTCGGCGCTCGCCTACTACGAGAACAACCTCCACCCCGATCCGGCGCGCCGCGAGGAGATCCGCACCCACCTCGAGCACGCCATCGACGCCGCGCAGGCCCTCGGCGTGCCCTACGTCGGCACCTTCATCGGCCGTGACTGGACGAAGTCGGTCGCCGACAACCTCACCGAAGCCGAGCGGATTTTCCCCGAACTCGTCGAGTATGCCGGCGAACGCGATGTGAAGATCATCGTGGAGAACTGCGTCATGGAGGGCTGGCATCCGGACGGCTACCCCGGCAACCTGGCCTACTCCCCGGAACTGTGGGAGTGGATGTTCTCCCTCGGCCTCTACCTCAATTGGGACCCGTCCCACCTGACGTGGATCGGCATCGACCCGGTGGAGACCATCGCTCCCTACGCGGACCGCATCGTCCACGCCCAGGCGAAGGACGTCGAACTGGACCCCGCGGCTCGCCGGCGCTACGGCTTCTTCGGCAAGATCGACAAGGGCGGCAACCCCTGGGACATGGGCTGGTGGCGCTACCGCGTCCCCGGCCTGGGCCAGG
Source organism: Streptomyces sp. NPDC051322 (assembly GCF_040689485.1). Lineage (NCBI taxonomy): Bacteria > Bacillati > Actinomycetota > Actinomycetes > Kitasatosporales > Streptomycetaceae > Streptomyces > Streptomyces sp. NPDC051322. The sequence continues at coordinate 270,485 of NZ_JBFBAK010000007.1, read as the reverse complement.
TGGACTGGCGGCGCGTCGTGGACCGGCTCTACGAGCACGGCTTCACCGGCACACTCTCCGTCGAACACGAGGACCCGGTGTGGGGCGGCGACCCTGAACGCGTCACCCAGGGTCTGCGGATCGCCCACCGGACCCTGCGACCGCTCATCGTCGACTGACGGCCTGACAGGTCCGGCCGCCGTTCCCGCAGGTCCCGCGTCGGCCGAGACCGCAGTACCGCCCCACACCCGCTTCCCCCATACCCCGCTTCCCCTGCGGCCGTTGCCGCCCCGCGTCCCCGACCGCCGCCCCCAAGTCAGGAACACCCATGCCCGCCACCCCCGCTCCCCTGTCCGTCCAGCTCTTCAGCATCCGTGAACAGCTCGCTGCCGACCGCGCCGCCGCCTTGACCCGCCTCGCCGGGATCGGCTTCCGCCACGTGGAGCCGTTCGGCCTGTGCTCCCCGGACGGGTCCGCTGCCGAGCGCATGGCCGAGGTCAGGAACCTGCGCGCAGCCCTGGACGGCGCGGGCCTCGCCGTCTCCGCCGTGCACGCGGGTCTGCCCGCCGACCTCGGCGAACTCGTCGATGAGTGCGGGGTGCTGGGCGCCGATACGGTGTTCGTCCCGCACCCGCACATGGTCAGCGGGCCGGTCCACTTCGATGAGGACACCTTCACCGTCACCGCCGGCCCCGACGGGCCGGCCGACCTCGACGCGTTCGCCGCCCGCCTGGGCGCGGCGGCCGAGGAACTGGCGGCGCACGGGCTGAGCCTGGGCTACCACAACCACTGGTTCGAGTGGGTGCGGTTGCCCGACGGAACCACCGCCTGGGACCGTTTCTGGTCCCGCGCCGGCGACGCGCTCCGCGCGGAGCTGGACGTCTACTGGACCGTGGCAGCCGGCGCTGACCCGGTCGCTGTCCTCACCGCCCTCGGTGAGCGCACCCTGGCCCTGCACGTCAAGGACGGCCCGGCCGAGCCGTGGCAGCCGCAGACCCCGATCGGCACCGGCCGCGTCGACCCGGACGCAGTGCTGCGGCACGTGCCCCGGAGCGTGCGCTGGTGTGTCACCGAGATCGACAGCACCGACCTCGACCCGTATGAGCTGCTCGCCGGCAACGCCCGTACGCTCGTCGAGCGCGGACACGCCCGCTGGGAACAGGACCGGGCACACACGCGATGAGCCGCCCGCGCGGCATGGATCGGCTGCGCCCGTAGCGACACCGCTCTCCCGGCCTCAGGCGGCACCACGGTGCGGCAACTGCTCGACAGGCCGATTGACCGCTGTTGTGAGTCTCTCCCCGGCCCGGCGGCGCCCCCGCTCGCGCCCCACGGCGCCGGAACACCGCACACCCCAACACCCGTGGCGCCGGTTCTGCCACACCCCGGCACCACATCGCTGAAGGCGTGTCAGGGCGGAACCGACCGCCACCCCATCACGATCATCATGTCTCGATGGAGAGGCCACCCATGCACACGTCACCCTCCGGGCTGTATGCCCGTCTGGGCTCCATGATGGCTCTTGAGTACTTCGCGTTCGGCTCGTGGAAGCCGACCATGGGCCTTGTCCTCAGCCACAACGGCCTCGGCAGCTTGATCGGCAACGTATTCATCGTCTCAGCGATCGCCGCCGTGCTTTCACCGCTCTTCGTGGGCACGCTCGCGGACCGGTTCTTTCCCGCGCAGAAGGTCTTCGGCGTGCTGCACCTGGCCGGGGCGGTGTTGCTGGCCCTCATGCCGCAGGCGGTCGAGCACGGAAACGGGGTGCTGTTCACCGTCCTGCTCTTCGTGTTCATGTTGTTCTTCCAACCGACGCAGGCCATGCCGAACAACATCTCCTTCACGCATCTCCAGAGCCGGATGCGGGTCTTCCCGTATATCCGATCCCTGGGCACGGTCGCGTGGATCGCCGCGGGGCTCCTGGTCGGCCAGACCGGGCAGTCCGCCCGGCCCACCATTTTCTACCTGGCCGCCGGCGTCTCCGTGGTCCTCGGTCTCTACTCGTTCACCCTGCCGAACACCCCGCCGCTTCAGCGCGACGGCACCTTCCGCATCGGCGACATCATCGGCATCAGCGCGTTCCCGCTGCTCAAGCGCCGCAAATTCCTGGTGTTGATGATCTGCGTACTGCTGACGTTCGTCCCGATATCGACGTACAACGACTACGGCTCGACGTACCTGGACGCGGCCGGCGTAAAGAACGTCGCCTCGATCATGTCGCTCGGCCAGGCCGCCGAGTTCGTGTTCATGCTCCTGCTGCCGCGACTGCTCAAGCGGTTCGGCTACCGCCGCATCCTGCTCACCGGCGCTGCCACCTGGATCGTACGCATCTCGATCTTCCTGGTCCTGACCCACGGCCAGGTCTGGCTGGCCGCGATCGTCGTCTCCCTGAACGGCATCACCACCGACTTCTTCATGGTCACGATCTACATGTACGTTGACCGGATGGTGGCGCCCGAACTCAAGGCGCAGGCCCAGGGGTTGATCTTCTTCTTCCAGCTCGGTGTGGGCAGTCTGCTCGGCGCGGTCGTCGCCAGCTCGATCTACAACAGCGTCATCGGCAATGCCGCCCATTCCCAACTCAGCGACTGGCGGCCGATCTGGCTGGCGGCGGGAGGCGTGGCCGTGGTCACCGCCACCGTCATGATGCTGTTCCTCGGCAAGGACGACCCCGACTTGGATCAGGTCACCGCAGGCGCGGACGACGCACCCGGCTCAGCCGGGCCCGACGCCCCCCGGAGCGTCGCGTCCACCCACTGACCCGCCCTGCTCGCCGCTCCCGCGTCACCCCCTAAGGAAAATGATGAAGATCACCGCCGTGAAGTGCGCCCTCCTGGGCAACAGTCCCGTCGTGCGGGTCGTCACGGACGAAGGCATCGACGGCTACGGCCAGATCGAGTCGTACAAGCCCTTCGCCAAAGCGTTCGTCCCGTACTTCGCGGAGTTCGTACTCGGCCAGGACCCCACCAACGTCGAATCGGTCATGCTCACCATCCGACGGCGCGGTGGCAACAAGCCCTGGGGCAGTGTCGTCAGCGCGATCGAGATGGCGCTCTGGGACATCGCCGGAAAGGCCGCCGGCCTGCCGGTGCACAAACTGCTCGGCGGCAAAGTCCGCGACCGGGTCCGGGTCTACAACGGCGGTGTCCGCGTTCCCCGAAAGGGCAACGACCCGCAGGATTTCGCGGACCTCATGGCGCACCTCAAGACGGTCCCGGAGGGCTTCACGCTGATCAAGCAGGCCATCGGGTACCACGACCCGATGGCGGGCGAGATCCCCGGCTACTCCTACGCAGAAGTCCGCACCGGCGCCCCGCACCCCAACCGCGGCCTGCTCACCGAGCGCGGTCTGGAGCACACGGTGGAGTGCGTCGCCGCCATGAAGGAGGTCCTCGGCGACAGCATCGGGCTCGCCCTGGACTGCGGGCCCGGCTGGACGGTCACCGACGCCATCCGATTCGCCCAGCGCATGGAGCAGTTCAATGTGGTCTGGCTGGAGGACCTGCTCACAGGTGACTTCGTCCCGTGGACGGACCCCTCCGCGTACCGCGATCTGACCACGGCGACCTCCACCCCGATCCACACCGGTGAGCAGCTCTACCTGCGTCACAATTTCCGCGACCTCATCGAGACCCGCGCCGTCGACGTGATCGGCCCCGACCCGGCTGATGTGGGAGGCATCGCCGAGCTCAAGTGGATCACTGAATACGCCGATCTGCACGGCGTCTCGATGGCCCCGCACGGGGTGTACGACGGCCTGATCGGCCTCGGAGCCCTCGTCCAGGTCTGCGCCACACTCCCGGACAATTTCATCGCCTTCGAGTACCCCGTCGCCGAGCACGCCTGGTGGTACGACATCGTCGAAGGCTGGCCCAGGACCATCGTCCGCGACGGCCACATCGAGGTCGGTGACCGCCCCGGCCTCGGCGTCACCCTGATACCCGAAGAGGCTCGGAGGTATCTGGCGGAGGAGGACCGCCACTTCTTCGACTGAGCGCGCCGCTTCCCCGCCTTCCGCTCGCAGGTGGTCAGGCGAGAAGATCCAGCGCGTCGATGGACGTCCCGGCGCTGAGGTACGCGGTCGTCCCCGAGCCGCTCACCACCTCGATCTTCAGCACGTTGTACTGACCGGGGTCCGTGAGCCACGCTGCGGCCGGGACGCTGTAGGTGAACGTGTGGTTGTTGCCCCGGTACGACCCGACGGTCAGCGAACGGGTGCCCGGCTGGGTGGGCGGCGAGGGGATGGCCGACACCCAGTCGTTCACCGTGACGCGCGGCCGGCCGTTCGCGTAGGCCGTCGTCACGCCGATGCGCAGGGTGTGCGCGGCGGCGGCCTGGGCGGCGCTGAGCTTGAAGTAGACCAGCAGGCCGCTGTTGACGTCCTTCCAGATGTACGCCGGGAACGCCGAGGTCTCACTGCCGCTGCCGATCACCACGTTGCCCGTCCAGGCGGCGGCCCGGGCATCGGACGGATGCGCGTATGTCATCAGCGTCGCGTTCTTGAAGCCGTTCGGCGTGCCGTCCCAGTCGCCGATCCGCCAGATCGCCTTCGCGTTGCTCGGGTCGTTCGACGAGGGGACGGTGATGGTGTTGAGGGTCGTCGTGCTGCCCGCCGCCACCGTCGCCGAGGTGGTGTGGACGGCGAGTTCACCCTTGAAGATGGTCAGGGTGTACGTCCCCGGCAGGGCTCCCTCGATCGAGAAGTAGCCGTCGGACGACCTGGCCGAACCCCAGTACTGCGCCGCCGAGTTGGCGAGCCCGACCGTGTACGGGTACGCGGTGTCGCGGCCCGAGATGCCGACGCCCGCGACCTTGCCGCGACCTCCGGCGGCGACATACCCGGAGATGCCGAGCGAGTCCGCCCACGGCGTCGTGAGGTTCCCGTGGTACAGCGACGACGAGGGCGCGCCGCCGTCCGTGAAGGCGATGACGTACGGGCCCTGGAGCCCGAATCGCTGCGTCTCCGTCTGGTTCTCGCCGTAGTAGAGGATCTCGTACAGTCCGCCGCCGTCCGCGCTCTGGTGCCGAAGCAGGGAGCGGTAGAAGGGGCCGCCGGAGGCCTTCTCGTGGTTGCTGCGCACCATCCACAGGCCGACGTTGCCGGCGCTCCAGCCGATGTAGTCGTAGTCGGCGACGCGGTGCTTCGAGTAGTGCTTGGAACGGGTCTGGCCGTCCGGCTTGGCGAACACGTCCGCGGATTCGATGGTGGTCGGCGCGTAGGTGTAGGAATCGGGCTCGTCATTGAGGAACTTGCCCGCCTTGACGCGCACGATGTAGCGGGTCGCGCTGACCGAGGCGTCGGCCTTGTTGGTCCACAGATAGACGTTGTTCTCGCCGCTGCGGGCCGCGTAGTAGTGCTTGAGCGTGCCGTGCGCGACGCTGACCAGGATCGTGGAACCGGACTGCTTGATCGTGACGGTCGAGGTCCCGAGTCCCGACTCGACGTGCGAGTTCTTGCCGCCGTAGCCCTGGTACTCAGCGCCCCGGTAGACGAGTGAGGTGAGGTCGCCGTTGGCTTTGCTGACCTTGAAGACCAGGTCCGCGCCGGTGTCGATGACGTAGTTCGAGCCGTCGTCCCGGTAGCCGAAGCTCGCGGCGCGCGCTGTAAAGGCCAGCGGACCGGCGAGTGCGGCCGAGCCGGCCGCGGCCGCGCTGCCGAGAACGAAGGTGCGACGGCGGACCGGTCTGGGAGCGGATCCGGACATGTGGGGTGCCTCCTCGGGGAGGGCGTGGGGGTACGAGTGCTTGGCAGACTGGCAGTTGAATCGTTTTTACGAAAGAGCCTCGACCGGATTCGGAAGGCCTACTAGAAAGCGCTTGCTGGTGGCGGTACTGTCCAGGCCGACGGATTTGTCCCGGTGTGGAGGAGCCGTAATGAGACGTTTCATGATTCCTGTGCTTGGGCACTGACCGCAGCCGCCGTGTTGTCGGTCGCGCCGGCACAGGCGCAGTCCCACGGCGGGCGACATGCCCTTGGCCCGGACCTCACGGCCAGGACGAAGACCCTCGTCGAGTCCCTCGGCGTCGAGGGACCCAAGGCGATCTATCTCTACAACGAGGAGCGGGACAACACCCACACCTCGGTGCACGGTGCGACGGTGTACGCCGGCCTGGTACGCGACGAGCTCGTCGCCCGGCATCTTGTACCCGAGGGCCTGGTGCGGCAGGACTGAAAACTCCTGGGGCGTCCCGACCGGAACCGGGGCGCCCCAGGCCTCGGCAGTAGGGCGCGGCGCCCCACTGCCCCGCCCTACGTGCGCGTCATATCCAGCCGGCGGTCAGTGCCTCATCGCAACCTCCCGCGCATACGGCGCGACGGTGATCCGGTCGATCAGCGGCGCGTTGCGGGAGCGGAGCAGCACCCCGGGGAAGGTGTCCGAGGCGTAGGTGGTGCCGTCGAAGTTCGGGAGTTCCTCGGAGCGGAAGCTGATCGTGTTCTGCCCCTTCTTGAGGTGCACCGGGACGGTCAGTTCCCAGAAGTTGTTCTGATGGAAGGTGTGCGGGAAGCTCACGCGTCGCATGTCACTGCCGTTGACGGTGATGTCGGCGTGACGGGCGAGCGGGTCCGGGTTGTAGTGGGTGGCTTCGGACTGCTCGGGGTTGGAGTAGCGGATGCGCAGCGCGTACAGGCCGGTCCGGTCGGCGGGGACGGTGAACGTCGCGGTGTTGCCGTTGCCCGGGTCGCCGCCGATACCGGTGATCGCCGTGCCGTCGGTGGCCAGGGAGAGGGGGGCGAGTGTGGCCGAGCCCGTGAGCTGGGCGTCCTGCGCCTCGTATGTACGCGCCGGCAGTGCGCCCTCGGTGGGCGTGACCCTGAGGCGGTCGACGAGGGTGGTGGACGATCCGCCGGTCAGTGTCACCTTGTTGAGGCCGCCCGAAAGTGAGACCGCCACCCTGTTCCTGCTCTTGGCCAGGCGCAGGACGTCATGGCCGTTGACGGAGAGTCGGGCGCCCGACCCACCGAGGGTGTCAACCGTGAGGGTGGCCTCGCGGTCGGCGGGGGAGCAGACCCAGAACGTGGCGGTCTGACCCTTGGCCAGCCGGGCAGCGCCCGAGCCGGTGGCGGGTGCCGCGGCGCGCTTCGGCAGCTGGTATACGGGCTGTGCCCCGCCGTCCAGCCAGGCCAGTTCGCCCTCGTACACCTGGGTGGCGGCCGAAGCCTGGGGGAGGGAGAGGGTGAGGCGGTCGACTATGGCGTCGCCCTGGGTGGCTTGCTTGCCGTCGGCGCTCTGCGCGGCGAGTGTCAGGGTGTGCTTGCCCTTGTTGAGGTGGACCTTGGTGTCGGTGTGGTCCCAGACCACCCACTTGTAGCCCAGTGGCAGGTAGAGCTGTTGCTCGCTGTCCGCCTCGCCGTCCACGCGCAGGAACACGTTGGTGGGGCCCTGGTCCTTCACCTTGTCAAAGGTGTTGAGGGAGTTGGCGAAGACGCTCAGGTCGTAGGTGCCGTCCTGCGGTACGTCCACGGTGAAGCCGAGCGTGACGTCCGAGCCGGTGCGCAGGCCGCCCACGTCGTAGCCACCGGAGGTGTAGAACTTCGACACGTCGCTCGTCGAGCCCTCGGGGCCGTTCTTGGAGTAGCCGGACCCGGTGTGGGCGGCGTCCTCCGCCTCGTACGAGGCCTGCCAGCGCACGGGCGGGGTCTGCGTGCCGGCCGCCTCACCGGCCGGGCTGAGGACGATCTCGTACGCCGATGACTCCTTCAGCTTCGGCAGCGCGCCGTCACCGAAGTCGACAACCACCTTGCCGTCGTCACCGACCTTCAGGTTCTGCTCCGAGAGCAGCTTCGGGCCGGCGGAGTCGCCCACCTGCCCGGTCCACTCGATCTCCCGTACCCAGGCGTGCACGTTGTCCCCGAAGAGCTTCTCGGGGACGTTGTCGAAGGTGATGTGGCCCTTGCCGGTGGAACCGCCGAAGATCAGCCGAGCCTGCCGTTTGTCCTTGTTGAGCGTGCCGACGCCCTGCATGGTGTAGTTCTCGCCCGGAAACGGCGGGGTCACGTTCACCGTGTCCCCGGTCATCGAGGCGTACGAGTGCAGCAGCCACCACTGGCCGTTGCCGCGGTTGGACTGCACCGCGGAGTCGGAGAGGTTGCCGTCGATGTTCCAGTAGGCGATGTCGGCGTCCACCTTGGACTCCTCGATCGCGGACACCCACTGGATCATCTGGCCGGGAACCGATGTGTGGTAGTTGAAGGCGTACTCGTTGATGTTGATCGGGAGCTGGGTGCCCGCCTTGTCGGTGCCCTTGAACAACTCCTTCTCCCACGCCCGGTACTTGGCGACACTGCTGCGAACCGCCTCCGGGTGGCTCAGCTCGTGCCAGGTGATGACGTCGGGGAGGGTGTCGGCGGCCAGGGCGTGGGTGAGGAAGCCCTTCACCTGGTCGTAGAGGACGCTGGTGTTGGGGCCGGCGATGCGGGCGCTGGGCATCTTGCCCTTGATGAGCTTGTAGGCGGCGTCCCAGGCGGCGAAGTAGTCGTCCGGGTCGTCGAGCCAGCTGACCTTGTCGTAGCTCCACTCACCGGTGCCGAACATGTTGCCCTCGGGCTCGTTGAACGGCACGAAGACGATGTTGTCCTGGTACTCCTTCGGCAGCTGGAGGACCTGGTCGACCTGCTTGGCGATCTTTTCGTCGTAGAGCTTGATCTTCTCCTGGGGGGTGTCGCCCGGCCACTCGTACGGGAAGCCGCGGTGGATGTCGGTCATGTAGATGTAGACGTCACCGTCGGTGGAGTCGGCCAGCGGCTTGACCACGTCCAGGGCGTCGGCCCCCGGGTGCTGCGGGCCGTCCTGCGCCTTGGTGGAGACCGTGCGCAGACCCATGCCCTGGATGAGGTTGTTGGTGGGGACGTCCGGTCCGTACACGCCGTACAGGGTGCCGGAGGCGCCGCCGTGGAACGTGCCCGTGTCCGAGCCGAGGTCGATGCTGAGCTCGCCCTCGCGGACCACCGTGACGGTCGCCTGCACGGAGCGTCCGGCTGCCGTTCCCGCCACCGTGAAGGTCCCCGGCCGGGCGTACTTCTCGGACGGTACGGCATCCCAGGTGATCGGCGCGTCGCGGTCGTAGCCGTCCGAGAAGGAGGATCGGACTCCGGCGGGGAGGGAGGGGGCGGTCCCGGTCGTCGTACGGGCCTCGAAGGACGTCTTCGAGAGCTCCTGGACGGTCGGCACGGCCCCGACCATACCGGCCACCTGCTCGGCGCTGAGTGCCGAGTGCCACAAGGTGAAGTCGTCTATCGCGCCCTTGAGCAGCGGGTCGGGGTAGAGGGACTTGCCGATGTAGCCGGCGGCTGTGGCCGAACCGTCCAGCAGGTCACGCGCCGTGATGGTGGTCTCTGCGGAGGAGACCGCCACGCCGTCGAGGTAGGTGGTGAGACGGTCGGCGGAGGTGTCGAGGGTGACGGTGATGGTCCGCCAATCGTCCGCTGGAAGCATCGCGTAGCCGCGGACCTGCGTTTCCGCGCCCCCTCCGCCGGTGGTCACGGAGGTCTGCAGCAGCCCGCTGTTGTTGTACGGGGTGGCGAAGAGGTACTTGGTGGTGTTGGTGCCCAGATCGAAGATCCGCTGCCAGGGCGACTTGTCGCCGCTCCACTTCACCCGGGCGGAGACCGTCAAGTCGGTTGCGTCGCCGACCACTTCGCGGGGCAGCTGGACGTACGCGCCGTCGGAGGTGGGTGCACCGCCGGGTAGGGCGAGCGCCTTGCCTCCGTCCGTGCCTGCGACGGACCGGGCGGTGGAGCCGTTCATCAGGCTCGCCGTCAGGCCGTTGCCGGAGCTGTCGCTGATCTTTCCGGACGCGAGGTCGTCCTGGTCGAAGGTGTAGCGCGCGGTGGGCTGGGGTGTGTCGGCCGCTTGGGCAGGAGCGGCCGGCGCGGCCAGCAGGCCCGCGCCGAGGGCCAGGGCCACGGCGGCCGGGGCTCGGCGTCGGGCGGAACTGTCAGCGGATGGCATGGATGGCGTCCTCAATCTTGAGTGACGGGCTCGGATCGGCCCCCTCGGTCAGCCGCTCGTCCGCATTCCGTTGGTCAGTGAGGAGAGCCTGAGGGGCCGCACGGTGAACCGGTTCGAATGCTGCACGGTCAACGGAACGTGTCGGGACGGCAGGGAGGAAACCCCGGGTTCTGGGGAGTGCGTCGACCGGGCTCACGGTTGGAAGGATCGCTTCATCGAACCGGTTCGCAGGAAGCTAGCATCGCGGAAATACCGCAGCAATACCTGGGACACGAGGAGATGGGTGGTCCTCCAGGATTTCTGGTGCACTACGAGAAGAGTCGGATCAGGTGTTGACAGCCGTCCGAGTTGTTCCTACCTTCACTTCACGCGAACCGGTTCGATAGCCGGTAGTCGCTTCTCCTCACCCCGCACCCACGCGACCGGTGCCCTGCTTCCCTATCGCAGCACTGCACCGGTTCGAGCAAGGAGTTCCCCCGTGAACATCGGTGAGATCGCCCGGCGGGCCGGTGTCTCGAGGAGCACCGTGTCCTACGCGCTGAGCGGCAAGCGCCCCGTGTCGGACGACACCCGTCTGAAGATCCAGCAGGTCATCGACGAGCTGGGCTACCGGCCCAACGCCAGTGCACGTGCCCTGGCGAACGGCCGGACGAGCACGATCGGCCTGGTGTTTCCGCCGGCCGGCAATCACTACACCGGGATGCAACTGGACTTCATCGGCAGTGTGGTGGAGGCCGCTGCGGCCCACGATTACGACGTGCTGCTGTCGCCGAGCGGCGTGGACAGCGACCGATCCTTCCAGCGGCTGCTGGGCGAGCGGCGGGTCGACGGCGCGATCCTGATGGAGATCAGGCTGGAGGACGACCGGGTCGAACACCTGGCCGCGCTCGACTTCCCCGCCGTTACCATCGGCCGCACCGCCCACCCGGAGGGCGGCTGGTGGGTCAGCCTGGACCACACCGCGCTGGTGGAGGCGTGCGTCCACCACCTCGCGGACCTCGGCCACCGCACGGTCGCCTTCGTCAACCGGCCCGAGCAACTCCTGCGGGCCGGTTACGAGTCCGCGCACCGGGGACTGGACGGGTTCACCAAGGCCGCCGCCGAGCGTGGGCTGACCGTGCGGACGTACTGCTGCGAGGACGACGCCGCTTCCGGCCAGGCCTGCCTGGAACAGATCCTGCAGGACGACTCGGCCACCACCGCCCTGGTCACGCTGAACGAGGCTGCCCTGGGCGGCCTCTACCGGGGACTCGCGCAGGCGGGCCGCCATGTGCCGCGCGACTTCTCCGTCACCGGAGTCGTAGCGAGCCGCTGGGCCGAGACGATGACTCCCCAGCTCACCGCGGCGGACGTACCGGCGGAGGAGATGGGCCGTCACGCCATCGACCTGCTCGTCGAGCGGCTCGACCGTCCCGACACGCCCGCCCGGCACCACCTGCTCACGCCGCCGATCTCGTTGCGGGCCAGCACCGGGCCGGCCACCGGTACACCGTTCCCCGCAGCCTGACCGCCTCACCGTCCCCGGGATCTCCTCTTCGCCCGGTATACCGAGCACCGGATCTCTGCTCCCTTCCTTCGCCGTCCGGCTCGCCCGCTTCCGCGCTGTCACCCCTCCCACGGCACCCCCGTGCCAAAAACGAAGGACCCGCCATGCACAGCTCCTCCAGACGACGCCTTGCCGCAGTGGCCCTGTCGGCCGTCGTATCCGTCGTCGGCACTGCCTGTTCCTCCTCCTCGGCCGGCACTGACGCCAAGGGCGCCGGCAACGGCACGTACACCGTCTGGGACCCGTACCCGCAGTTCGCTGAGGGCTCGGCCTGGAAGAAACTGCTGGACCAATGCGGCACCGAGGCCGGCGTGAAGATCAAGCGGACCGGCTTCGACACCAGCGACCTGGGCAACAAGACGTTGCTGGCGGCCCAGCAGGGCAACTCCCCGGATGTCCTGATCGTCGACAACCCGGTGGTGTCGACCCTGGCCGAGGCCGGAGTGCTCACCACGACCGACGAGACCAAGTTGGACACCTCGAAGGTGGACCCCAACCTGCTCGCGGCCGGCCAGTCGGGAGGGAAGACGTACGGCACTCCGATCGGGGCCAACACCCTCGCCCTCTACTACAACAAGAAGGTGCTGAAGAAGGCCGGGGTCGACATCGCCTCGGTCAAGGACTGGACGTCGCTGACGGCGGCGCTGGACAAGGTCAAGAAGGCTGGCAAGAAGGGCATCACCTTCTCGGCGATCGGCACGGAGGAAGGCAGTTTCCAGTTCCTGCCGTGGTTCTGGGGCGCGGGCGCCAAGCTGACGGCAGTCGACTCTGCCCAGGCTGTGTCCGCCTTGTCGCTGTGGAAGGACTGGCTGAAGAAGGGCTACGCCCCCAACTCGGTGCTCAACAACACCCAGACGACCAGCTGGCAGGAGTTCGCGAGCGGCGACTACGCGTTCAGTGAGAACGGAACGTGGCAGCTCGCCAACGCCAAGAAGGCCGGCTTCGACTACGGCGTCCTTCCCATCCCCGCCTCCGCGGGAGGCAGCGCCGCGGCCCCGACCGGCGGCGAGTTCGTCACCATCCCGGTCCAGGACGACACGGCCCGCTACACCACTTCCCAGAAGCTGGCGACCTGCCTCACCAGCAACCAGAACCTGTACGACACCGACACCACCCTGTCCTACGTGGCCCCGACCAGCGAGGTGCAGGACAAGCAGGTGGCGGCGGACGCCCAGCTGAAGCCCTGGGTCGACGCGGTGAAGGCGGCCAAGGGCCGCACCAGCGACGACCTGGGCACCAAGTACCCCAAGATCTCCGAGCAGCTGTGGAAGGCCGTCCAGTCCGCCCTCAGCGGATCCACGTCGCCCAAGGACGCGCTGGCCGCGGCCCAGTCCGCCGTCAAGTAGCCAGGAACCCTGGGACCGCAGATGAACCACATGACACAGCTGCCGGACCGACGCCGGTCCGTGCGCGCCCGGAACGGGGCGGCCACCGCCGCACCACCCCCGGCCCGCGCCGGAAAGCGTCGCCGGCCCACCTCCCCGCAGTGGGCCGCCTGGGGATTCCTCGCCCCGGTGGCCCTCTACCTCGCCCTCTTCTACGCCTATCCGCTGTACCGCAACCTCGACCTCAGCCTGCGCAACTACACCGTCCGTTCCTTCGTCCAGGGCAACGCGCCCTTCACGGGCCTGAAGAACTACCGGGCCGTCCTCGACGACCCGACCTTCTCCCCGGCCCTGCTCCACACCGTGGTCTTCACCGCCATGTGCCTGGTCTTCCAGTACGCGATCGGCCTGGCGCTCGCGGTCTTCTTCAACCAGCACTTCCGGCTGTCGGCGACCCTGCGCGCCTTGTTCCTGGTGCCGTGGCTGCTGCCGCTGATCGTGTCGGCCTCCACCTGGTCGTGGATGCTCAACAGCGAGTCGGGCATCGTCAACGCCGTCCTGCACGCCATCGGCATCGGCCCGGTGAACTGGCTGAGCTCACCTTCCTGGTCGCTGACCTCGGTCATCGTCGCCAACATCTGGATCGGCGTCCCGTTCAACCTGGTGGTGCTCTACAGCGGCCTGCAGTCCATCCCGGCAAGCCTGTACGAGGCGGCGGCCCTGGACGGGGCGAACGCCTGGCACCGCTTCTGGCGTGTCACCTACCCGCTGCTGCGTCCGGTGTCCGCAATCACCCTCCTGCTGGGCCTGGTGTACACGCTCAAGGTTTTCGACATCATCTGGATCATGACCAAGGGCGGCCCGGCGGAATCGTCCACCACCTTCGCCACCTGGTCCTACCAGCTCGGTTTCGGCAACCTCCTGCCCGCCTTCGGCCCCGGCGCGGCCGTCGGGAACCTGCTCGTCGTCGCCGCCCTGGTCTTCGGCCTTGTCTACCTGAAGGTCCAGCGAAAGCAGGCGCTGTCATGAACCGAAGCACCAGCCGTACGTGGTGGAAGACGGCCCTCGGCCTGCTGCTCACCGCGGGCATGCTCTTCCCGGTCTACTGGATGCTCAACGTGTCCTTCACCCGCGACCAGGACATGCGCAAGAGCCCGCCGGACCTGCTGCCGGTCCACGGCACCCTGGCCGGCTACCGCAGCGTCCTCGACGAGCAGCTGCCCTACCTCGGCACCAGCCTCGTCGTCGCACTCGGTACCGTCGCCCTGACCGTGGTGCTGGCCGCACCCGCCGGCTACGCCCTGGCCAAGCTGCGCCCACGCGCCGGCGGTGTGCTGAGCTTCCTCTTGCTGGTCGCCCAGATGATCCCCGGCATCATCATGGCGATGGGCTTCTACGCCATCTACCTCAGCCTCGGCCTGCTCCAGTCCGTCCCCGGTCTCATCGTCGCCGACTCCACCCTCGCCGTTCCCTTCGCGGTGCTCATCTTCACCGCGTTCATGTCCGGCATCCCCGGCGAGCTGATTCAGGCCGCGAAGATGGACGGAGCAAGGGCCCTGCGCACCTTCTGGTCGATCGTCCTGCCGATGAGCCGCAACGCCGTCGTCACGGTGTCCCTGTTCGCCTTCCTGTGGTCCTGGTCCGACTTCGTCTTCGCCAACACCCTTGTCAACGGCGGCGCCCACGAGCCGATCACCCTCGGCATCTACCACTACATCGGCAACAACAACCAGGAGTGGAACGCCATCATGGCCACCGCTGTCGTGGCCTCGCTGCCGACCGCGGTCATCCTCGTCCTTGCCCAGCGCTATGTCGCCGCCGGTGTGGCCGCGGGCGCCGTCAAGGACTGAGTGCTTCCACCCCGCACGACTGAATCAACTGCGAGTCAGCCGGTCGATGTTCCCTGCTCGAGAAACGAGTCACCCTTCATGACCGCTGCCCGATCCGGACCCGCCTTCTCCGTCCACGACATCCCCTTCAGCACGCACGGATCCTGGTTCGGCATCTCGCCCGTGGTGGCGGAGAAGACGTACGCCGATGATCTCCACCTCGTCTCGCACCAGAACGGCATGCACGCTGTGCTCCGCCTGACCCCCCTGGACCCGGCGAGGGGAGACCGCGCCGAGACACGGGTCGAGGCGAGACCGGGCCTGCTCAGCTGGATCGGCGCGGCCGGACGCGCCGATCTCGCCTACGAGTCGGCGGACACCGTACGCCTGCGCGGGAGCGGCCTGGGTGTCAGCGTCTCCGCAGCCGCGCAGGCGCTTACCCCGTTCAGCGGGACGTATTTCTTCCACGACCCGGCAACGGACGCGCACGTCTTCACGTCGTACGAGACCGGACGCCGTTACCGGGTCACCGTCGTGTCCGGCACTGTCGCCGGCACAGCCGGAGTCCAGGCCCTGGGCAACAGCACTGACCGCGGCCTCGTCGTGATGGCGGAGGCGGACGGAGCCTGGGAGATCGCGATCGAGGAACTCGAGACCTCACGCCCCCCGTACACGGCCTCGGCGGCCTTCGACGCGATCGTCGAGGCCGTACAGAGCTCCTTCGCGGACTTCGTCGACACGGTTGCCCCCTGGCGCTCGTCCGCCACACCGGCCGCCGAGCTCGCCGCCTACGTCGTCTGGTCGGCCGCCGTGCGCCCGGCCGGCCTGGTCACTCGGCCTGCCGTGCTGATGTCCAAGCACTGGATGGACAAGGTCTGGAGCTGGGACCACTGCTTCAACGCCCTTGCCCTGGCGCCCGGATGCCCCGAACTGGCCTGGGACCAGTTCGCCCTCCCGTTCGACCACCAGGACGACAGCGGTGCCCTGCCGGACTCCGTCACCCACTCCGAGGTCCTCTACAACTTCGTCAAACCACCCATCCACGGCTGGGCCTTCGGCCACCTGCGCCGTCGGCTGCCGACGCCGCCCAGCCGCGCCGAACTGACCGAGGCCTACGAGCGGCTGGAGCGCTGGACGGACTTCTGGCTCACCGCACGCCGGGCCCCCGGGGCCGATCTCGCCCACTACCAGCACGGCAATGACAGCGGCTGGGACAACGCCACCACCTTTGACCCCGAGCGGGTGGTCGTGACCGCCGACCTGGCCGCCTTCCTCGTTCTCCAGCTTCACGAACTCGCCCACTTGGCAAGGGAGTTGGGCAAGCCTGACGAGGCGGGCCGGTGGATGCGGGCAGCCGAGCTGACCCAGACGGCGCTGCTCGACGAGCTATGGACCGGCGACCGGTTCGTCGCCCGGGGGGCCGCCACCGGGGACACCTGGAGCAGCTCCAGTCTCCTCGACCTGATGCCCGTCGTGCTGGGCGAACACCTGCCCGGCGAGGTCGGCAGCGCGCTCGCCGACCACATCAAGGCCCACCTGACCCCGTACGGCCTCGCCACCGAACTGACCACCTCCCCCCACTACCTCGCCGACGGCTACTGGCGCGGCCCCATCTGGGCTCCCGCCACCGTTCTCATCGAGGACGGCCTGCGCCGCGCCGGCCACCACCGTCTCGCGGACGACATCAGTGCCCGCTTCCGCGCTCTGTGCGAAACCCACGGCTTCGCCGAGAACTTCGACGCCCTCATCGGAACGGGCCTGCGCGACCGCGCCTACACCTGGACCGCCAGCAGCTACCTCCTCCTTGCCGAAGCCCACGCCCACCGCGACGTCCACTGACCAACCGTCTCCCACAGCCCCGGGGTCGTTCGGGCCCTGGTCCGTCTCCTCTCCTCCAGGAGCCGCACAATGAAATTTCTCGGAAGACTTCCCAGATTCGCCATCCGCACCAGACACCGAACAGTTTCATCTGTCGCCGTCCTCCTCGCCACCCTGGCCACGACCCTGGTGCCCGCCGCCTCGTCGCAGGCAGCGGACACGAGCGTCACTGTCAACTTCGCCACTGCCGGAGGCGCCCCGACGTACCGCGCCTCCGGCATGATCTACGGGATGACGCCGGACAGCTCACTGCCGCAGGACCACTTCTTCAAGGACATCAAGTGGCACTTCATGCGGGCCGGCGGCGCCCAGCTGAACAGCGGCGGCTACGGCACCAGCCTCGCCGACTACCGGACCCGCTGGAACTCCACCCTCGCCCAGTACAAGCGGACCGCCGCCCTCGGCGGAACCTTCGTCCTGCTCCCGCACGACCTGTGGGGCGCCGACGCCACCACCAGCCAGGGCTGGCCGGGCGACAACGGTGACTGGACGCAGTTCGACAACTTCGTCACCCAGCTCGTCAGCGACGTCAAAGCCAACAACATGACTGTCCAGTGGGACCTGTGGAACGAGCCCGACGGCAAGAACTTCTGGGCGCCGTCCCAGGCCCAGTACCTGCAGATGTGGTCCCGTTTCTACGCCCGGGTCCGGGCCGCGTTCCCGAACCAGCTCATCGTCGGGCCGAGCACCGCGGGCCAGCCGAACTCCTCCCACACCTGGTGGACCACGTACCTGAACTACGTGAAGGCCAACAACGTCGCCCCCGACATCTACAGCTGGCACGACGAGCCCGGTGACCCGGTCACCGACGTCGGCCGGGCCAACTCCACTATCGCGGCGGCGGGGCTGACCAATACCCGCCCGTACCAGATCAACGAGTACGCCTCACTGTCCATGCAGTCCCCGGGCGGCGGTGCCTGGTTCATCGGCCGGCTGGAGCGGGCAGGTGCCGACGGCCTGCGCGGCAACTGGGCCTCCGGCACCCACCTGCACGACGACGAGGCCAACCTGCTCACCAAGAACAGCGCCGGCCAGTACCTGCCGCTGGGCGAGTGGTTCATGTACCGCTACTACGGCTCACAGACCGGCAACATCGTCAGCCTCAGCACCGGCACAGGCATCGACGGACTCGCCACGAAGAACAACACCGCCAAGAACGCCAAAATCCTGCTCGGCAGCAGCGGCAACACCGGCAACGTCACCGTGAACCTCACCGGCCTCAACACCACCTCCGTGGTGGAGAACAGCCGGGTCCGGGCCGTCGTCCAGCGCATCTCCTACAACAACGGCGCAGCCGTGACCGGACCGACGACCATCTCCGACACCAACCTGACGGTCAGCAACAACGCCGCCTCCCTCAGCGTCCCGTTCAGTAACGCCAAGGACGGCTACACCGTCACCCTCCTCCCGCCGTCCGACGCCACCATCTCCACGGTCGCTGTCAGCGAGAACAGCGGCCAATGCCTGGACGACACCAACCTGGGTACCGCCAACAGCACCCAGTACCAGCAGTACTACTGCGAGGGCGGCTACCAGCAGATGGTGGACCTCAAGCCGGTCGCAGGCCGGACCAACACCTACACCGTGGTCAATGAGCTCAGCGGCAAGTGTATCGACGTCGCCGGCGCCTCCACCGCCGACGGAGCCGCCGTCATCCAGTACACCTGCAACGGCCAGACCAACCAGATGTTCACCCTCAACCCCGTCACCGCGCTCGGCAACAGCCATGACTACCAATTGGTCGCCGTCCACAGCGGCAAGTGCGTCGACGTCAGCGAC
Source organism: Streptomyces sp. NPDC051322 (assembly GCF_040689485.1). Lineage (NCBI taxonomy): Bacteria > Bacillati > Actinomycetota > Actinomycetes > Kitasatosporales > Streptomycetaceae > Streptomyces > Streptomyces sp. NPDC051322. The sequence continues at coordinate 252,199 of NZ_JBFBAK010000007.1, read as the reverse complement.
GTCTCCACCACGGCCGGCGCGAAGATCCACCAGTGGACCTGCGACCCCGCGAGCGCACTGGGCACTAAAAAGAACCAGATCTGGCGGCTGCAGGGCAAGGACTGACGGCCCACAGCTCCCGCGAGCCACCCACACGCCCGGCCGTCCGGCATCGCCGCCGACGCCCGGGCGTGCTCGCCAGTCGTCCGCATCTGCAGCGGGCGCTCGCTACCCGGGCGAAGCCGCTGGTTCCAGCCTTGCCCCACAGCCCCGGGTCTCCCCGCTCGAATCGATGCTTTCGGCCTGGAGCGATACGGTGATGGTGGTCGGTGCCCATGAGGGATCGCCCTGTCTGACAATCAGGCGCCAATACGGGAGCCGGCCCCAGCCGTTTGATTCTCAGGAGGAACTATGACCAATCCCGAGCGTCCGAATGAGCAAGAGGGTCCCGCGGACGGTGGAGCGGCGGGTACGCCCGGTGTCCACGACGGCGGTGCCGACGGCGGCGCCGATGGCGGTGCGGAGGGCCCCGCGGACGGCGGTGCGGCCGGTACGCCCGGCGTCCACGACGGCGGCGCTGACGGCGGCGCGGATGGTGGGGCTGACGGCGGTGCGGACGGTGGCGCCGACGGTGGTGCGGACGGTGGCGCCGGGGAGTCCGGCCGCCGCTCTTGAGTACCCCCCGGACCGAGCTTCAGGACGCCGGTGCCCCAGCAGGCGCCGGGGTTCTGGAGACCCGCCTGATCGGCCTGAGCCGGCAGGAATTCTCCTGTGACGTCTGGGCGCGGGCACCGCTCCTCACCCGCAGCGCCAGCGATTTCTCCGACCTGTTCTCCGCCGACGCCGTGGACGAACTGGTCTCGCGTCGTGGCCTGCGTACGCCCTTCCTCCGCGTCGCCAAGGACGGCTCCACACTTCCCGAGTCGTCATTCACCTCGCCCGCCGGCGTCGGCGCCACCATCTCCGACCAGCTCGACGACACCGCTCTGTGGCGCGCCTTCGCCGACGGCGCCACCCTCGTCCTGCAAGCCCTGCATCGCACGTGGGGGCCGGTCGGGGAGCTCAGCGCCGGACTGAGCGCGGAGCTGGGACATCCGGTGCAGGCCAATGCCTACGTCACTCCGCCGCAGAACCGCGGATTCGACGCACACTACGACGTCCACGATGTCTTCGTCCTGCAGATCGAAGGCACCAAGCGATGGCTCGTCCACCCGCCCGTCCATCCCGACCCGCTGCGCGATCAGCCATGGACCGATCGCCGCTTCGCCGTCGCCGAGGCCGCGAAGGGCGCGCCGTCCATCGACACCGTGCTCGAGCCCGGCGATGCCCTCTACCTGCCGCGGGGCTGGCTGCACACCGCCCGGGCGCAGGGCGAGGTCTCGATCCACCTGACGCTCGGAATCCACAGCTGGACCCGCTACGCGCTGGCCGAACAGCTGGCCCAGTCCGCGCTCGCGATGCTGCGCGACGATCCCCGGATGCGCAGCACCCTGCCCCTGGGCGTGGGCGGGCCGGCCGACGAGATCGACACCGTCCGCGAACGCCTCGTCGCCGCCGTCACAGAGGCCGATTCCGCTCCGTTCCTCCACCGCGCCCGGCGAGGCCAGGGTCGCCCGGCGCCGTTGGGACCGCTGGCCCAGCTCAGGGCGGTGGCCGGACTCGGTGCTGAGTCGCCGGTGCGGCTCCGTGAGGCGCTGGAGGCGCGGTTGGAGGGCCCCCGTCTGACCACGCGCGTAGGCCGGCTCGACCTCCCGGAGACCGACCTCGCGTCGGTGACCCGCCTGCTCGACGGTGAGGTCCGCACCGCCGGTGATCTCGGCCTCGAACTCGTCGAGAGACTGCTGCGCGCGGGCGTACTGGTGCCCGCCGAAAGGTGACTTCGCCGCGGTGACAGCGACAGAACGCTTCCTGTGCGCCGATGCCGCCCGGATCCGTGGTGACCCGATGGTGGGCACAGCACCGCACGGCTTCGTCTGGATCCTCATCGAGTACCGAGGCGCCTGGCCGGCCAACGGCTTCGACGGCCTCGATCTCGAGCCCGGAACCAAAGCACTCGTCTTCTCCGCTGCCCGGGCGGTGCGGGCCCGAATCCTCCTGGTCAGACGGCACGGACGCCGCAGGCCCGAGGGCCCCGGGCGCTGGGCCGTGCTGCGCTACGAGACATCCGGCGCCCACCGCCAGCAATGGGGGACGTGGAGCGGTGACGAGGACTTGGCGGAGATCGCCGGAGCCCTCGGAGCCCCCGGAGAGCTCGGCTGTCCGCCTGTCGTCCTGGTCTGCGCACACGGTCAGCACGACACCTGCTGCGCCGTGCGCGGACGGCCGGTGGGACGTACGCTGAGTGAGCGCTGGCCGGACCTGGTGTGGGAATGCACGCACGTGGGCGGTGACAGGTTCGCCGCGAACGTCGTCGTGGTGCCGGACGGCGTCTATTACGGCGGCCTTGATGCCAGGTCGTCCGTCACAGCGCTCGAAGAGCACCTGGCCGACCGTATTCACGCGGAGCACCTGCGCGGATACACGGACCTCTTCCCGCCGCAACAGGCCGCTGTGGCAGCCGTGCTCAGGCGCTTCGGCCCGGCAGGCCGGCATGACTACGCCGTCGCCGCGACTTTCCGCGACAACGACCACTGGCGAATCAGCATCACCGGCCGCCCGTCTCCCCCGACGGCTTTCGAGGTCGAGGTACGGGCCTACCGCACACCGCCGTGTCAGCTCACCTGCCGCGGACCGGCGACAAGTTCGGCCGTCGCCTACGAGGTCACTTCGATCCGCGTCGGCTGACCAGCCCTGGCCGTTGTCGGGCGTTGCGTAGCCCGAGAACGTATGTCGCAGTGAGCGCGACGGCACGGTCTTCGTCATGTGTCAGATCCGCGAGGGCACGTGACGCCGTGCTCCCCGGAATATCCGCGAGCGCCTGGGTCAGCCGCCGACGTGCAGACGAGGCAGCGGTGTCGTGGGCGAGGCAGCCGATGAGCCCGGTGGCGATCTCTTCCGCCAGCGAGGGATCACTCGCCAACGCGCTCAGCGCATCGGCGGCATCGACGTCGTTCGCCTCTTCGACGACCATGTCGATGAGCGTCGGAACCGCGTCGGCTCCTCCACGTGCCCCGAGCGCCAGAGCCGCGCATCTGCGAACCACGACGTCGGGGTTCGTGAGAGCGTCCCGCAGCAGTGCGGTCGCCGTGCCGTCCGGCATCTCGGCGATGGACTGGACGGCACGTTTCCGCACCTCGGCCACGGGCGAGCCGAGGCCCTCTGCCAGCAGCGCCGACCCGCCATCGCCCGATTGCGCCAGAGCCCATCGAAGGGCGCCGGCAACGCTCGGGTCCGTCTCGCTCAACACCGCCTCGACCAGTGCTTCCACCGGCACCGGAACCTCTCCGACCGAGGACAGGGCCGCGCGCTGGCGTTTCCCGGCGCTCTGCGACCCCAACGCCTGGAGGAGTGCGACGATCCGGAGGACGTCCTCCCAGCCGGCGGGTTCCGTGGCACCGATTCGGCCCAGTCGGGTGAGCAACTCCCTCTCAGTTGCAATGCGTTCGCGGGTTTGGCCGATGAGGTCGTCGACGAGCTGCGACGGCGTGAAGCCGGGATCGTCGAGCGCCCGCCCGGCGTCACGCAGCGACAGCCCCAAGGACCGCAGGCTCTCGATATGGAAGATCCGCCTGATGTCCTCGCTGGAGTACTCGCGATAGCCCGCCTCGGTACGGCCCGTTGGCCGCACCAGGCCGAGCGAGTCGTAATGCCTGAGCATCCGGGCGCTGACCCCGGACTGTTGTGCCACCTCACCGATCAACACTGCCTGGTCACCCCTCCTGGCCCGTTCTTTCGAGTGCCACGCTGCGCTTCGCCTCCTCGATCGCGAACTCGAATCCGGCATCGGGGTCGTGCAACAGCCGTTCGGTGGCGATCGCGTGCTGACGTACGCGAGGGTCGAGATCCGTCATCGCGGCGCGCAGATACGGCATGACCACCTCACCGAGCGCGATCAGCCCCCGGCTGAGGCTCAGCCGCATCGCACGCTCGCCGCGCCCGAGCTGTGTCGCCAACGTCCCGGCCAACGCGGGTTCTTCACCTTCGGGCACGAGTACGACTGCTGCCCGCCAGGCGCTCCGCGCCACCTCGTGGTCGGCATCGGTCAGAAGCGCCCGTGTGATCGCCGGCCACGCCTGCCGATCCCCGATCTTCGACAGCGTGTGCAAGGCCTGGCTTCGTGCCTGCGCACGCTCCGAGCGGAGTTCGTCGATGAGCCTGGGGACCGTTATTGATGCAGAGTGGCGGGTGAGTGCCCAGGTGAGCATTTCGCGCACGGGAAACGCGGGTTCCATCGCGCATCGTTCGATGAGCTTGTCGACGAACTGTGGGCCCGGGGTCGTGCCGGCCGCCAGCGCTGCCTGCAGCCGCACCGACGCGCTGCTGTGCTCCAGTCCCCGGAGAACTCGGGTCGTTCCCTCTGCGGGCATGGTCATCGGGATCACCTCCTCGACACAGTGAAAGCCTTGTCACTGTGTCAAGGTCAAGCGGCCGCATGCTGCGAGATCACCGGGCGCTCCGCGGGACGTCCTTGCTGAACACGATCCCGTCGCTCCCGGCCAGGTGTGGCGAAGCGGCCCTTCGCGCGATGCGCTCACGTGAAGGGCCGCGATCCGTCTCAGTGGGGGGCGGCCGGGTTCGGCCGGCGTGCGGGGGACGGGCGGTCTCTGTTCAGGAGGAGGAGACCGAGAACGAGTTCGTGCTGAAGTTCAGGCCGCCGGAGGAGGACGTGATCTCGTAGCCGAACTGGACGTCGCCGAGGGTGACGTCGCCGAGCCACTGCTTGCTGTTCTTGAGCCAGTTCATGACGGCCAGGACGTCGACGGTCGAGGAGTTGGTGTTGGAGGTGCGGACGAAGGAGAAGACGGCGTTGCTGCCGTTGCTTCCCTTATAGACCGTCCATGTGCTGCCGCCGACCGAGACGTTGCCCTGGGAGGTACCGAGCGGGCCGACAGCGCCGGTCTTGTTCATCCAGAGCATGATTTCGTAGGCGTGGTTGGTGTCCCAGATGTCGTACGTGGTCTCGTACGCGCCGCTGGAGGGCACGCTGACGTTGAAGCTGGACTTGACCGATCGCAGAGCGCTGAGCTTCTTGCCCACGTAACGGGTGGCGTTGGGGTACGACTTGATGCCGCCGGTGTTGGGGTGGTTCGCCCAAACACCCCAGTTGCTGTATGAGTTGGCCCAGATCGTCTGCGGGCCGGCGCCGCCGCCCCAGACGTCGTTGTAGAGCGTGTAGCCGCCGTTGGACCACGTGCCGTACTGGGCGCTGGACGACCACGTCGCGGCGTACGCCGGTGCCGCGGTCAGCCCGATCGCCGCGGCCGCGGAGGCGATGAGGCCCAGGAGGATCGCTCGAGGCCTTTTGCGGAGGGTTGCGCGCATGGGGGGCTCCATTTCGTTGCGTTGACTACTGCGGTCGGCGAATCCTGTCGTGGCGGGACTGTCCAACCGCTGACCGTCGAAGCGCTTCGACACAGGGACCGAGTCGGTCGGGCGCTCGTAGTCGGGTGATGGGCCCGACGATGACAGTCGAATTATCGAAGCGCAACACCTGCTACCGGGAAAATTTTCCGTGCGAGCCGACAACCCCCGATCGCGTGGCCGCACGCCCATTTCTGCGACATCACCTTGCTCGCGCCGGCACTCATGGCCGCCTCAACCCCCTTCGCCCGCCCGGAAGAAGCCCCATGTTCGTGTAACCAAGCCGCCGCGGGGTGCCGGCTGCGGCACTGGACATGGGGAGGTATCGGTGCGGACCATCTACCGGGGTATGGACGCCACGCGGCCGGTGTCCCGTTCTACGGGGACACCGGCCGCGTGGCGCCTACCAACTGCTCGAGGGAGGCTGGTCAGCCGTTTGCGAGGGCCTTCATTCGGTCGAGACTCCCATTGAACCGGTCATGGTCACCGACCGTCGCTCCCGTGGAGGTGTACTGCCACAGGGTCTGGTACGTCCAGCCCGCAGGCAGGACTCCGACGGACGAACCGTAGTGCGGCACCCACAGCGGATTGGTCTTGCCGAATCCGGAGTTGTTCCCTGTACAGGTCTTCCACCATTTGGTGGAGGTGTACAGGACGACGTCCCGGCCGGTCTTCGCCTTGTAGGTCCTGGAAAAGTCCCTGACCCACTTGACCATGCCCTGGTGGCTCAGTCCGTAGCAGGCGGCGCCGTACGGGTTGTACTCCATGTCGAGAGCGCCGGGCAGGGTCTTGCCATCCTTGGACCAGCCGCCGCCGTGGGCGAGGAAGTACTTGGCCTGGGTGGCGCCGCTGGATGTGTTGGGGGTGGCGAAGTGATAGGCGCCGCGGATGATCCCGGCTTTGTACGACCCGTTGTACTGCTGGGTGAAGTGCGTGTTCCTGTAACTGGTGGACTCCGTCGCCTTGATGTAAGCGAACCGCACGCCGGACTTCCGCAGCGTGGACCATGCGACGTTGCCCTGATGACTGCTGACGTCGACGCCCTGTGTGCCCCGGGCGGCGGTGAGTGCGACGTCGCTCTTGCTCGTGCCTTCGTGCTTGAGGATCTGGGAGCCGGCGAAGTCATCGCCGGGGCGAGCGGGCTCGGGAACGCCGGTGGCGGCGCCCGCGGTACTGGAGAACGCGAGAGCAAGGGCAGGAATGCCCACGGCCAGAGCGACTAGGACATTCGACATATGGCGAGGTGCGCGGGCGGGCACAGACATGAGACGCCTCCAAGGATCAACCCCAGCCTGCGGGGCGTCCTTGGGAAGCACCGAGAGACGCGCGGAGGGCGCGGCTCACGTCACCCGATACGGCGAACGGTGGACGGCGACCGAAGTCCGGAACGGCGGAGAACGTGATGCGGAGACGTTCAGGAGGGTCTGCCGCTGACGGAAACTGTCAGTCCTGCGAGGAGAGCTCGGCTTCCGGCAGGATCGGTTCGAAAAGCTCGATGGGGTTGCCCGAGGGGTCTTCGAGCAGTGTCTGCCTGCCGCCCACGCCGGTCACGATGTTGTTGCGGAAGTGCGCACCACTCGCACGCAACGACTCGACGGTTGCCGTGAGGTCCGAGACCTCAATCGTGAAGCGGTTCCACCCGCCGGGATGTGGCAGCGTGCCATCCGGCATGGCCTGTCCGCCGCCGGGACCGCCCCCGGCGGCGCTGAGTACGAGACGGAGATCGCCCAGCGAGAGCATGGCAAAGGTCGGAGCGGGGTGCATCACCTCGCTGAAGCCGAGCTGCCGGCAGTAGAACGAGATTGCCTCGTCGACGTCGTTCACGATGTAGCGGACGCTCACGGTCGCCATGGCTTTCCTTGCTCTCGGGTACGGACGTCCGGACCAGGTGATCTTGGTCCCGGGTGAAGGTCTTCAGATATCGCGGAAGATCTCGATCTGCGCACCGACCGAGTTCAGCCGCTCGGCCAGTTCCTCGTATCCACGGTTGATCACATACACGTTCCGCAGTACGGATGTGCCGTCGGCCGCCATCATGGCCAGCAGCACCACCACCGCGGGACGCAGGGCGGGCGGGCACATCATTTCGGCGGCTCGCCAGCGGGTCGGACCTTCGACCAGGACCCGGTGCGGGTCGAGGAGTTGCAGCCGGCCGCCCAAGCGGTTGAGGTCCGTCAGGTAGATGGCCCGGTTGTCGTAGACCCAGTCGTGGATGAGGGTCTGCCCCTGCGCGGCGGCAGCGATCGCCGCGAAGAACGGCACGTTGTCGATGTTCAGCCCGGGGAAGGGCATCGGGTGGATCTTGTCGATCGGCGCTTCCAGCTTGGAGGGGCGGACAGTGAGGTCCACCAGCCGGGTGCGGCCGTTGTCGGCCGGGTACTCGGCGCCTCGGTCGTGGTCGAGGCCCATCTCCTCGAGGACCGCGAGCTCGATCTCCAGGAACTCGACGGGCACCCGGCGGATCGTCAGCTCCGACTCCGTCACCACGGCGGCCGCCAGCAGACTCATCGCCTCGACCGGGTCCTCGGACGGCGAGTAGTCGACGTCGACATCGATGGACGGGGTGCCGTGCACCGTCAGCGTCGTGGTGCCGATGCCCTCGACCTTCACGCCGAGGGCCTCCAGGAAGAAACACAGGTCCTGGACCATGTAGTTGGAGGACGCGTTGCGGATCACCGTCACGCCGTCATTGCGGGCGGCGGCGAGCAGCGCGTTCTCGGTGACGGTGTCGCCGCGCTCGGTCAGCACGATCGGACGGTCGGGTGCCGCGCCGCGGACCACCCGGGCGTGGTAGAGCCCCTCGGTCGCGCTGATCTCCAGACCGAAGCGGCGCAGCGCGATCATGTGCGGCTCGATGGTGCGCGTACCGAGGTCGCATCCGCCCGCGTAGGGCAGCTTGAAGGCGTCCAGGCGGTGCAGCAGCGGGCCGAGGAACATGATGATCGAGCGGGTGCGGCGGGCGGCCGTCGCGTCGATCGCTTCCATGTCCAGCGGGCCGGTCGGGACGATCTCCAGGTCCTTCCCGTCGTTGATCCAGCGGGCGCGCACGCCGATGGAGTTGAGCACCTCGAGGAGCCGGTACACCTCCTCGATGCGCGCCACCCGGCGCAGCACGGTGCGGCCCTTGTTGAGCAGGGAGGCGCAGAGCAGCGCCACGCAGGCGTTCTTGCTCGTCTTGACGTCGATCGATCCGGAGAGCCGGCGTCCGCCCACCACCCGCAGATGCATCGGCCCGGCGTATCCGAGCGAGACGATCTCACTGTCCAGCGCCTCGCCGATGCGGGCGATCATCTCAAGACTGATGTTCTGGTTCCCGCGCTCGATGCGGTTCACGGCACTCTGGCTGGTGGAGAGCGCATCGGCCAGCTGAGTCTGTGTCCAGCCCCGATGCTGGCGGGCGTCACGGATGAGCTTGCCGATGCGTACGAGGTAGTCGTCTGCCATAGGGCAGACGCTATCTCAGATATGAGATGACAGTTTGTCGGGGGGGCTGTTGGAGTGACGATGCGGCGGGGGCGGGTAGGGGCAGTGACAGTCCCCACATGACCTGCGGCCGGTCGTGTACTAGAGTTATCTCGACATCGAGATATCTGCCGAAGGCGCAGACGGCCGTCGAAAGTAAGGGTTACCTAACCAGTCCTTACTGTAGCGGATGGTCGAGGAGCCGTAGGCGCACCCGCGGCGCCGGCCGCAAAATGAGGCGCGGCGCGGTAGTACGCGCACATTTGATGAAGGAGACTGTCGTGTCGGCGAACAGCTTCGACGCCCGCAGCACGCTGCGCGTGGGCGACGAGTCGTACGAGATCTTCAAGCTGGACAAGGTCGAGGGCTCCGCGCGCCTCCCTTACAGCCTGAAGGTGCTGCTGGAGAACCTGCTGCGTACCGAGGACGGCGCTAACATCACCGCCGACCACATCCGGGCCATCGGCGGCTGGGACTCGCAGGCCCAGCCCAACCAGGAGATCCAGTTCACGCCGGCCCGCGTGATCATGCAGGACTTCACCGGCGTGCCGTGCGTCGTCGACCTCGCCACCATGCGTGAGGCCGTCAAGGAGCTCGGTGGCGACGCGGCACAGATCAACCCGCTCGCCCCGGCAGAGCTGGTCATCGACCACTCCGTCATCGCCGACAAGTTCGGCACCAACGACGCCTTCGCGCAGAACGTCGAGCTGGAGTACGGCCGCAACAAGGAGCGCTACCAGTTCCTGCGCTGGGGCCAGACCGCCTTCGACGAGTTCAAGGTCGTCCCCCCGGGCACCGGCATCGTCCACCAGGTCAACATCGAGCACCTGGCCCGTACCGTCATGGTGCGGAACGGCCAGGCGTACCCCGACACGCTGGTCGGCACCGACTCGCACACCACCATGGTCAACGGCCTCGGCGTGCTGGGCTGGGGCGTCGGCGGGATCGAGGCCGAGGCCGCGATGCTGGGCCAGCCGGTCTCCATGCTCATCCCGCGCGTCGTCGGCTTCAAGCTGACCGGCGAGCTGAACCCCGGCACCACCGCCACCGACCTGGTGCTCACCATCACCGAGATGCTGCGCAAGCACGGCGTGGTCGGCAAGTTCGTCGAGTTCTACGGCGAGGGCGTCGGCGCCACCTCGCTCGCGAACCGCGCCACCATCGGCAACATGTCGCCGGAGTTCGGTTCCACCGCCGCGATCTTCCCGATCGACGACGAGACGCTGAAGTACCTGCGTCTGACCGGCCGTGACGAGAAGCAGGTCGCGCTGGTCGAGGCGTACGCCAAGGAGCAGGGCCTCTGGCTGGACCCGGCCGCCGAGCCGGACTACTCCGAGAAGCTGGAGCTCGACCTCGCCACGGTCGTCCCGTCCATCGCCGGCCCCAAGCGCCCGCAGGACCGCATCGTCCTGGCCAACGCCAAGCAGCAGTTCGCTCAGGACGTCCGGAACTACGTATCCGACGACGAGGAGGCGGGCAAGGAGTCCTTCCCGGCCTCCGACGCCCCGGCCACCCACAACGGTGTGCCGACCCGCCGTACCCCGGTGACCGCTCCCGACGGTACGACGTACGACCTCGACCACGGTGCCGTCACGGTCGCCGCGATCACCTCCTGCACCAACACCTCGAACCCGTACGTCATGGTCGCCGCCGCGCTGGTCGCGAAGAAGGCGGTCGAGAGGGGCCTGACCCGCAAGCCGTGGGTCAAGACCACCCTCGCCCCCGGCTCCAAGGTCGTCACCGACTACTTCGACAAGGCGGGTCTGACCCCGTACCTCGACAAGGTCGGCTTCAACCTGGTCGGTTACGGCTGCACCACCTGCATCGGCAACTCGGGCCCGCTGCCGGAGGAGGTCTCCAAGGCCGTCAACGACCACGACCTGGCCGTGGTCTCGGTGCTCTCCGGCAACCGGAACTTCGAGGGGCGTATCAACCCCGACGTCAAGATGAACTACCTGGCCTCCCCGCCGCTGGTCGTCGCCTACGCCATCGCCGGTTCCATGAAGGTGGACATCACCCAGGACGTCCTCGGCACCGACCAGGACGGCAAGCCGGTCTACCTCAAGGACATCTGGCCGACCGAGGCCGAGGTCAACGACGTCGTCGCCAACTCCATCGGCGAGGACATGTTCAACAAGTCCTACCAGGACGTCTTCGCGGGCGACGCCCAGTGGCAGGCCCTGTCGATCCCGACCGGCAACACCTTCGAGTGGGACCCGGACTCCACCTACGTCCGCAAGGCCCCGTACTTCGACGGCATGACGATGGAGACCGCCCCGGTCGAGGACATCACCGGCGCCCGGGTCCTCGCCAAGCTGGGCGACTCGGTGACCACCGACCACATCTCCCCGGCCAGCGCGATCAAGGCCGACTCCCCGGCCGGCAAGTACCTGACGGAGCACGGTGTCGAGCGCCGCGACTTCAACTCGTACGGTTCGAGGCGCGGCAACCACGAGGTGATGATCCGCGGCACCTTCGCGAACATCCGGCTGCGCAACCAGATCGCCCCGGGCACCGAAGGCGGCTACACCCGCGACTTCACCCAGCCCGAAGGTCCGGTGTCGTTCATCTTCGACGCCTCGCAGAACTACCAGGCGGCCGGCATCCCGCTGACCATCCTGGCCGGCAAGGAGTACGGTTCGGGCTCGTCCCGCGACTGGGCGGCCAAGGGCACCGCGCTGCTCGGCGTCAAGGCCGTCATCGCCGAGTCGTACGAGCGCATCCACCGCTCGAACCTCATCGGCATGGGCGTCCTGCCGCTGCAGTTCCCGGAGGGCAAGACCGCCGAGTCCTACGGCCTCACCGGCCAGGAGACCTTCTCCTTCACCGGCGTGACCGAGCTGAACAACGGCGTGACCCCCCGCACGGTCAAGGTGTCCACCGACACAGGCGTGGAGTTCGACGCGGTCGTTCGCATCGACACCCCCGGCGAGGCGGACTACTACCGCAACGGCGGCATCATGCAGTACGTGCTGCGCAGCCTGATCCGCAAGTAGGGATCACGCACGGAAGGGCCGCACTCCGGTAACGGGGTGCGGCCCTCTGTCGTTCAGTTGCCTGCGGCTAACTCCGGTGCGCCGCGATCAGCTGCCGGTACCAGTGGTAGCTGTCCTTCGGGGTGCGTACCAGGGTGTCGTAGTCGACCCGGACGATCCCGAACCGCTTGGCATAACCGAGCGCCCACTCGAAGTTGTCGAGCAGCGACCAGACGTAGTAACCCCGCACATCGACCCCCGCGTCCATGGCGGCCCGCAACGCCGTCAGATGACTCCGGAGGTACTCGACCCGGTCGGCGTCGTGGACGGCGCCGTCCGGGTCGACGGTGTCCGGTTCCGCCGAGCCGTTCTCGGTGATGTACACCGGCGGCAGCGCGTCCCCGTAGGCGGCTTTCAGGGCGGTCAGCAGATCGGTGAAGGACTCGGGGACGACCGGCCAGCCCATCGCGGTGCGCCGGACGTTCGGGTACTGCGTCTCGGCGAAGCGGTTGTCGGTGGCGACCCGGCGCGCCGGATCGGGTTCCCGGTGCGGGGCGGCCGCGACCACGATCGGCCGGTAGTAGTTGATCCCCAGGAAGTCCATCGGCTGCGCGATCAGCTCCAGATCGCCGTCCCGGCGGAAGCCCTGCGCGGTGATCAGCTCGCCCCAGGTCTCCTCCTCGGTGGCCGGGTAGCGGCCCGCGAGGATCGGCTCGGTCCACACCAGATTGTGCAGGGTGTCGGCGCGGACCACCGCGGCCAGATCGGCGTCGGAGTCCCTCGCCGGGAGGTTGCGGTCCAGGTTGAGAGTGATCCCCGCCTCGCGGACACCCGCCGCACGCAGGGCCTTCATGGCCAGGCCGTGGCCGACCAGCAGGTGGTGGGCGGCGGCCAGCGCGCCGGTGCCCTCCTTGGCGCCGGGCGCGTGCCGGCCCACCGCGTAGCCCAGGAAGGCGCTGCACCAGGGCTCGTTGAGAGTGATCCAGCGCGGCACCCGGTCACCCAGGTGCTCGGCGACGACCGCCGTGTACTCGGCGAACCGCTCCGCGGTGTCCCGCACCCGCCAGCCACCGCGGTCCTCCAGCGTCTGCGGCAGGTCCCAGTGGTAGAGGGTGGCAGCCGGCTCGATGCCCGCTTCGAGCAGCGAGTCGACCAGCCGGGAGTAGAAGTCGAGCCCCTTGGGGTTGGCCGGCCCGGAGCCCTCGGCCTGGATACGCGGCCACGCCACGGAGAAGCGGTAGGACTCCACACCCAGGTCACGCAGCAGCGCCACGTCCTCCGGGTAGCGGTGGTAGTGGTCACAGGCGACATCGCCGGTGTCACCGCGATCCGTGGCGCCCGGGAGATGACTGTAGGTGTCCCAGATGGACGGGCCACGGCCGTCCTCCCGCACGGCACCCTCGATCTGGTACGAGGCGGTGGCCGCGCCGAAGACGAATCCGGGCGGGAAGACGGGCAGCTCTGGCATGCGGGACCTTACTTGACCGAGCCGCCGGTGATTCCGGCAGCGATGTACTTCTGGGACAGGACGAGGAGTACGGCCGCGGGGATCGCCGACAGCACCGAAGCGGCCATCACCGAACCCCAGTCGCCGACGTGCGCGCCGAGATACTGGTAGATGCCCAGCGTGATGGGTTTGACATCGTCCGTGGTGTTCAGCGTGAGGGCGAACATGAAGTCGCTCCAGGCGTACAGGAACGAGAACAACCCCGCGGTGATCAGCGAGTTGCGGCTCATCGGCAGCACGACCTGGACGAAGGTACGCAACCGCCCCGCGCCGTCCACCTCGGCCGCCTCGATGACCTCACGCGGGATGGCCACCATGAAGGCGCGCATCAGCACGATCGCGAACGGAATGCCCAGCGAGGCGTCCGCGAGCATCAGCCCGAAGTAGGAGTTGACCAGGCCGAGGTCCACGTAGGCGCTGTAGAGGGCGTTGGCGATGACGATGCCGGGCACCATCTGGGTGATCAGGGTTCCGAACACGATGGTCCTGGTGCCGCGCAGCTTGAACTGGGAGAGACCGTAGGCGGCCGGCGCGGCGATCACCAGGCAGATGACCACGGCGCCCAGGGCGACGGCGAGCGAGGTGAGCAGATGGGTGCCCTGATCGGAGAGGGCGGAGCGGAAGCCCGACAGGTCGAGGCTCTCCGGGACCGGGTGCACCTCGAGCAGTCCCGAAGCGGGCTGCAGCGCCGTGTTGACCATCCAGTACAGCGGAAAGAGCATCACGCAGAGCACGAGCACGCCGAAGACGGTCGCACCCCAGCGGCGCTTCGGCTTGTTGCCGTCCGTCGGCGGGGCGGCGGGGGCAGTGGTCGCCATGCCGGTCACTTCCCCTCGTTGCGGTTGGCCCGCAGATAGAACACCGCGAAGACGGCGGAGATCAGGATCAGGATGTTGCCGACCACGGCGCCGGCGCCGAAGTCCAGCTGGACGAAGGAGTTCTGGTACGTGAGCGTGCCCAGGGTCTGGGTGGAGTCCGCGGGTCCGCCGTCGGTGAGGGCGAGGACCAGGTCGAGAATCTTCACCGTCGACATGAAACCGAGCACCAGCACCACGGTGATCACCGGCTTGAGCAGAGGCAGCGTGACGGACCGGAAGGTGCGCCAGGCGGAGGCACCGTCGAGCGAAGCAGCCTCGTGCAGCTCCTTGGGGACTTCCTGGAGCCCTCCGTAGAGGATCACCATGTTGAAGGGGATGCCGATCCAGATGTTGACCAGAATCACCGAGACCAGCGCCATGCTGGTGCTGGTCAGCCACGGTGTGTGGCCACCGAAGCCGACGGTGGCGAGGAAGGAGTTGAGGACGCCGGTGTCCTGGTCGAAGACGCGCCGCCAGACGACGCCGGACACGACCATGGGGACCAGCCAGGGCAGCAGGATCAGCGACCGCAGCAGACCATTCAGCGGGAAGCGCCGGCTGAAGAAGACGGCGAGGCCGAGCCCGATGCAGAACTGGCCGATCAGCGAGCCGATGGTGAAGACGATGGTGTGCCAGAGGGCCTTGCCGAACAGTTCGTCCTTGAAGACGTCGCTCCAGTTGGCGGTGCCGTTGAACGGAGCCTTGCCGGTGAAGAACGTGGACGGCGAGTAGTCCTGGAAGCTCATCACGACGTTGCGGACGAGCGGGTAGCCGAAGAACAGCACCATGAAGATGACGGCTGGGGCGATGAAACCCCACTGGGTGAGCTTCCTGCGGCGCCTGTTGCGGGCCGGGCTCACCTTCTTCTGGGCGGTGGACGTCTGCGGCAGGGGCGCGGCGGCGGAAGCAGTGGTGGTCGACATGGGTTCAGTTACCTCAGTTCCCGCTCGTGGCGCGCTGCTGGGCGCGTTTGAGGGCGGCCTCACTGGACTCACCGGTGAGTGCGGACTGGAAGGCGCTCTGCAGCGCCAGCGAGACCGACGACCAGCCGGCACCGAGCTCGGCGGTGCGCGACCGGGCGGTGGCGACCTGGTCGGCGAGGGAGCTCAGCTCCGGGACCTTCTTGCGCCAGACCGCTGCGGCCTTCTCGTTGGCGGGCACCATCCAGCTGTTCAGCGCGTAGGTGATCTCCTCCTGCTCGCTGGACATGCAGGTGATGATCCGGGCGGCCATCTTCTGCCGCTTGCCGTCCCCGGTGTTGGGCACGGTCAGCACGCCACCGCCCAGCGGCCCCACCGAGTCGTCGCCGGCCCGGGGCACCGGGATCTTCGCCATGCCCCAGTGCAGGCTCTTCTTGGTGTTGAGCGTCTCCACCTGCCAGGGACCGTTGATCATCATGGCCGCGTTGCCCGCCATGAACTGGTCGTTGACGTCCGCCTGGGTCCAGTTCACCGTGGACTTGGACAGCGAGCGGTCCTTCAGCAGGCTCTTCCAGTAGTCGAGCGCCTCGACGACCTGCGGGCTGTCCAGCTTCGTCTCGTCACCGCCGTTGGACCACATGAACGGCGTGAACTGGAAGACCCCGTCCTCCGCGCCGCCGGCGCTCAGGGCCAGGCCGTAGCGCTTGCCCCGGGTGAGCTGCTTCGCGGTCTCCCGCATCTCCGCCCAGGTGGTGGGCACCTTCAGACCGGCCTTGGCGAGGATGTCCTTGTTGTAGAACAACGCCAGGGTGTTCACCGTGCGGGCGGCGCCGTAGTAGGTCCCCTTGTATGAGCCGAAGTTGACGATGCCGTCCGGGACGTCCCGGGTGGACAGGCCGAGATCCTTCAGCGGTATCAGCCCGCCGGCCTCGGCGAAGGTGGGCATCTCGGACGCGTCCAGCTGGAGCACATCGGGCAACGACTTCGAGGACGCCATCCGCAGCGCCTTCGTCATCACCTGCGCGGCCGGCACGCTCTGCTGCTCGATCCGCACCCCGAGCTGCTTGCTGCACCGGGACAGCGTGTCCGCGTCCCAGCGGTGGTAGGACTCGTCGGTCGACGAGTTCAGGACGGTGTACACATCGGGGTCGCGCTGCTGGCCGCAACCGGAGAGAGCCGCGGCGGCGACGAACGCGGAGACAAGACCGAGCGGGACGAGAACCCTTCGGCGGTGACGGCGCGGCCGAGGGCGCGTGCTGTCCGGGGGGTGAGTTGTCACGGTGGTGCCCTTGCATGGGAGGGGTGCCGGCCCGGGGGGACGCCTTGTCCCGACGAGGTGGTGGCGCACGGCCCGATACGGATCCGGCAGGTCCGTAGGCGGAGGGTGTCCATACGCCGAGGGTGAGTGGGCCGGGCGGTGCCCCGGCCCGCGGGGTGTCCGGCGGCCGGGCCGCCGGTCACCCCGGGACGGTCAGCGGACGCCGAGCAGGTGCTCCATGGCGAGCTGGTCGAGCGCCTCGAAGGCCATGCTCTTCCCTGCAGCCGCCGCGACGTCGAACTCCTCGTACGCGGAGCGGTCCGCGAGCAGGCTCTTGACGCCGTCGGCCGCGGTGGGCTGCGCGAGCTCGTCAAGACGGGAGGCGGCCAGCGCTTCCTGTACGGCCGGGTCGGCGCGGAAGGCCAGCGCGCGCTCCTTGAGGATCAGGTAGTTGCGCATGCAGTTCTTCGCGGACTCCCAGACCCCGTCGAAGCCGTCGGTGCGGACCGGCTTGAAGTCGAAGTGCCGCGGGCCTTCGTAACCGGCGGTCTCCAGCAGGTCGACCAGCCAGAAGGCCTGGCGCAGGTCACCGGCGCCGAAGCGCAGGTCCTGGTCGTACTTGATGCCCGACTGGCCGTTCAGGTCGATGTGGAACAGCTTGCCCGCCCACAGGGCCTGGGCGATGCCGTGCGGGAAGTTGAGCCCGGCCATCTGCTCGTGGCCGACCTCCGGGTTCACGCCGTACATCTCCGGGCGCTCCAGGCGCTCGATGAAGGCCAGGGCGTGGCCGACGGTGGGCAGCAGGATGTCGCCGCGCGGCTCGTTGGGCTTGGGCTCGATCGCGAAGCGCAGGTTGTAGCCCTGGTCGACGACGTACTCGCCGAGCAGGTCGAAGGCCTCCTTCATCCGGTCGAGCGCCACCCGTACGTCCTTGGCGCCACCGGACTCCGCGCCCTCGCGGCCGCCCCAGGCGACGTAGGTCTCGGCGCCCAGCTCGGCCGCGAGGTCGATGTTGCGGATGACCTTGCGCAGCGCGAACCGGCGGACGTCCCGGTCGTTGGCGGTGAAGCCGCCGTCCTTGAACACCGGGTGGGTGAAGAGGTTGGTGGTGGCCATCGGCACCTTGAGACCGGTGCGGTCCAGCGCGTCCTTGAAGCGTGTGACGAGCGCCGCCCGCTCACTGTCCGACGAGCCGAACGGAATCAGGTCGTCGTCGTGGAACGTCACGCCGTGCGCGCCGAGCTCGGCCAGCCGCTCGACGGATTCGACGGGGTCCAGGGCGGCGCGGGTGGGCTCACCGAAGGGGTCGTTGCCCCGCCACCCGACGGTCCACAGACCGAAGGTGAACCTGTCAGCGCTGGTGGGGGTGAATCGATCCGACATGATCTGCCTCTTGTCGACGAAGGAAGGGACGGCTGCACAGCGATTTGTTTTCTGACAGTACTAATACTGCATTCGCTCGACGGTTTCTAGACCCCCTCCGTGATTCGCGGGTCACGTTCTGTGTTCCGGCAGCTCGCCGGGTGGGTTTGCCTGCGGCGTCCCGCGATTTGTTTTGTGTACGATCAAATGCGTACTCACCTGAACGAACGGCTAAGGACCCCCATGAAGTTCACCGACGGCTTCTGGCAGATGCGCGACGGTGTGCACACCTCGTACGCCACCGACCTCCGCGACCTGCAGCTCGCAGCCGACCGTCTCATCGCCTACGCCGCCGTCCAGCGAGTCGAACGGCGCGGGGACACCCTGAACGCGCCGCTGCTCACGGTGGAGGCGTTCGCGCCCGCCGAGGGGATCATCGGGGTGCGCGTCACCCACCACGCGGGCCGGCGCCACCGCGGCCCCGACTTCGAGTTGCCGGGAGCCACCGGGACCGCCGCCGCGACCACCCGGACGGACGGCGCCGCCGCCGAGCTGACCAGTGGACCGCTGACCCTCCGGCTCCCCACCGAGGGCACGTTCACCCTGGAGTTCCGGGGGCCGGACGGGGCGCTGCTGACGGCGGCCGGCCGCAAGGGGACCGCCTTCGCCACCTTGGCCGACGGCGCGCACCACATGTTCGCCCAGTTGTCACTCGGGGTGGGCGAGACCGTCCACGGCCTGGGGGAGCGCTTCACGCCCTATGTGAAGAACGGCCAGATCGTCGACATGTGGCAGGCCGACGGCGGCACCAGCAGCGAACAGGCCTACAAGAACGTCCCGTTCTACCTCTCGTCGCGCGGTTACGGCGTCTTCGTCAACCACCCCGGCAAGGTCTCCTTCGAGGTCGGCTCCGAAGCCGTCGGTCAGGTGCAGTTCAGCGTCGAGGACCAGACGCTCGAGTACTACGTCGTCGCCGGCCCCACGCCCAAGGAGGTGCTCGGCCGGTACACCGCGCTCACCGGCCGGCCCGCGCTGCCCCCGGCCTGGTCCTTCGGCCTCTGGCTGACCACGTCGTTCACCACCTCCTACGACGAGGCGACCGTCGCCTCCTTCGTCGACGGCATGAAGGAGCGCGGGATCCCGCTGTCCGTCTTCCACTTCGACTGCTTCTGGATGCGCGAGTACCAGTGGTCGGACTTCGCCTGGGACCCGCAGACCTTCCCCGACCCGGTCGGCATGCTGGCCCGGCTGAAGGCGAGGGGGCTGCGGATCTGCGTCTGGATCAACCCGTACATCGCGCAGAAGAGCGCCCTCTACGCGGAGGGCGCCGAGAAGGGCTACTTCGTCCGCACGGCCGACGGCGACATCTGGCAGTGGGACCGCTGGCAGGCCGGAATGGCCCTGGTGGACTTCACCAACCCGGAGGCGACCGCCTGGTTCCGGAGCAAGCTGAAGGTGCTGCTCGACCAGGGCGTGGACGGCTTCAAGACCGACTTCGGGGAGCGCATCCCGACCGATGTCGTCTGGCACGACGGCTCGGACCCGGAGCGCATGCACAACTACTACACGCACCTCTACAACAAGGCCGTCTTCGAACTCCTGGAGAAGGAGCGCGGGCCGGGTGACGCGGTGCTGTTCGCCCGCTCGGCCACGGCCGGTGGCCAGCAGTTCCCCGTGCACTGGGGCGGCGACTGCTGGTCGTCGTTCGGCGCGATGGCCGAGTCGCTGCGCGGCGGACTCTCCCTCTCGCTGTCCGGCTTCGGCTTCTGGAGCCACGACATCGGCGGCTTCGAAGGAACCCCGGACCCCGCCGTGTTCAAGCGCTGGCTGGCCTTCGGGCTGCTCTCCTCGCACAGCAGGCTGCACGGCTCGTCGTCCTACCGGGTGCCGTGGGAGTTCGGCGACGAAGCGGTGGCCGTGGCCCGGCAGTTCACCGAGCTGAAGCACCGGCTGATGCCGTACCTGTACGGCGCGGCCGTGCAGGCGCACCGCACCGGGGTGCCGGTGATGCGCCCGATGCTGCTGGAGTTCCCCGACGACCCGGCGAGCCGCACCCTGGACCGGCAGTACCTGCTCGGCCCGGACCTGCTGGTGGCCCCGGTGTTCAGCGAGGAAGGCCGGGTCGAGTACTACGTGCCCGAGGGCACCTGGACCCACCTGCTGTCCGGCGAGACCGTCACCGGTCCGGCCTGGCGCGACGATACGTACGGCTTCGACAGCCTGCCGCTGCTGGTCCGCCCCGGCGCGGTGCTCGCGCTGGGCGCGGACGTCTCGCGCCCCGACGGTGACTGGACCGATGGTCCGGAGCTGCGGGTCTTCGCCCCGGAGGGGAGCGGTGACTTCATCCGTACGGTGACGGTCCCGGACCTCACCGGTGCCACTGCAGCGACCTACCGGGTGGTTCGCGCGGGGGGCACGGTCCGGGTCACCGCCGACACCGACCGGCCCTACCGGGTCTCGGTCGTGGGCGAACGGCTCGATATCGAGCAGGACTGACACACCGGGGCGGGACGAACGAAGGGGGGCCGGTACGCATTGCGTACCGGCCCCCCTTCACGACAGTGCGATCAGGACAGCAGTTCCACCTCCGCGAGAGTCGCCGGGTCCGTGCTCACCAGGCGGTACTTGGTGTACGTGCCCGGGTGGTCCACCGTGAAGACCCGGGTCTGCTTGTCCCAGGAGAAGGCCTCTCCCGAGCGCTTGTCCAACGATGTCCACTGCGCGCCGTCGTTGGACCCTTCGAGCACCCAGGAGGCCGGCGCCTTCGCCTTGTCCGCCGAGGTGAGCGTGTACTGCACCGGACGGGTCGCGGAGTTCACCGGCAGGTCGACCGAGGTGAACGAGGCGCTGGTGGCCGAGGTGTTGTCGAAGAGCGCACCGGGCCCGCTGATCGCGTCCTCGCGCGGCGTCGCCACCTTGTCGTCCTTGGTGATGGAGACCGGGGCCGCCTTCTTGCCGGTGGCCCAGTTCGACGGCTTGGAGCCCATGGTGAAGTCCAGGGTTCCCCCGTGCGTCAGCACGTCGTTGGGCAGGGCGGTGGAGTTCCAGGTCTTGCCGTTGACCTTCAGGCTCTGCACATAGATGTTCTCGTTGCTGTTGTTCGGAGCCTTCACGACCAGGTCGCGGCCGTTGTCCAGGTGGACGGTCGCCTTCGTGAACTGCGGTGAGCCGATGGCGAATTCACCGCTGCCCATCACCAGGGGGTAGAAGCCCAGGGACGAGAAGATGTACCAGGCCGACTGCTCACCGTTGTCCTCGTCGCCGTGGTAGCCCTGGCCGATGTCGCTGCCGGTGTAGAGCCGCCCCAGCACCTCGCGGATCTTCTCCTGGGCCTTCCAGGGCTGACCGGCCGCGTCGTACATGTAGGTGACGTGGTGCGCGACCTGGTTGCTGTGGCCGTACTGGCCCATCCGTACGTCACGCGCCTCGGTCATCTCGTGGATGATTCCGCCGTACGAACCCGCGAACTCCTGGGACGCCGTCTCCGGGGTGGAGAAGTAGGTGTCCAGCTTCTTCGCGAGACCTGCCTGGCCGCCGTAGAGGTTGGCCAGCCCGCGGGAGTCCTGAGGGGCGGTGAAGGCGTAGCCCCAGCCGTCGGTCTCCGTGTAGTCGTAGCCCCAGACCCTCGGGTCGTACTGGTCGGCCGGCAGCCGCCACTTCCCGTTGAGGTCCTTGCCCTGGAAGAAGCCGACCTCGGGGTCGAAGAGCTTGACGTAGTTCTGCGCCCGGTTGAGGAAGTAGTCGGACTCCTCCTTGTAACGGGCCTCGTGGGTCTTCTGGTAGAGGGCCTTGCCCATCTGGGCGATGCCGTAGTCGTTGACGTAGCCCTCCATCGACCAGGACATGCCCTCGTTGGTGGCGGTGGACGCGTAGCCCAGGAACGGCGCGGTGTCCATTCCCTTGCGGCCGACGCCGGAGCTCGGCGGGACGACCGTCGCGTTCTTCAGAGCCGCTTCGTACGCCGCCTTCGCGTCGAACTTCACGCCCTTCACATAGGCGTCCGCGAAGGCCACGTCCGAGCTGGTGCCCGTCATCAGGTCGGCGTAGCCGGGGGACGACCAGCGGGAGATCCAGCCGCCGTCCTTGTACTGCTGGACGAAGCCGTCGACCATCTCCCCGGCCTTCTTCGGGGTGAGGAACGAGTACGCGGGCCAGGTGGTCCGGTAGGTGTCCCAGAAGCCGTTGTTGACGTAGACCGAACCGTCGACGACCTTCGCGCCGGTGTGGGTGGGGGTGTTCTCACCGGTGTGCGCGGAGAACGGGCTCGCGTACTGGACCTTCGAACCGACCTTCTCGGACCCGGAGTTCGGGTACAGGTACAGCCGGTAGAGGGAGGAGTAGAGCGAGGTCAGCTGGTCGTGGTCGGCGCCCTGTACCTCGATCTTGCCGAGGATTTTGTCCCACTGCGACTGCGCCTTCGCCTCGGTGCCCGCGAAGGTGGCCGACGCGGGGAGCTCCTGGGCCAGGTTCGCCTTCGCCTGGTCGAGGCCGATCAGGGAGGTCGCCATGCGCAGCGTGACCGTACGGTTTTTGCCCGGCTTGAAGCGCAGGTAGCCGGTGACGTTGTCGCCGCCACCACCGCTGAGCTTGGACCCCTCGGTGACCGGGGTGTCGAAGACGCCGTACACGAACAGCCGGGTGGCTCCGGTGGAGCCGCCGCTCTTGACGTCCGAGTAACCGCTGAACGACCCGGTTTTCGGGTCGAGGGTCAGCCCTCCGTCGTTGTTGACGTTGTCGAAGATCATGGACGCGTTGTCACCGGGATAGGTGAACCGCATCATCGCCGCGTGGTCGGTCGGCGTCATCTCCGCCTTGAGGCCGTTCTCGAAGGTGACCCCGTAGTAGTGGGGCTTCGCGACCTCGTTCTCGTGCTTGAAGGGCAGCTGCCGCTGGGTGCGCGAGGCGTCCGGGACGCCGGCGGCCACCGAGGGCATCAGCTGGAAGGTCTGTCGGTCGCCCATCCAGGGGCTCGGCTCGTGACTGGCGCTGAAAGCCTGGATGGTGGGCAGGTTGTCGTCGTTGTTACGGCTCGCGTAGTTGTAGAGCCAGCTGGTGGAGCCGGCGTCGGTGACCGGGGTCCAGAAATTGAAACCGTTCGGGACGGCGGTCGCCGGGAAGTTGTTGCCGCGCGAGAACGACCCACTGGAATTGGTGCCACGGGTGGTGAGTGCGTAGTCCGAGAGATGCTTGAGCCGCTTCTCGGGGGCCTTCACCTTGAGCGAGATGTCGTCGATCCAGCCCCGGAAGGTCGCAGGGCCCTTGGGGGAGTCGTAGGCGACCAGGATCCGGTCGACCGTCTTGCCGGCTGCCACCTGGCCGATGTTCGCCCGGACCTGGTTCCACTGATTGACGTAGAGCCGCTTGGCCGCCCCCTGCCCCTGCGGGGTCAGCAGTCCGCCGTTGGTGTCGGTGGCCTTGAGGTCACTCAGGTACGTACCGTCGGTGAAGGCCAGATCGACCGAGACATTGGTGGCGGAGTAGCTGAGATCGCCCTTCTTCATCTCGGGGAAGAGCATGTACGACAGCTCGGTATTACGGACGATGGGGGTGTTGACGTCGAAGACCTTGTTGTATGAGTAGGCCCGGCCGTCACCCTTCTGCGTACCGGCGTAGCGCAGCGACCGGACTCCGGTGTAACCCGCACCGGTCTTCGCGGTCGGCGAGGACAGCGGGCCGCTGTCGATCCTGGTGGTCATATCCTGGGGCGCCGGCGTGCTGGTGTCACCGTTCGAGAACTGAACGTCGGCGAGCTGGGTGGCGTCCGTCGCGCCGTTGTTGGCCGTGATGTTCAGCCGGTAGTGCGCATAGGCGGTGGACGCGTCCGTGAGGTCGTACGTCTTGGCCTGGAAACGCTTGTCGAAGCTCTGGCCCTGCCGGGTGTCCAGGGTCTTCCAGTCCTTCCCGTCGGTGGACCCCTGCAGGGTCCAGTCCTTCGGGTCCCGCTCGTCGTGATCGTTGGCGGACGTCATCACGTACTGCGTGATCTTGACCGCCTCGTCGAGATCGAACTCCACCCAGGCGGTCGGGTGGAAAGCCAGCCATTTGGTGGACGAGTCGCCGTCGACGAGGCTTCCCTTGCCCTCGCCGCTTCCTGCGTTCTCGTCGCTGGCGCGCACCGCGACGACATGGTCGGTCACATCGCCCGGTATGCCGGAAGTGACGTTGCCGTCGATCCCGGAGGCGCGCTTCTTCCCGTCCGGCCCGATGTCTACGGTATTGCGCCAATCCGGCTGCGGTTGGTCGGCTTCGAACGAGGAGCTGAACTCCTTGTCCGCGCCGTGTGGATGGGTCGGCCGGGCAACGGCAGCGCCCTGTGCCGTCACGACAAGCACGAAAGCGGCCGCCACCAGGGCGGCGGCCGAGCCGGCTCTCCGTCGTGGTCTGGTCTGCATGAGGGGCCTTTCCTCTCACCTAGCGCTTGGACAACGTTGTCAGTCATGTGCGCAAGGTCCAGTAGGAAGGCAAGTGGCGGGTGGCGTCAAGGGTGTTGCGTGGTGCATACGAGTGAGAGGTGCGCGCTCCCATTTGCGGTGGGGCGGTCCGGTACGCAAGGGTCCAGATGTCCGTGAGGTCTCAACTCGGGAAAGACTGTCGCGTAAACGTGCATTCGATCTTGCCCAGCTCAAGGGAAGTGGACTATACCTGTCGGCGTCCGCCTAGCCGCTTTTCGGCAGCGGTCCAGGGGGGCGGGGATCAGGCGGGGGAGCTTCGGAGCATCCTCGTCCGCATTCCCAGTCTTCCCTCCTGCAGCCACGTACAACCCAGCTTCAACTGACCGCGGTGGCGGGGCCCTTCGCCTGAGGCGAATTCTCAACGGGCGACCGGTACACCGCCTGAGTCCTGTAGAAGGCGAGGACTTGAGCATGGGATCCACCTCCGCCCGCACCAATGAGGGCCTCGGCCGTCGTGATCTGATCAAGCGGTCTGCCGCGCTCGGCCTGATCACCGTCCCGACGATGAGCTTCCTGTCCGCCTGTGCGAGCAGCGACAGCGGCGGCGACAAAAAGGTCACCAAGGGGACGAAGAGCGCCAACAACCCGCTCGGCATCAACGAGACCGCACCGCTCGACATGGTGCTCTTCGACGGTGGCTTCGGCACGCAGTACGCCAAGGACGCCAATGCGCTGTACTCGAAGGCGCACCCGAAGTCGAAGGTGCACTTCTCGTCCACCCAGAAGATCCAGTCGGAGCTTCAGCCGCGCTTCAACGGTGGCACCCCGCCGGACCTGATCGACAACTCGGGCGCCGAGCAGATGGACATGGGTGTCCTGGTCGGCAAGAACCAGCTGACCGACCTCACTCCGCTGCTGGACGCGCCGTCCGTCGACGACCCGAGCAAGAAGGTCAGGGACACGCTGCGCCCGGGCATCGTGGAGATGGGCCAGTACGACGGCGAGCCCTGCTGGATCTTCAACTACGCGTACACCGTCTACGGCGTGTGGTACTCGCAGACCGCCCTGGACAAGCTCGAGGTGGAGTACCCCAAGACCTGGGACGAGATGCTCTCGGTCTGCGCCAAGGCGAAGAAGAAGGGCATCGCCGGCTGGACGTACGCGGGTAAGTACCCGTACTACATCCCGTTCTCGCTGTACCCCTTCATCGGCAAGATCGGTGGCCGTGAGGTCCTCGACAAGATCGACAACCTGGAGCCGAACGCCTGGAAGGACCCGGCCGTCAAGGCGGGCTTCGACGCGTACTACGAGCTCTTCAAGAAGGGCTACATCCTCAAGGGCACGCCCGGGATGGACCACATCCAGTCCCAGACCGCGTGGACCGGTGGCAAGGCGCTGTTCATCCCCAACGGTTCCTGGGTGGAGAACGAGGCCTCGAAGACCACGCCCAAGGACTTCCAGATGAAGGTCGGCGCGCCCTCGAGTCTCGACTCGTCGGACAAGCTGCCTTTCGGCACCCTCTGGGCGTCCGGTGGCGAGCCCTTCATCGTCCCCGCGAAGGCGAAGAACCCGCTGGCGGGCATGGAGCAGCTGCGCATCATGCTCAGCGAGGCCTCGTCGAAGAACTTCACCTCGAAGGTGAAGTCGCTCTCCGCCCTCAATGGCGGTACGGACGGCCTGTCGCTCTCCACGGCGCTCCAGTCGGGCATCGACGCGCTGAAGGCCGCCGGTACCAACGTGCTCAACCCCCGGCTCCAGGACTGGTACGTGAAGCTCCAGAAGGAGCAGATCGGCGTGTCCGTCCTCGGCGAGATGATGGCAGGCCGGATGACGCCGGCCGAGGCCGTCAAGAAGTGCCAGGCGTATGCCGACGCGGCCGCCAAGGACCAGTCGATCAAGCACTACAAGCACCAGTGAGCAAGCGTCACCAGCGGCGGCGATGGCCGGAAGATCGAGGTCGGTAACCATGCAACACGGTAAATACGGGTTCATTGTGGGATTTCTGTCGCTCCCACTGGTGTTGTACGGTGTCTTCGTCATCTGGCCGTTCATTCAGTCGATCTACTACTCGTTCACCGACTGGACCGGTCTGAGCCCGGACTTCAAGATGGTCGGCTTCGACAACTACAGCCGGATGTTCCAGGACGACGTCTTCTGGAAGTCGTTGGAACACAGCGTGCTGTATGTGCTGTTGCTGCCGCTGGTGACGCTCGGCCTCGCGCTGTTCTTCGCGTTCATGATCAATGTGGGCGGGCGGCGCCGTAAGGGTGCCGCGATCGCGGGCGTACGCGGCTCGGGGTTCTACAAGATCGTGTACTTCTTCCCGCAGGTGCTGTCGATCGCGATCGTGGCCCTGCTCTTCCGCTTCATGTACAACCCCAACGGCGGCGTCCTCAACAGCACCCTCGACGCGGTCGGGCTGGGCAGTATCCAGCCGAACTGGCTCGGTGACCCGAAGCTGGCCCTCTGGTGCATCGCGGCCGTCCTCGTCTGGTCCCAGGTCGGTTTCTACGTGGTGCTCTTCTCCGCCGGCATGGCGTCGATACCGAAGGAGTTCTACGAGGCCGCGCTGCTGGACGGGGCGAGCCGGATCACCACCTTCTTCAAGGTCACCCTGCCGCTGCTCTGGGACACCGTGCAGTCCGGCTGGGTCTACATGGGCATCCTGGCCCTCGGCGCCGAAGCGTTCACGGTCGTGCAGATCATGAGCGTGGGGCCGGGCGGCCCCGCCTACTCGACCACGGTGCTGCCCCTGTACGTCTATCAGGCGGCGTTCCGTGACGGTCAGGCCGGATACGCGACAACGATCGGCGTCGGGCTTCTCGCCGTCACCCTGGTCTTCGCGGCCATCGTGATGCGACTGGGCCGGCGCGAGCGGCTGGAGTTCTGATGAAGACCACTGACACCCCTCCGGCCGACGTCACGAAGGACCCGGAGCCGCCGATCGAGACGCCGCCGGTGCCGGTCGTCGAGGAGAAGCCCACCGAGGGCAAGACCCTCAACTTCTTCTCGCACGGCATCCTGATCATCTGGGCCGCTCTGGCCGCGCTGCCGCTGCTGTGGGCGGTGATGTCGTCCGTCAAGAACGATCACGACATCCTCACGGCGCCCTGGAAGCTGCCGGACCGCCTGCACTTCGAGAACTGGTCGCGCGCCTGGAACCAGGCGCACATGAGTGAGTACTTCGGTCACACCATCGTGGTGGTCGGCTTCTCGCTCGTCGGCACGCTGCTGCTCGGCTCCATGGCCGCGTATGTGCTGGCGCGCTTCGACTTCCCCGGGAACCGCTTCATCTACTACCTGTTCATCGGCGGGATGAGCTTTCCGATCATCCTGGCGCTGGTCCCGTTGTTCTTCGTGATGAACAACATGGGCCTGCTCAACACGACCTACGGGCTGGTCCTGGTCTACATCGCGTACTCGCTGCCGTTCACGGTCTTCTTCCTCACGTCTTTCTTCCGGACGATGCCGGGAGAGGTGGCGGAAGCGGCGATGATCGACGGCGCCTCGCACACCCGGACGTTCTTCCAGGTCATGCTGCCGATGGCCAAGCCGGGCCTGATCAGCGTGGGCATCTTCAACTTCCTCGGGCAGTGGAACCAGTACATGCTGCCGACGGTCCTCAACACCGATCCGCACAAACGGGTGCTGGCCCAGGGCCTGGTCGAACTGGCCACCAGCCAGGGCTACAAGGGTGATTACTCCGGTCTCTTCGCGGGCCTGGTGATGGCGATGCTGCCGGTGCTGGCGGCGTACATCATCTTCCAGCGGCAGGTGGTGGCCGGGCTGACCGCGGGGGCCCTGAAGTAGCTTTCCCGGGCTTTCCTGCTCCGTTCTGACGACGAACCGCCCCACGGCATAGGCTGTCGGGCGGTTCGTCCTGTTTGAGTCTTGTATCGTCCGCTCATCCGCGTCGGGACTCGCTCAAGGTCTTGACGGAAGGGAGCCGCAAAGGCTCAGCTTAGGGTTCACATGTTGGAGATAGGGCGGGGCCTCGTCAGACGCGCCCCGCGCGGGGACGGCCGTCGCGCCGTCCGCCCATGGCAGGAGTGGATGAGTCGATGGAGACTCCGGGGTCGCAGACATCTCTGCACCGGGCCAACCTCGAGCGGGTCGTGCGTGCCGTGCGCATGGCGGGCTCGCTCACCCAGGCGGAGATCGCCCGCAGTACCGGGCTCTCCGCAGCCACGGTCTCCAACATCGTCCGGGAACTGAAGGACGGCGGCACGGTCGAGGTCACCCCTACCTCGGCCGGCGGCCGCCGGGCCCGCAGCGTTTCGCTCAGCGGTTCGGCCGGCATCGTGATCGGTGTCGATTTCGGACATACGCATCTGCGGGTCGCGGTCGGCAATCTGGCGCACCAGGTCCTCGCGGAGGAGTCCGAGCCGCTGGACGTCGACGCCTCCTCCGCGCAGGGATTCGGCCGGGCCGAAGAGCTGGTCAACCGGCTCATCGCGGCCACCGGCATCGGTGCCGACAAGGTGGTCGGCGTGGGCCTCGGGGTGCCGGGACCGATCGACGTCGAGTCCGGCACGCTGGGCTCCACCTCGATCCTGCCGGGCTGGACCGGCATCAACCCGAGCGACGAGCTCGCCACCCGGTTGGGCGTGCCGGTGTACGTCGACAATGACGCCAACCTGGGCGCGCTGGGCGAGCTGGTATGGGGGAGCGGCCGCGGGGTCAGGGACCTCGCGTACATCAAGGTGGCCAGCGGTGTGGGTGCCGGTCTGGTCATAGACGGCCAGATCTACCGCGGCCCCGGCGGCACGGCCGGCGAGATAGGGCACATCACGCTCGACGAATCGGGCCCGGTGTGCCGCTGCGGCAACCGGGGGTGCCTGGAGACCTTCACGGCGGCTCGGTACGTCCTGCCCCTGCTGGAGTCCAGTCACGGCACCGATCTGACCATAGAGCGGGTCGTCCAGCTGGCCCGGGGCGGCGACCCGGGCTGCCGCCGGGTGGTCGCGGACGTCGGGCGGCACATCGGCAGCGGCGTCGCGAACCTGTGCAATCTCCTCAATCCGAGCCGAGTGGTCCTGGGCGGGGACCTGGCGGAAGCCGGCGAGCTGGTGCTCGGCCCCATCCGCGAATCCGTCGGCAGGTACGCGATTCCCAGTGCGGCGCGGCAGCTCTCGGTGCTTCCCGGGGCGCTCGGCGGCCGTGCCGAAGTGCTGGGCGCACTGGCCCTCGTGCTCAGCGAGATGGGCGATTCGAGCCTTTTGGAGAACGCGATTCCGCTCTCCACCCCTGCCTTCACTTAGATAACGAATGACACCGTTGCCATCTCGTTAAGGATTTAATCCTTGACGTTGTCTCCGAGGCCGAGTTGACTCCAGGCACCTCGGTCGCAACGTTGCGGCCTCGTCAGGGAGGTTTCTGAAGTGAACACGCGTATGCGTCGTGCCGCCGTGGCCGTGGCCGCCACCGCAATGGCCGTCTCTCTCGCCGCCTGTGGCAGCGCCAAGGACTCGGGCGGGAGCAAGGCAAGCTCGGACTCCGGCAAGAAGAAGGGCGACAACATCACCATCGGTCTGTTGCTGCCGGAGAACCAGACCGCCCGGTACGAGAAGTTCGACAAGCCCCTGATCACCAAGAAGATCACGGACCTGACCCACGGCAAGGGCAAGGTCACCTACGCCAATGCCAACCAGCAGGCAGCGACGCAGAGCCAGCAGATGGACACCATGGTGACCAACCAGGTGGACGCCATCATCGTCGACGCCGTCGACTACAAGTCCATAGCCACCTCGGTGAAGAAGGCCAAGGACGCCGGTATCCCCGTCGTCGCCTTCGACCGCCTCGCCGAGGGTCCGATCGACTCGTACGTCTCGTTCGACAACGAGACCGTCGGCAAGACGCAGGGCGAGGCCCTCCTCAAGGCGCTCGGCTCGCACGCCAAGGACGGCAAGATCGTCATGATGAACGGGTCCGCCACCGACCCGAACGCCGCCCAGTTCAAGAAGGGCGCTCACTCCGTCCTCGACGGCAAGGTGAACATCGGCAAGGAGTACGACACCAAGGAGTGGAAGCCGGAGAACGCCAACGCCAACATGGAGGGCGCGATCACCGCGCTCGGCAAGAAGAACGTGATCGGCGTCTACTCCGCCAACGACGGCATGGCAGGCGGCATCATCACCGCCCTGAAGTCCGCGGGCATCTCCCCGATCCCGCCGGTCACCGGCCAGGACGCCGAACTCGCCGGTGTGCAGCGCGTCGTGGCGGGCACGCAGTACATGAGCGTCTACAAGCCCTACGTGCTCGAGGGCCCGATCGCCGCCGAGATGGCCGTCAAGCTGGCCCAGGGCAAGGACCTCGGTTCGCTCACCACCTCCACGGTCGATTCGGCCAGCGTGAAGAAGGTTCCCTCGGTGATCCTTCCGGTCGTCGCCATGACCAAGGACAACATCCAGGACACCGTCATCAAGGACGGCATCTACAAGGTCAGCGAGATCTGCACCCCGGCCTACAAGGCCGCGTGCGACAAGATCGGCCTGAAGTAAGTTCCCTCGTCCGCAAGGGACTTACGCGTTTTCTGAAGCCTGTCCGGCGCCCCGCCCTCCATCCGTCCCGCTATCGGGGCGGGGCGCCGGACGGAACACCTTGCTCAACCCGCGCGCGCAAGGCAGCGCGGCATCCCCGCCGGTCAGGCGGCGAAGGAGATGGTTCAAGTGTCCGCTACGCCCGTGCTGGCGTTGCGTGGGGTCTCCAAGCGATTCGGTGCCGTCCAGGCGCTCACCGACGTGGAGCTCGAGGCCTACGGTGGTGAAGTGATCGCGCTGGTCGGCGACAACGGAGCCGGAAAGTCCACGCTGGTCAAGACGATCGCAGGCGTGCACCCCATCGATGACGGCGTCATCGAGTGGGACGGCAAGGCCGTCCAGATCAACCGGCCGCACGACGCGCAGAACCTGGGCATCGCGACCGTGTACCAGGACCTCTCGCTGTGCGACAACATCGACGTCGTCGGAAACCTCTACCTCGGCCGGGAACTACGCAAGCGCGGGGTCCTCGACGAGGTGGAAATGGAGCGCCGCTCCCGCGAGTTGCTCACCACCCTGTCGATCCGCATCCCCAGCGTGCGCATCCCGATCGCCTCGCTCTCCGGCGGACAGCGCCAGACCGTGGCCATCGCCCGGTCCATGCTCGGTGAGCCGAAGCTCGTCATCCTCGACGAGCCGACGGCGGCGCTCGGTGTGGAGCAGACGGCACAGGTGCTCGACCTCGTCGAGCGGCTTCGCGAGCGCGGCCACGCCGTCCTGCTCATCAGCCACAACATGGCGGACGTCAAGGCAGTCGCCGACAAGGTCGCGGTGCTGCGCCTCGGCCGCAACAACGGTGTCTTCGACGTGAAGACCACCTCGCAGGAAGAGATCATCGCCGCCATCACCGGCGCCACGGACAACGCTGTGACCCGTCGTGCGTCGCGCAGCGTGGAGGTTCAGAAGTGAGCATCGACAAGACCTCCCCTGCGTCCGACGTAGTGGAAGCACCGGCTCCGGCGCCCGCCGCCGTGACCGCGGTCGACCCCCGGCTGCTGGTGCGCGAGCAGGGATTCGCCGGCTACCTGTCCGAGTTCAAGCGCAAGGTACGGGCCGGTGATCTCGGCTCCATACCGGTGATCATCGGTCTGATCGTGATCGCCGCGATCTTCCAGAGCGTCAACTCGCGCTTCCTCACCGCGGGCAACCTGACCGACATCTCCGTCACCATGGTCGGCACCGGCATGATCGCCGTCGGTATCGTCTTCGTCCTGCTGCTCGGCGAGATCGACCTCTCGGTCGGCTCGGTCAGTGGCGTCGCAGGTGCGGCCTTCGGCGTGCTGACCATCACGCACGGGATGAACCAGTGGCTCGCCCTGCTGCTCTCCATCCTCACCGGCACTGCCGCCGGCGCGATCCACGGGTTCTTCTTCGCCCGGATCGGTGTCCCGGCGTTCGCCGTGACGCTGGCCGGTCTGCTGTTCTGGAACGGCTTCATGCTGCAGGTCCTCGGCGCCAACGGCACCATCAACCTGCCCGGCGACGGCCCGATCGCCAACATGACCGGCTACTACTTCTCCGACATCGCGGTCGCCTACGGCTTCGCCCTGCTCGGCGTGGCGGTCTTCTTCGTCTCCTCGTTCGTCGACGCCCGGCGCCGGGAGGCAGCGGGCGTGCCGTCCCGCCCGCTCAGCGAGATCGTCCTGCGCAGCGCATTGCTGGCGATCGTCGCCTTCGCCGTCGCGTTCATGTACAACCAGTACAAGGGCCTGCCGCTGGCCGTCGTGATCTTCCTGGTGGTGCTGGTCGGCACGGACTTCCTGCTCCGCCGCACCACGTACGGACGCAAGATCTTCGCGCTCGGCGGTTCCGTCGAGGCCTCCCGGCGCGCCGGTATCAACGTCACCATGATCCGGATCTCGGTCTTCGCGATCGCCGGTACGTTCGCCGCGGTCGGCGGCCTCTTCCTCGCTTCGAAGATCGCCACCGCCAACCAGGGGGCCGGCAGCGGTGACCTGCTGATGAACGCCATCGCGGCGGCCGTCATCGGTGGCACCAGCCTCTTCGGCGGCCGGGGCCGCACCTGGAACGCGCTGCTCGGTGTCCTGGTGATCGTCTCGATCCAGTACGGCCTTTCGCTGCAGGGCATCGCCTCGCCCATCCAGTACATGATCACCGGTGGCGTGCTGCTGGCGACCGTCGTGATCGACGCCGTGACCCGCAAGACCCAGAAGACCGCGGGCCGCGCGTAACGCCCGGACAGGCCCTGATGGGCACCCCACCGACGCCCGGTACCGGAACGCTCCGGTACCGGGCGCACGCGTGTGGTGCCGGGCGCCCCGTTGCGCCGTACGAGTGACGTACGACGCACCGCCCGATGACGTCCGCGGCGAATGGAACATTAGACTCGACTGGCCCGGCAAAGCTCGATCACAGTTCGACCGCAAAGGAGGCACGGGTGCCGTTGCTGACCCGCATCAGGGAACCGCGCGATCTTGACCGGCTCAGCCCGGAGCAGCTGGAACAGCTGGCCGGAGAGATCCGGACATTCCTCGTCGACGCCGTGTCCAAGACCGGCGGCCACCTCGGCCCCAACCTGGGGGTCGTCGAGCTGACGATCGCCCTGCACCGGGTCTTCGACTCGCCGAAGGACCGGGTGCTCTTCGACACCGGGCACCAGAGCTACGTGCACAAGCTGCTCACCGGCCGGCAGGACTTCGGGCTGCTGCGCACCAAGGGCGGCATCTCCGGCTACCCCTCGCGCGCCGAGTCCGACCACGACGTCATCGAGAACTCGCACGCCTCCACGGTGCTCGGCTGGGCCGACGGTCTCGCCAAGGCCAACCAGGTACTCAAGAAGGACGACCACGTCGTCGCGGTGATCGGCGACGGCGCACTCACCGGCGGCATGGCCTGGGAGGCGCTGAACAACATCGCCGCCGCCAAGGACCGCCCGCTGGTGATCGTGGTGAACGACAACGAGCGCTCCTACGCGCCCACCATCGGCGGCCTCGCCAACCACCTGGCAACCCTGCGCACCACCGACGGTTATGAGCGCTTCCTGGCCCGTGGCAAGGACCTCCTGGAGCGCACACCGGTAGTCGGCAAGCCGCTCTACGAGACGCTGCACGGGGCCAAGAAGGGCCTCAAGGACTTCATCGCCCCGCAGGGCATGTTCGAGGACCTGGGCCTGAAGTACGTCGGGCCGATCGACGGTCACGACATCGAGGCCCTGGAGTCGGCGCTGGAGCGCGCCAAGGGCTTCGGCGGTCCGGTCATCGTGCACTGCATCACCGAGAAGGGCCGTGGGTACCAGCCAGCCGAGCAGGACGAGGCCGACCACTTCCACGGCATCGGCCCGATTCACCCCGACACCGGCCTGCCCATCAAGGCCGCCGCCGCCAGCTGGACTTCGGTCTTCGGCGACGAGATGGTCAAGCTCGGCCGGGAGCGCGAGGACATCGTCGCGATCACCGCGGCCATGCTCCAGCCCGTCGGTCTGACCAAGTTCGCCAGAGAGTTCCCCGGCCGGGTGTACGACGTCGGGATCGCCGAGCAGCACGCCGCGGTCTCCGCGGCCGGCCTCGCGACCGGCGGACTGCACCCGGTCTTCGCGGTGTACGCCACCTTCCTCAACCGCGCCTTCGACCAGCTGCTCATGGATGTGGCGCTGCACAAGTGCGGTGTCACCTTCGTGCTGGACCGGGCCGGTGTCACCGGCGACGACGGGGCCTCGCACAACGGCATGTGGGACATGTCCATCCTGCAGTGCGTGCCGACCCTGCGGATCGCCGCGCCGCGCGACGCCGAGCAGGTCCGCGCCCAGCTCCGCGAGGCCGTCCGGGTCGACGACGCGCCGACCGTGGTGCGGTACTCCAAGGGCGTGGTCGGCCCGGCCGTGCCCGCGGTGGGCCGGATCGGGGGCATGGACGTACTGCGCAAGGCCGGCACCGCGAAGCCGGATGTGCTGCTGGTCTCCGTGGGCGCGCTGGCCCCGATGTGCCTGGAGATCGCCGAGTTGCTCAACAAGCAGGGCATCACCACCACGGTGGTCGACCCCCGCTGGGTGAAGCCGGTCGACGAAGCTCTGGCCCCGCTCGCCGAGCAGCACCGGGTGGTGGTCACGGTCGAGGACAACAGCCGTGCCGGTGGCGTCGGTTCCGCCGTCGCCCAGACACTCCGTGACGCGGGAGTCGACGTCCCGCTGCGCGACTTCGGCATCCCGCCGCGCTTCCTCGACCACGCGAGCCGCAAGCAGATCATGGCCGAGATCGGGCTCACCGCCCCGGACATCGCGCGTCAGGTCACCGGTCTGGTCGCGAAGATCGACGGCCGGTACGACAGCGAGCCGACCGAGGCCGTGGAGCCCGCCCGCGACTGAGCGGTGCGCGACTGAGCGGTGCGCCACTGCCCACGAGCCGCCGTTGCCGCCCCCCGTAGGGACGGGTGACGGCGGCTCATCGGGTGGCACCGCAGGGCCGCCGGCCCGCATCCGGGACTGTCAAAAACGCTCAGGTCACCGCAGAGTACGACCAGTTGAGGGGAAGGCCGGCAGCCAGCCATGTCGTCGCGTACCGCATCTTCCTCGGGCCCGTCCACCGATTGCCGGCTGCTGCGCGGCAAGGACGGCTCGCTCAGCGCGTACGCTCCCGCCGACGGCGGCATCGCGCGCTGGACCGAGCAGCGCCCCGGCGGACCCGACTGGACGGGGCCCGACCTGATCGCGGTCCCCGACAGCACCCATCTCACACTGGCGCAGGGACCGGACGCCTACGTCCATCTGCTGTCCCGGCGGAGCGACGCCCGCGGGGTCACCATCATGCACGCCACGCAGTACCAGAGGGGCCGGCCGTTCGGGCCCTGGCACTCTCTCGGCAACCACCACAAGGACCCCGAACTCGCCCGCACATTCGGAGTTCCGGCGGCCGCCGTCGGCGCCGACGGTCGCGTTCATGTCTTCGTACGCAACGCGGGACGCGGCATCAGCATGCGCAAGCAGGGCAAAACGGGCAAATGGGAAGGTTGGAAGGATCTCAAGGGCGCCAAGGTCCTGGACGGGGCGCCTGCCGCGATTGCGCTGGCCGACCGGGTCGAGCTGCTGGCCCCGGCGGACAAGCAGGTCCTGCGCTGGTGCCAGGAGGAGCCCGACGGCGATTTCGTCCAGGCCGAACCGGCCGCCGCCCGAGCGGCCGCCGGATCGGTCACCGGTGTGCGCACCGGTGACGACCGTGCCACGTACTACTGGTGCGACCCGGGAGCAGGCGTGGTCGCCCACCGCCCCGGCTCCGACGACCTCGACCTGGGCGGTGAACCGGACGGCGGTCCGGTGGCCGCGCTGCGTACGCCCATCGAGGGTTACGACTGCACGGTCCTGGCCTTCCGCGCCCGCAACGGACGCCCCACCCTGGCAGCCTGCCCCACCGAGGGCGAGGCGGACGGCCTCTGGTGGACGGAGACCGGCGAGCCCTCACTGGGCGCCCCGGCCCTCGCAGTGGACGCGGCGGGCCGGGTGGTCCTCGCCGCCATCGCGGAGGACGGCACCCTGCGCGTGGCCCGCCAGAAGTCCGAACCGGGCCTGGCACTCGCCGCCTGGACCCGGGCCTGAGGGGCGGTCCCACCCAGGCCCGGACCTGCCCCGGACCGGCCCCCGATCAGCCGCCGGTGGCGGGCGACTTCTTCGCCGATGCCGGCACCTCGGTGTCGGTGCGGATGGCCTTCCACAACTGGGTGGCCTGCGGCTCGGCCGCGACCACCCGGTTGGGGTCGATCTTGTCGTACGCCACCGGAAGCATGATGGTTTCCATCGTGTCGGGGTTGACGCCCTTCATGCTGCGGGCGAACTTGGCGAGCGAGGTGAGTGACGCCAGATCGGAGTCGGTGGTCAGCGACTTGGTCGCCGAGTTCGCGATCTTGTACGACTTCGTCGGGCTGCTCAGCAGGTCCTGCCGCTGCACCTCGCCGAGCAGATCGAGCATGAACTGCTGCTGGAGCCCGATCCTGCCGAGGTCGCTGCCGTCCCCTATACCGTGCCGGGTCCTCACGAACTCCAGCGACTGGGTGCCGTTCAGCTTCTGCGAGCCCTTCTTGAGGTTGAGACCGCTCGCTCCGTCGTGAATGTCCTGCGGGACGTCGACGGTGACCCCGCCGATCGCGTCCACCAAGCCCTTGAACCCGGCGAAGTCGATCTCCATGTAGTGATCGATCCGCACATCGGACATCTTCTCCACGGTCTTCACCACACAGGCCGGACCGACCAGCGAGTAGACCGAGTTGAACATCACACGCTTCGCGGACGGCATCGTGGAGCCGTCCTTCTTGGTGCATTCGGGCCGGGTCACCAGGGTGTCGCGCGGGATGCTCACCGCGGTGGCCCGGGTCCGGCCCTGCGGTATGTGGATCACCAGAGCGGTGTCCGAACGGGCGCCGCTGACATTGCCTCCGGCTATCTTCCCGTTGTCCCCGGCCCGTGAGTCGGAGCCCAGAACCAGCAGGTTCTGCCCGGCCGTCGGGAGCTTCTCGGGACGGTCCTTGCCGAGGGCCTGGTTGATGTCGACGCCCTTGATGTTGCCGTTGAGGTGGCTGTACATCCACCAGGCGGTGCCGCCGGCGGCCAGCAACAGGACAACAAGGATGATCAGAACAATACGCAGAGGGTGGCGCTTCTTGGACTTGCCCCGCTTGCCCGGTGCGCGGCGGGAGGGAGTGGACCGGGCATCCAGTGGTGGAGTTCCGGTGTGCTGGTGCGTCACTGCTCGTCGAGCCCTTCCGTCGGAACGCTGCGGGTGCGCGCGAGGGGAATCGGGCGGTCGAGGGGTACCGGCCCAGCTGTCAGCCTCGGGTCTCCCTGAATAATAGACAAAACTTTCGATCGGTGGGAATTGGAAGACGCTTTGGTGAAGAACCGTAGCCGGTATGACAAACTTCTGAGCTGTGAACGTGTGTTCAGTGGCCCGTAAGCGCATCGCCGAATGCCCGCGAACGCCGCACGGGACTACGAAGACACGGAAGGGCGGAACGGAGTCGTGAACCGGGGCAGGGGCGGCGCCAGAACGGCGGATACCCAGGGACGCAGCAGGCGTGCCTTCGCGGCCGGAGGAGTACCTCCGGTACCGCAGGCGGGACTTCCTACGCTCCCTGGCGATTGGGTCTTCAAAGGACAGGACGGTCGACTGACCGCCTATGTCCCTGTTCCGGACGGGCTGCACCGTTGGACGGAGGCGTCATCGGGTGGAGGTTCATGGCTCGGTCCGGACCTGATCGGCATACCCGGTTGGACCGGGCACGCCGCCCTGGGGCAGACCAGTGAGGGCTATGTCCACGTGGCTGCCGCGCGCAGGCAGCGGGTTGGCGCCGCTGCCGCCGAGATCGTGTTCGCCACCCAGTTCCAGACCGGACGCGGGCTGACCGATTGGCGGAGTCTCGGCGCGCCCGGCGACGAGATCCTCACCGGGCCGGTGATCGCCGTCAATCAGGTCTCGGGTTCCGTTCATGTGCTCGTGCTGCTGCGTACCGGCGGAATCGTACGGTGCAGCCGTGACGCGGCGGGCGGTTGGGGCCGCTGGAAGGCCGTTACGCCCGGCCCGTACACCGGCGATTTCGTGGCACTAATGCCGCATGGCGGTCCGTTGGAGATCCTTGCCGTGGGATCGGTTGTGGTGGACCGTTGGGTGGGCGTCGCGAACGGCAGATTCGAGTTGCGGGACCGGCTGAGCACGCCGGTCGTCGCGGGGTCACCGCTCAGCCTGGAGACCGGCCCCAAACGGGCCACGTATTTCTGGCGTTATCCCGGGGACGACTCCCTGGTCGCCTGGCGTCCGCCGGGGCAGGCGCAGTTGGACAGGGGTCTGTTGCCGGTAGGCGGAGCCGGCACCGGGCGGGCCGGTGCAGCCCGTGCCCTCGTCGGAGGGTTCGACTGTACGGTGCTCGCTCAGCGGGGGGTGGCCGGTGGCATCGAAGTGACCGCCTATGGCACCGAGAACGAGCATTACGGCGCCTGGCGAGCCGAGCTGGGCGGTGAGGAAGTAAGCGCACCCCGGGTGGTCGTGGACGGGACCGGCCGCATCGTGGTAGCTGCTGTCGACAGGGCGGGCAGGGTGCTGATGGCGCGTCAGGACGTCGGCCAGCAGGGGCTTGCGTTCGAAGACTGGAGCCGACTGGGCTGAACGGACCGTCCGCGGTGCGCTCACCGGGTGCCGGGCAGCGGAAGCTGTTCGCAGATCTGCAGTGAGAAGTCGCCCTGCGGTGTGTAGAAGGGGACTGCCAGGAGCTCATGGTGGGCGGAGTCAGGAGACGGGGCGATGACTACCGGCGGCCGACCGGTGACATCGACCTGATCGGAACGTTTGCGGCCCAAGCGCACCTCGCGGGTGATCCCCTCAAAGCTCACGGCGAGCCAGAGATCCCATATACCCGGTGCCAACGGTCGGCCACTGGACGTCTGACGTAGATTGACACGCGCGGAGAAACGGCCCATGGCACGCACCTTGCCCTTCGCGTTGAGCAACTTCTCGTCCCTGCGCGCGGTCACCGAGAATCGTTCCTCTGCCCCGGAAGTGCGTTCGCGCAGCACCACTTTGGTAGCCCGGTCACGCGTGGAGAGCTGCTCGAAGAAGGCGAAGCCCTCCAGGCCCAGGATCGACTTGGTCCACTGCAGACCGGTCAGTTGATGCGTCACGGTCATCTTGTCGGTGATGTCGAACAGCTCGTCCGGCAAAGCGGTCCGAGGGTCCCGAAAGAACGGCAGTGTGGTGAATACCCGGCCGTTCTCCACGATTTTCTTCGGCGCGGGCCGGTCTTTTTCGGCCTCCTGCTCAGCCATCTGTTGGGCCTCGGCGAACCACCCACCGGAAAGCAGCGCGAGGCGTACGGCCAGCGGACGCGGCAGGAGCGCCAACGCACCCGGAGTGAGGTGATTGCGCAGTACGTCCGAAGCGGCCCACATGGCACGCTCCCGCTCGGCGGGGTTGCCCGTGGAGAGGAGCAGCGAGCCGGTGGCCTTGCCGATTTCGGATTCCAGGTGACGTGAGAGCAGCCGGTCCCGCCGCGAACCTGCCGGGACCAGCCCGGCGACCAGCGACATCATCCGTGCCGCCAGAGCAATCCGCTCGGTCAGCGGTACAGCGGGTGCGGCGGACGGACCTTTGAACACACACGTCCGGTCCGCCACCACAGCGATGTTGTCCGCCTCGGTCAACGCCTGCGCGGTGAAAACCTGATCGTCGCCGATGTGCAGGTCCGTGGCGAACTGCAGCCCGCACCGATGGACCAGGCTCATCCGGAACAGCTTCTCCGGGGTGAGTGACCAGTAGACACGAGAGGTGTACAGGTCGGCGTAGTCCTGGTTGGCGCGGAACATTGATGTGGCGACCGAGTGCCGCCCGGTGCTCTCCAGTTTGCCGAGGACGACGTCGGCTTCGCTGCGGTCCGCTGCCGCGACCATCCGGGCGAGCGCGTCCGGTGCCAGCCGGTCAGCGCCCTCCAGGAAGATGACGTAACGTCCGGACGCCTGGCTCAGGCCGAGGTTGCGTGCCGCCGCCGGCCCCATCGCGTGGGGCTGCTGACCGGTACGCAGCCGTCCAGGGAAGTTCCGGATGGCGCGTGCGAGCAACGGACCGCTGTCGTCGGTGGATCCGTCATCGATCGCGATGATGTCCAGACGTTCGAGGCCGATCGACTGCTGCGCCAGGGATTCGAGACAGGCCTCGAGCGTGGTGGCATGGTTGTCCGCACGGATGATGACCGTGACGTCCGGAAGGTCGACGGCGTGCGCTGGGGTGAAGCTCACCATGTCTGTCCCCGTGGGCTCGGTGCGGTACCAGGAAGCCGTGGCCAGGGCATGCGACCCGAAAGTTCGGGCCACTGCCAGCCCCGGAATTCGGTCGTTGCCGGGTACTCGGGGAAGGCGCCCGGCACCGCGTCCAGTTCGCCGACATGGACGTTGACGGGGGCCGAGCTCTTGCGTCCGTCCGCCGTGGCGACGGTGTAATGGAACCGGTCGTAACCTGCGAAGCCAGTCGGTGCCTGATAGGAAACCCAGCCGTCCGCCGCCAACTGTGCTGTGCCGTGCACCGGCTGGGTTACCGAAATCGGGCTGCTGCCGGCCATGCCAGCCAGCACGTTCACCGAGCCCAGGTCACCAGGACGCATCAGGAGGCGCAACCCCGGCGCAGTGGCCGCCCCAACCAGCACCGAAGCGTCACTGAGCGGCCCGGTGCGGATCAGCTTCCGTCCGGAACCGTCCGGAACGGCGACTCGGATCTGCGGGCGCAACCGCGGCGCCCCCGTCGGCTCCTTGACCTGCAGGGAAACGATGCCCGACGCATTGGCCCCGGGGTCCGCCCGTACCCGGAACCAGCGCTGCGCGGGAAAGTATTCGAGCCCCTCGACCGCCACGATTTCCGCCGCCTCGGCGAGGGAATCCGCCAGGAGATAGGCGCAGCCGCGAGGGGCGCCCCCGTCGGCTGTGACAGAGAGACCGAGCTCCATCCGATCCCCCGGAGCGATGCTTTGCCCCGGGTCGACCGAGCTGTACAGGGCGGCGTACGCAGCTCCCTGGGACGGCTCCGTGCCGATGGCTCTGCCACGGCACACCAGGTGGTTCATGAGCCCTCCACGGGATTCCTCGACACGCGGGACTTGGTGCGCTCCAGAAAAGTAGCGTCGTCCAGCCAGCCCAGTTGGTCGTAGGAGAAGGAGGAGACATCGAGCCCCCTGACCCAGTGCGCCGGAATCACCCGCTGTTCGGCAAGGCTGCGGGCCACGTAGCGAGCACACTCGATGGCGCCCTCGGGGCGCAGGTGGACGTTGTCCGCGTCCTGCACGATCTCCTGCAGCGGCTCGCCGGGGCGCAGATAGGTGAACGCGTGCTGAGAGTTCTCCGGGCCGAGCTCCTCCCACCAGGCGAGACTCTGCCCGTACAGGTCGACGAGCGGAATGTGTTCCTCGCGCGCGAGCTGCCGCGTGGCTACCGGGTAGTCGCCGAGGAAGCGCGCCACATTGCCATGCCGGTCCACCCGGCGGCGCTCGAACGGCAGCAGCAGAACGGGGTGTCCCCGACGCGCGCGGACCCCTGTGGCGTAGGCGCGCATCTGCTCTACGAAGCTACCGAACGGCTCGGTATGCAGCCCGGGGTCGGGCTTCCAGTCGATCTGTCCGAAGCCGTAGATCAGATAGTCACCGGGTGCCATGTTTTCCAGAATCCACTGGAGACGGCCACGTTCCCGGAAGCTCTTGGAACTGGCGCGAGCGCGGGCGCAGTTGACTACCTCGACAGCATCGGTGAGGAACAACGGGAGAGCCTGCGCCCAGCCTGCCATCGGCAGGTGACTGACCGGGCGGCTCACGGCGGTGGAGTCCCCGGCGATGAAGATCCTTGCCCTGGAGCCCGGCGCAGGCAGGGGGTGGGTCACAGCTGCCTCACATCCGATTCCTCGGACTCCGGACCGTCCTGCTCGTTGAGGATCGCTGCGAGCGCTTGCTCGAAACCGACGCCGGCCGTCGGATCCTGCTGCCGCACGTCGATGACATGGCCGGTCATGCTGGACAGCAGCACGTCCAGCGAACTCCGGGCCACTGCCTCCGAGGAGAGCAGGGAGCCTTCGGGCTCCTGCCCGAAGGCCTTGGTGCGCATGGGCGTTGCGGTCCGCTCAGGGTTGACGCAGTTGACGCGCACCCCGTCCGGTGCCCACTCGTCCGCGAGCGCCTGGGTCAGGTTGACCATGGCAGCCTTGGTAGAGGAGTAGAGGCTGTACTCGGCACGGCCACGGGTGTAACTGCTCGAGGTGAAAAGCAGCAGCTGCCCCTGCGTTTCGCTCAGGTACTTGAACGAGGAACGGGCAATGTTCACCGGGGCGAGATAGTTGACCTCGAGTGCTTCCCGGATGGTGGCGTTATCGGTCCTGTCGAGCCGGCCGACGCGCAGGATCCCCGCGGTGTTCACGACGTAGTCGATACGACCGGTCTCGGCGTACGCCCGGCAGAACGCTTCGTCGACATGGTCGGAGCGTTCCACGTGAGTGCCGGTCGTGGAACGGCTCAGCGCGTGGACACGCGCGCCGTATCCCTCGGCCAGGCGCGCGATATCGGCGCCGATGCCGTAGGAGCCGCCGAATACCAGTATCGTCCGGCCGGCCAGGCGTTCGCGATAGAACTCCTCCGTCCCCTGCTCGGGGGTGGCGGAGGTGGCGAGCTGAAACAGCTTGTCGGCGATGAAGACATCGATGGGATGAGTGACCTTCGTATTGAACTCGTCGCCCTGCACCACGTGCACCGGAACGTCGGGAAGGTAGGTCACCACGACCGAGCAGTCGTCCGTGGCGTGGAAGCCCGGGTCGGCCGCGGCCAGTTCGTACGCATGGCGGATCGTCGAGAGCCGGAAGCCCTGAGGCGTCTGTCCCCGGCGCAGCCGCGACCGGTCGGGCACCTGGGTGATGAACTCACCGTCCTCACCGTGTGTCCGGGTGACGACGATCGTGTCCGACGAGGGAATGCCCACGTCCACGGCGAGGTAACGGTCGAG
Organism: Streptomyces sp. NPDC051322; assembly: GCF_040689485.1. Classification (NCBI taxonomy): domain Bacteria; kingdom Bacillati; phylum Actinomycetota; class Actinomycetes; order Kitasatosporales; family Streptomycetaceae; genus Streptomyces; species Streptomyces sp. NPDC051322. The sequence continues at coordinate 209,031 of NZ_JBFBAK010000007.1, read as the reverse complement.
CGCGGCGACGCATTCCTTCACCACCCGCTGGGAGAGCAGTGGGCGTACCGCGTCGTGGAAGAGCAGGTTGCAGTCCTCGCCCGCGGGGACCAACTCGCCGGCCATCCGAACGGCGAGGCGGGTCGTTTCGCTGCGCGTCGCACCACCGGCCGCGACCTTCGTGACCTTGCGGAGACCGGCCTCCCGGACGATCTTCTCGGCCGCGTCGGTGTGGTCGGGCGCCATCATGACGATGATGTCGTCGATATCCGGAGCGCCCTCGAAGACGAGCAAGGTGTGCTCGAGAATCGACTTCCCGGCGATCTTCAGCAGCTGCTTCGGTATCGCGAGGCCGATGCGCTGACCGGTGCCACCGGCCAGGACCACAGCGACGGTACGGCGACGCGATGCATGACGGGACAAGAGTTCCTGCCTCCTACGGGGTGGGGCGAGCGAGATGCGCGGCGGGGCTACGCCGTGAGCTGTGGCTGTTCCGGGTACTCGATCGGAAAGTCGTCGAGCCCGCGTGCGTAGAGACTGTTCGCCGCGTTGTTGAACCGCACCGTGGACGGCGGGTAATCGGCGCCCAGCAGGTAGTCCTTGAGCTGTTCGCGGTACGGCGCCATTACGTCATGCTCGGGGAAGAGCAGCGCATTGAGCGCGTCGTTGAGTCCGTTGCAGTCGATGTCCAGGAGATAGGAGGCATACGCGGTGCGCTGTTCGTTCCTGAACTCGTCGTCGGGCAGGCCGTCCAGATTGAAGATGGCGTACGGCTTGCGAGTGGCCACGAAGTCCGACACGACGCTGGACATGTCACCGATCAGCAGATCGGAATGGTTGAAGCAGTCGTACAGTGAGGGAACCCGTTCGGTTACTACGTGGTGTGCCTCGTCCGGGATGGCGTTCCAGTAGAGCGCTTCCGCCTGGTTGCGGCTCCGGCGAACGCGCGCGGTGCGCTCCTCCTCGGTCAGGTCCGGGTACTTGGAGCGCACGCCGCGCTCCGAAAGCTCCGCGATGCGCTTGTCGATGCGGGCCAGCTTGCGGGCTGCGCTCTTTGAGTCCATGACGTTGCGGCCGAACCGCTCTGCGTTGTCCGCCTGCAGGAGAGCGATGATGCGCCGATGCGCCGCTGCGGCAGTGGGTGAGCGGGTTCCGGTGAGCGGGTGTGGCTTGTAGATGACCCGGATGCGCTGCTCGTGCGAGAGCAGCGCCTGGACCAGCTTCTCGCCTGCCGGGATCACCGACGTGTAGCAGGCGTCATCGGTCCAACCCTCCCAGGTGGGAGCGTAGATCACTGTGGGGACCTTGTTGCTGACGGAACCGGTCCAGCGGCTCAGGGACATCAACTGAGGCCGCCCTACTTCGACGATCTCGTGTGCGTTGACAGCGTGCTTGATGCGCTCATAGCGGTCGCGCCCCGCACGCCCCGCCACCCATATCTCGTCGAAGACCTTGCTGACGCGATTGCTGCTGGCCAGTTTGTCGCTGTCTCCATGGCCGATGAACACATGCTTTACTTCGGCGCGCTGGAGCATGTGCACGTTCTTGCCGGCGTTTCCCGGATACAGCGTGACGCGCAACTCGGGCATTTCCACCCGTGCCAGGTACTCGGCTTTCGGGACGCAGATGACCGGTACGGACGTCGCGTCCAAGAAGCGCAGTGTGGCTCGCTCGCGCAACACGATGATGGGTCGCAGGTCGAGTGATTCCAGCGACTCGAGCCACATGTTCACCTGGTACATGAAGTCGCGAGAGACCGCGGCGAAGGTGAAGTACAGCGCGATCTGCGGCCGGTAGATGCCGAGCTGCCGGTTCAGTTCGTCGATGGCCTCGTCCGGAGTAGGCAGAATGAGTGCGTTCCGGGCGCCGGGGAGCACAGCGAGAACGGCCACGCAGGCGACCCAGACGGTGATGATTCCGCCGAAGCCCACATATCGCCAGTCGTCGGTGACCATGGTGATCAGCGCACCGCCCACCAGCGGTATGTCGAGATGCAGCATCTTACGGACGTGCTTGGACATCAGGAACGGGTGCGGCATGCGCCGGATGTCCAGCGCGTCGAGGTCGAGGGCGCGGGTGGTGAAGGGGAGCGCGGCCCGGGTGCTGCGTACATGCTTCAGCACGCCGCCGTAGGCCAGTTGGAGGACGAAGAGCAGGAGCAGTCCGACGGTCGTGATCTTCACAACGAACGAATCGATGTCTGCGATAGAGCCGCACAGCGCCAACAGCAGGAACTGACGGATCAGAAACCGCATGGTGAGGCCGAACCGCGAGTCCCTCAGGCGGTCCAGAGTGGACGACTGGGCGGAGTGGAGCAGCAGGTCCGCCAAGTAACTGACCGCGGCGCCGTAAACGAACACAGGCAAGGACGGGATCACCACCGCCGCCATCATGACGACGAAGCTCAGCACCAGAGCACTCGATATGAGAATCCCCAGCAGGGCCTGACGGTGTTGCTTGCCCATGGCCTGTCAGGCCCTCCTTCAGCGCGGCGTCGTGCGGTGCCCGGCGTTCCGCCGGCATGGGGGATGTGTCGGGAGCTACTGCATGGCACCACACGTCGGCCGCTGCGCCACGGTGGGGCGGGCAAGCAGCGACAGTGTGAGGGATACGTGAAGCGCCCGAGGCATTCTAGGCACCGAAGCGGGCCTAAGTGAACTTTTGATGAGTGAAAAGCGACTTAGTGGACGCCCGGATGCTGAAGAGTTATCGACGCCCGATCGCCGTGTGATCTGCGCCTCTTCTTCCAACATCCGCCGCGGTTGCTCTGTGTGTCTGTGAGATAACCCTCCGGCGCTCAGGGCGTGAAGCCGTAGACGCTCAGGTTCCGGCGCCCAGGCACCTTCGTCGAGAAACCCATACACAGCCGCGGTTTCGGTGAGAGCTGCACGGCCAGCCCCTCCGGCTCCCGGAACGTCAGCAGTGGATCCACAGTGACACGATGGCGGCCTGCCATTTTGCCGGTCCTCAGGTCAATTGCGGAGATATAAGTATTTCCGCCCGAGCCGGGAGGATTGCCGCCGCTGGCGTCGCTATAAGGATTTCCGGTGAGTTGATAGATGAAATCCCCATGGAGCGCACCGCCTTGGAAGGGTTCGCCTTTGTGCCGTGCGATATCGCGCACCGTGTGCATGGGCTCGTACCGTCCGGCGGCGAAGTCGCTCATCCGGTAGACGGCGTATCGGTGTTCCTTGCCTGCCCAATGGCTGATCAGGGCTCGGCCGCCTGCGACGTCCAACGCCGGTTCGTTGCGCAGCGTGCCGGGGAGAGGGGTGTGATGACGTACGGAAGGGGAGGCGCTGTCGAGCACCGCACCATCACTGAACGGAATCCGGGCCACGGAACGTCCGTAGCCGGTCGCGGGATCCGCCTGGGACTCCACCCACAGCATTACCCCAGAGCCCGAGGGCTCGATACCCAGGGATACGCCGTGGCCGAACCCGCGTAGATACATGTGGCCGAGAAGCGATCCGGTCCGGGACAGTCGGGAGACGCACATGTCGCCGTGGCGGAGCCGTGCGGCGTACCCGACAGGCTTCGGCTCGCCGGCCAGCCACAGGCCGTCCTGCATCTGTTGGACTGCGTAGAGATCGCCGCGGGTGTCGTCGAAGGCGAATGACTGAGGGCCTGTGACGTCGTGCAGCGCGGTGGCGGACAGCACTTGGGACGGCGATGCGATGGCGAACTCGCCGGCCGCGCGGGCAGGTGTATGCGGCTCGGGATCCGCCGCCTCGCGGCCGGCCACCACACCACCAGTGGCGACGGCGGCCGTCACGGCCCCGCCCGCCCACAGCAGCGATCTGCGGCTGATGTGCCGCCCGGTGTCGGTCATATCTGCGGTGCCGCCGTTCCTGAAGGGGGAGGAAGCGACGAACGCCCGTCCACACGTGGTGCGGACGGGCGTTCGTCGCCTCGGTCGATCAGGTTACGCCGGAACGCTCGCCACGCCCCGCTCCAGGAACGGCTTGCCGTTCACCCGCTCGCTGACGCCCTGACGGTCCAGGTACGGCGTGATGCCGCCCAGGTGGAAGGGCCAGCCGGCGCCGGTGATCAGGCAGAGGTCGATGTCCTGGGCCTCGGCAACGACGCCCTCGGACAGCATCAGCCCGATCTCCTGGGCCACGGCGTCCAGTACGCGATCGCGGGTCTGCTCCTCGGTCAGGACCGAGGTGCCCTGCTTGAGGAGGGCGGAGACCTCGGGGTCCAGTTCGGGCTTGCCCGAGTCGTAGACGTAGAAGCCGCGCTTGCCCGCCTTGACGACGGCGGCCAGGTTCTCCGAGACGGTGAAGCGCTCCGGGAAGGCGCGGTGCAGGGTCTCGGAGACGTGCAGGCCGATGGCCGGGCCGACGAGTTCCAGCAGCACCAGCGGGGACATCGGCAGGCCCAGCGGCTCGATGGCGCGCTCGGCGACCGCCACGGGGGTGCCCTCGTCGATGACGTTCTGGATCTCGCCCATGAAGCGGGTGAGGATGCGGTTGACGACGAACGCCGGGGCGTCCTTCACCAGGACCGCGGTCTTCTTGAGCTTGCGCGCGACGCCGAAGGCGGTGGCCAGCGAGGCGTCGTCGGTCTGCTCACCGCGGACGATCTCCAGCAGCGGCAGGATCGCGACCGGGTTGAAGAAGTGGAAGCCGACGACCCGCTCCGGGTGCTCCAGCTTCGACGCCATCTCGGAGACCGAGAGCGAGGAGGTGTTGGTGGCGAGGATCGCGTGCGCCGGAGCGACCGCCTCGACCTCCGCGAACACCTGCTGCTTGACACCGATCTCCTCGAAGACCGCCTCGATGATGAAGTCGGCGTCGGAGAAGCCCTGGGCCTTGTCCAGTACGCCGGTCACCAGCGCCTTGAGGCGGTTGGCCTTGTCCTGGTTGATGCGGCCCTTGCCGAGCAGCTTGTCGACCTCGGCGTGGACATACCCCACGCCCTTGTCGATCCGCTCCTGGTCGATGTCGGTCAGCACGACCGGCACCTCCAGGCGACGCAGGAAGAGCAGCGCCAGCTGAGAGGCCATCAGGCCCGCGCCGACGACGCCGACCTTGGTGACCGGGCGTGCCAGGTTCTTGTCCGGGGCGCCGGCCGGGCGCTTGGCGCGCTTCTGCACCAGGTTGAACGCGTAGATGCCGCTGCGCAGTTCGCCGCCCATGATCAGGTCCGCGAGGGCGCGGTCCTCGGCTTCGAAACCCTGGCGCAGGTCACCGCTCTTCGCTGCGGCGATGATGTCCAGCGCGCGGTACGCGGCCGGGGCGGCGCCGTGCACCTTGGAGTCGGCGATCGCCCTGCCGCGGGCCACCGCCTGGTCCCAGGCCTCGCCGCGGTCAATCTGCGGGCGGACGACCTCGATCTCGCCGCGCAGTACGGCGGAGGTCCAGATGAGCGACTGCTCCAGGAAGTCGGCGCCCTCGAAGATCGCGTCGGCGATCCCGAGCTCGTAGACCTGCTTGCCCTTGAGCTGACGGTTCTGGTTGAGCGAGTTCTCGATGATCACCGAAACCGCGCGGTCCGCGCCGATCAGGTTCGGGAGCAGCGCACAGCCGCCCCAGCCCGGCACCAGGCCGAGGAAGACCTCGGGGAGCGAGAAGGCGGGCAGCGCCTTGGTCACCGTGCGGTACGCGCAGTGCAGCCCGACCTCGACACCGCCCCCCATGGCGGCGCCGTTGTAGTACGCGAAGGTGGGCACCGCGAGAGCGGAGAGCCGCTTGAAGACGTCGTGGCCGCCCTTGCCGATGGCGAGTGCGTCCGAGTGGTTCCTGAGCAGCTCGACGCCCTTGAGGTCGGCGCCGACCGCGAAGATGAACGGCTTTCCGGTAATGCCGACACCGACGATCGCGCCCTCAGCGGCCTCCTTCTCGACCTGGTCGATGGCGGCGTCCAGATTGGCCAGCGACTGGGGGCCGAAGGTGGTCGGCTTGGTGTGGTCCAGGCCGTTGTCGAGTGTGATCAGAGCGAACCTGCCCGCGCCGCCCGGCAGATCGAGGTGGCGTACGTGCGCCTCGGTCACGACCTCGCCGGGGAACAGCTCGGCCGCGCCCTTCAGAAGCTCAGAGGTGGTGGTGCTCACTTGGTGCCTCCGTCGAAGTGCGGGTTCTCCCAGATGACCGATGCGCCCATGCCGAAGCCGACGCACATGGTGGTCAGTCCGTACCGGACCTGCGGCTGCTCCTCGAACTGCCGCGCCAGCTGCGTCATGAGACGCACACCGGAGGACGCGAGGGGGTGCCCGAAGGCGATCGCGCCGCCGTACTGGTTGACCCGCGCGTCGTCGTCCGCGATGCCGTAGTGCTCGAGGAAGGCGAGCACCTGGACGGCGAAGGCCTCATTGATCTCGAACAGGCCGATGTCGTCGATGGAGAGCCCCGCCTTGGCGAGGGCCTTCTCGGTCGACGGGATCGGGCCGTAGCCCATCACCTCCGGCTCGACGCCCGCGTAGGCGTACGAGACGAGGCGCATCTTGACCGGCAGGCCCAGCTCGCGCGCGGTCTCCTCGGAGGCGATCAGCGAAGCGGTGGCGCCGTCGTTGAGACCGGCGGCGTTTCCGGCGGTGACCCGGCCGTGCGCACGGAAGGGCGTCTTGAGACCTGCGAGCGACTCCAGAGTGGTGCCGGGGCGCATCGGCTCGTCGGCGGTGGCCAGGCCCCAGCCGGTCTCTCCGGCTTCAGCGTTGGTGCGGCGTACGGAGACGGGTACCAGGTCCTGCTGGATCTTGCCGTTGGCGTACGCCTTGGCGGCCTTCTCCTGCGAACGGACCGCGTACTCGTCGGCGCGCTGCTTGGTGATCGTCGGGTACCTGTCGTGCAGGTTCTCGGCGGTCATGCCCATGAACAGGGCGGACTCGTCGACGAGCTTCTCGGACACGAAGCGGGGGTTCGGGTCGACCGCCTCACCCATCGGGTGCCGGCCCATGTGCTCGACGCCGGCCGCGACGACGATGTCGTACGCGCCGAAGGCGATCGAGCCCGCCGTGGTGGTCACGGCGGTCATCGCGCCGGCGCACATGCGGTCGACTGAGTAACCGGGTACGGACTGGGGCAGCCCGGCGAGGATGCCCGCGGTGCGGCCGAGGGTCAGGCCCTGGTCGCCGATCTGCGTGGTCGCCGCGACGGCGACCTCGTCGATCTTCGCCGGGTCCAGATCCGGGTTGCGGCGCAGCAGCTCCCGGATCGCCTTCACGACAAGATCGTCGGCGCGGGTCTCGTGGTAGATGCCCTTCGGGCCCGCTTTGCCGAACGGGGTGCGGACGCCGTCGACGAAGACGACGTCCCGGATGGTACGAGGCACGGTGGCTCTCCTCCAGGGTGCGGGATGGCACTGCTGCTGCGGGCACGCCGGGGCGCGCTTGCGCACTGCCATGCTACCCACGAGTAACCATGCTGCACAGTATTGGGGGAGGGAGCGGTGAACGTCACACCGTGGCTACCGGGGGCGATACCCCCGGCAACCACGGTGTCAGGCCTGGTCCGCCGCCCGGACCGCGGTGAGCAGCAGCGGCGCGACCTGCTCGATCTGCCACCGACGCGCCCCCAGGCCGGCCAGAACGGCCGAGATCGTCTCGAGGGTCCGCTCCCGGGGAGGCTCCCAGCACACCCGCCGCACCGTGTCCGGCGTCATCAGATTCTCCTGCGGCATGTTCAGCTGTTCGGCGAGTTCCGACACGGACGCACGCGCTGCGGAGAGCCGGGCGGCGGCAGCGGGGTCCTTGTCGGCCCAGGCACGGGGCGGTGGCGGTCCTGCCACCTGCTGGCCGGGCTGCGGGAGCTCGCTGTCGGGGAGGACCCTGGCGCGGTCGACCGCCGCCTGCCACTGTTCGAGCTGGCGCTTGCCCATCCGGTGGCCGAAACCGGGCAGTGCGGTGAGCTGCTGGACGTTCAGCGGCAGACCGAGCGCCGCCTCGACGATCGCGCCGTCACCCAGCACCTTTCCGGGCGAGATGTCGCGCCGCTGCGCGACGGCGTCGCGGGCGTTCCACAGTTCCCGTACGACCGCGAGCTGCCGGCGCCGGCGCACCTTGTGCATGCCGGATGTGCGGCGCCACGGGTCCTTGCGCGGTGGTGCGGGGGGCGCCGTCGCGATGGCGTCGAACTCCTCCATCGCCCAGCCCAGCTTCCCCTGCCGGTCGAGCTCCTTCTCCAGCGCGTCCCGCAGGTCCACCAGCAGCTCTACGTCGAGTGCGGCGTAGCGCAGCCAGGGATCGGGCAGCGGCCGGGTCGACCAGTCGACGGCGGAGTGGCCCTTCTCCAGGGTGAAGCCCAGGACGTTCTCGACCATGGCGCCGAGCCCCACCCGGGGGAACCCGGCGAGCCGGCCGGCCAGCTCGGTGTCGAAGATGCGTGTGGGGATCATGCCTATTTCGCGCAGGCACGGAAGATCCTGGGTGGCTGCGTGCAGCACCCATTCGGCGTCGTCGATGGCCGCGCCGAGGGCGGAGAGGTCGGGGCAGCCGACCGGATCGATCAGCGCGCTGCCGGCGCCCGCCCGGCGGAGCTGGACCAGATAGGCGCGCTGTCCGTAGCGGTAGCCGGACGCCCGCTCGGCGTCGACGGCGACCGGCCCGGTCCCTGCGGCGAACGCCGCGACCACGTCGGCCAGTGCTTCATCGGTGGCGACCACCGGCGGAATGCCCTCGCGGGGCTCCAACAAGGGGATCGGCGCCTGTTCGACGTCGACCAGGGGAGCGCCCCCGGTGGTTCGCAGTGCTGTCTCTGCTGCGGTCTCTTGAGCGTCGGTCACGCGCCAAGAGTATCTGTCAACGCAGCGCACCCGTCGACGGAACGTTCCGTCGACGGGTGCGGAGGGGTGCAATTGAGTCAGTGCCGGGCCGTGCGGTGTCTCGGGTCTGGTGTCTCGGGTCAGTGGATGATTCCGGTGCGGAGGGCCACCGCCACCATGCCGGCCCGGTCACCGGTGCCGAGCTTGCGGGCGATGCGGGCGAGATGGCTCTTCACGGTCAGGGCCGACAACCCCATGGAGACGCCGATGGCCTTGTTGGACTGGCCTTCCGCTACCAGCCGCAGCACCTCGACCTCGCGGCCCGAGAGCTCGCGGTAGCCGCCCGGGTGGCTCGGGGCACCCGGGGGGCGACGCTGCATCCGGGTGGCGCCGATGGGTGCGGCGCCGGGCCGGGTCGGGTGGCCGATGTTCGTACGGGTGCCGGTGACGACGTAGCCCTTGACACCGCCCGCGAGGGCGTTGCGGACGGCGCCGATGTCGTCGGCGGCGGAGAGCGCGAGGCCGTTGGGCCAGCCTGCGGCCCGGGTCTCGGAGAGCAGGGTCAGCCCGGAACCGTCGGGCAGGTGGACGTCGGCCACGCAGATGTCGCGCGGGTTGCCGACACGGGGGCGGGCCTCCGCGATGGACGACGCCTCGATGACGTCACGTACTCCGAGGGCCCACAGATGGCGGGTGACGGTGGAGCGGACGCGGGGGTCGGCCACGACGACCATGGCCGTCGGCTTGTTCGGGCGGTAGGCGACCAGGCTTGCGGGCTGCTCGAGGAGAACGGACACCAGGCCTCCTGGGAAGGTGCGGAACGGTGCCGGCGGGGGATGGGCGCCGGGGGGAACCGTGCTTGAAGGGTCACAGACTCCTTCGGCAGCAATCCCGCCCGGCTTTAGAGAATGATCACGATTTGGTGAGTAACAATTCGGGCAAATCGGACGCGCGATCGATCTTTCGAAAAGTGCCCGTGCCGAAACCCGTACGCAGAGAAGCCCCGGTCGGGGAAGAAATCGGGGGAGAAACGCGTGATCTCGGGTCCGTGCGGCTACGGCGCCTGCGGTCCCCGCCGCTGCGGCAACGAGACCACCCCGGTGTCCACCGGACCGGCCGGCGGCAGGCCGGCGATCTGGCACAGCAGATCGCACCACGCGGCCAGATGCGCAGCGGTGTCCGGGACGCCGTTCGCACCCTCCCGCGGTGTCCAGGAGGCCCGGATCTCGATCTGGGTGGCGGGCCTGCGCTCGGCCAGGCCGCCGAAGTAATGCGAGCCCGCCCGCGTGACGGTGCCACTCGCATCGGTGTAGGGCAGGCCCCGGCCCTGCAGCGCACCGGTCAGCCACGACCAGCAGACCTCCGGCAGCAGCGGGTCCACGGCCATTTCCGGCTCCAGTTCCGCCCTCACCAGGGTCACCAGACGGAACGACCCGTGCCAGGCGTCCTGCCCGGCCGGGTCGTGGAGCAGCACCAGTCTGCCGTCGGCCAGATCGTTCTCGTCCTCGACGACCGCGGCCTCCAGGGCGTAGGCGTAGGGCGCCAGACGCTTCGGGGGCTTGGTCGGGTCGATCTCCATCTCGGGCCGGAGCCGGGCCGACTGCAAGGCATCGACCGCCTGCCGGAAAGCCGGCGGGACGGAGGCCGTCTCCGCAGTGTTCACACCGTCAGCGCCATCTGAAAATCGTCCCTGAGCCGCAGCCATGCCGGGAAGACTAGGCGGAACGAGGCCCGGGCGTGGGGAGAGACACCCGGCCCGGGGCAACGGCTTGTGCACTGCGTGCGAAACTTCTGAGTGTGAGTGCCAACGACCGCCCCAAGGGCGCCCAGAACCCGACATATGACTCCGCTTTCCTCAAGGCGTGCAGGCGCGAGCCGGTGCCGCACACGCCGGTCTGGTTCATGCGGCAGGCCGGTCGTTCGCTTCCCGAGTACAAGAAGGTGCGCGAGGGCACCGCGATGCTCGAATCGTGCATGCGGCCCGACCTGGTCACCGAGATCACGCTGCAGCCGGTCCGCCGCCATGGGGTCGACGCCGCGATCTACTTCAGCGACATCGTCGTGCCGCTCAAGGCCATCGGCGTCGACCTCGACATCAAGCCCGGCGTCGGCCCGGTCGTCGCGCAGCCGATCCGCTCCCGCGCCGACCTCGCTCAGCTCCGCGACCTGGAGCCGGCCGACGTCTGGTATGTCACGGAGGCGATGGGCCTGCTGACGGACCGGCTCGGCTCGACCCCGCTCATCGGTTTCGCGGGGGCGCCGTTCACGCTGGCGAGCTATCTGGTCGAGGGCGGACCGTCCCGTAACCACGAGCACACCAAGGCCCTGATGTACGGGGACCCGGAGCTGTGGGCCGATCTGCTGGACCGGCTGGCCGAGATCACCGCCGCCTTCCTGCGGATCCAGATCGAGGCGGGCGCGAGCGCCGTCCAGCTCTTCGACTCCTGGGTGGGCGCGCTGGCCCCCGCGGACTACCGGCGCTCGGTGCTGCCCGCGTCCGCGAAGGTCTTCGAAGCGGTGGCTCCGTACGGGGTCCCGCGCATCCACTTCGGGGTCGGTACCGGCGAGCTGCTCGGGCTGATGGGCGAGGCGGGCGCGGATGTGGTGGGCGTCGACTGGCGGGTGCCGCTGGACGAGGCGGTACGCCGGGTCGGGCCCGGCAAGGCGCTCCAGGGGAACCTGGACCCGGCCGTCCTGTTCGCCTCGCCGGAGGCGGTGCGGGCCAAGACGGACGAGGTGCTTGCCGCGGGGGCCGGCCTCGAGGGGCATGTCTTCAACCTGGGCCACGGTGTACTGCCGACGACCGACCCGGACGCGTTGACCCGCCTGGTGGAGTACGTCCACACCCGGACGGCCTGAACGCGGCCTCACCCACCCGAGGCCCGGACAGCCGTCACCGCCTTGCGGGCGGCGACCAGGACGGGGTCCCACACCGGCGAGAACGGGGGAGCGTATCCCAGGTCGAGGGAGACCATCTGCTCCACGGTCATCCCGGCGGTCAGCGCCACCGCTGCGACGTCCACCCGTTTCGCCGATCCCTCGCGGCCGATGATCTGCACGCCCAGCAGCTTGCCGGTGCGGCGTTCGGCGAGCATTTTCACCGTCATCGGGGTGGCTCCCGGGTAGTAGCCGGCGCTGTTGGTCGATTCGATGGTCGCCGTGACGAACTGCCGGCCCGCCGCGCGGGCGTCCTTCTCGCGCAGGCCGGTACGGGCGATCTCCAGGTCGCAGACCTTGCTGACGGCCGTGCCGACGACGCCGGGAAACGTGCCGTATCCGCCGCCGATGTTCGAGCCGATGATCTGGCCGTGCTTGTTCGCGTGGGTGCCGAGCGCGATGTGCCGCATCCGCCCCGAGACGAGGTCGAGCACCTCGACACAGTCGCCGCCGGCCCAGATGTTCTCGTAGCCCCGCACCCGCATCGACAGGTCGGTCAGCAGGCCCCCGTGGTCGCCGAGCGGGAGTCCCGCCGCACGGGCCAGGGCGGTCTGCGGGGTCACACCGATGCCCAGGACCACGACGTCCGCCGGATACTCGGTGTCTTCGGTGGCCACCGCCCGCAGTCGCCCGGCGTCATCGGCAAGGATCTTGGTGACCTCGGCGCCCGACACGGTGGTGATGCCCATGCCGTCCATCGCCTGACGCACCAGCCGCCCCATGTCGGGATCGAGGGTGGCCATCGGCTGCGCGTCCCGGGTCAGCACCGTCACCCCGTAGCCGCGGTGCAGCAGCGCCTCGGCCATCTCGACGCCGATGTAGCCGGCGCCGACCACGACCGCGCGCCTGCCCCCCGTCGCTCGCAGGGAGTCGATCAGGGACTGGCCGTCGTCGAGCGTCTGCACCCCGTGCACGCCCGGGGTGTCGATGCCGGGCAGATCCGGGCGCACCGGCCGGGCGCCGGTCGCGATGACCAACTCGTCGTACCCGGTCCAGGACCCGGAGCCCGAATCGAGATCCCGGGTCCGCACCCGCTGCCCGGCGACATCGATCTCGGTGACCGCGGTGCGCATCCGCAGATCGATCGCCCGCGCGCGGTGTTCCTCGGGCGTACGCGCCACCAGATCGTCGCGCTTCTCGACCTCGCCGCCGACCCAGTACGGGATCCCGCATGCCGAGAAGGAGGTGAACCGGCCGCGCTCGAAGGCGATGATCTCCAGCTCGTCCGGGCCTTTGAGCCGACGAGCCTGGGACGCCGCGGACATGCCCGCCGCGTCCCCGCCGATGACCACCAGTCGTTCCGCCGCCATGGCCCGTCCTTCCGTGTCAGCCGGGGCCCGAGGTCACCGGACCAGCCGTCAGCTCTGCTGTCGTGTCTCTTCCTGAGAAGGTACGTGCGCGGGCGGCGGAACATTCCCTCCGGCCGCCGGTCGGGCCTTCCGGAGCTGCGGCAGCCGCTTGCCGAGCAGCCGCCGGAGCAGCCAGAACGCGGCGATCACCGCCGCGAACGGGGCGACCGCGGCGACCACGATCACGATCCACTTGAGCACCACGACAAAGGCGTGCCAGCCGCCGCCGAGTGCGTCGAGGAAGCCCGGACCGTCGTCCTTCTTCTCCTCCTTCGTCTGCCGGTTCTTCGCGGGCTCGGAGAGGTTGAGGGTGATGGTCGCGAGATCGGTGCGGTCCCTGAGCGAGGCCTGCTGGGCCAGCAGCGACTCCAACTCCGCTTCCCTGCTGCTCAGTTCCCCCTCGAGTGAGACCACATCGCTGAGCTGGTCGGCCTGGTCCATGAGGGTGCGGACCCGGGCGACGCTCGCCCGCTGCGAGGCGATCCGGCTCTTGACGTCGACGACCTGGTCGGTGACGTCCTCGGCGTCGGCCTTACGGCTCAACAACGTGCCCGAGCCCTGGAGTTCGGAGAGGACCGCGTCGTACTTGTCCTGCGGGACGCGCAGAACGACAGTGGAGCGCACCTGACCGCCGCCGTCGCGTTCGGTGGACTCGTTGCCGACGAAACCGCCGGCGTCCTCGGCCGCCGTGCGGGCATCGTTGAGTGCCTTCTCGGTGTCCTTGACCTCCACGCTGAGCTCGGCCGTTCGGATGATCTTGTTGGCGATCGGCGACGGCGTCTTGCCGCTCGGCTTCGCAGCGGGCCCGGCACCCGACCCCGAGCCGGTGGCGGCGCTCCCCCCGGCCGGCCTCGCCGCACCGCCCGCGCTGTCGGCGGCCGCCTTGTGGGCGCTGCTGCTGCCGCCGTTGTCACCGGCCGCGCCGCAGCCACCGACGGCGACCGAAGCGGTGAGCAGAACCGCCGCAAGGATTCTGGCTGCGCGCATGTGGGCTCCCCCCGAACATGACGATCAATGTTGCAGGTTCGACGTACGGGGCGATGCAACGGGTTGCCCGATTCCGGTCCCGAAGCGGTCACGGTCGGGACTCGGAACGGGTTTGAGAGAGTGGTGACATGAATGCGCACAGCGACTCGCCCACGCCGGCCGGCCACGTCGTCGTCATCGGAGGCGGGATCGCCGGTCTCGCGGCAGCCCATCAGTTGCTCGGCACCGGCGCCCGGGTGACCGTACTCGAAGGCTCCGAACGGGTCGGCGGCAAGCTGTACGCCGGGCAGATCGAAGGTGTGCCGGTCGATCTCGGCGCCGAGTCGATGCTCGCCAGGCGCCCCGAAGCCGTCGCTCTGGCCCGTGCGGTGGGGCTCGGCGCCGAGCTCCAGCCGCCCGCCACCAGCAGCGCCCGGCTCTGGAACCGTGGCGCGCTGACGCCGATGCCCAAGGGACATGTGATGGGCGTCCCCGCCGATGCGACGGGGCTCGACGGTGTACTGTCCACGGACGGTCTGCGCCGGATCGCCCAGGACCGCGAACTGCCGTCCACCGAGATCGGCGAGGACATCGCACTCGGTGAGTTCGTGGCCGCCCGGATGGGCCGTGAGGTCGTCGACCGGCTCGTCGAACCGCTGCTCGGCGGGGTGTATGCCGGCGACGTCTACCGCACGTCGATGCGGGCCGCGGTCCCCGCGCTCTACGAGGCCGCCCGCAGCCACCGGACGCTGGGGGAAGCCGTACGGGCGATTCAGCAACGAGCCGCCGAAACCGCCGCCCCCGCACCGGCTCCGGTCTTCATGGGCCTGAACGGCGGTATCGGCACCCTGCCGCTCGCCGTCGCCGACGCGATTCGTGCGGGCGGTGGCGACGTGCTGGTGCACCGGCCTGCGCTGGAGCTCCGGCGGACCGGGACCGGCTGGTGGATCCGCAGCGATGACGAGAACTTCGACGCCGACGCCGTGCTCCTCGCCGTGCCGGCCTGGTCGGCATCGGCGCTGCTGGAGCAGGTGTCCCCGGCCGCGGCCGCCGAGCTGGCGGCCATCGAGTACGCGTCGATGAGTCTGATCACCCTGGCCTTCCGCCGCTCCGAGCTGAACCTCCCGGACGGATCCGGCTTCCTGGTGCCGCCGGTGGACGGGCACACCATCAAGGCCGCCACGTTCTCCAGCCAGAAATGGTCCTGGTCCGACGCCGACCCCGAGCTGGCCGTGCTGCGCACCTCGCTCGGGCGCTACGGCGACGAGGAGCACCTGCACCGGGAGGACGCCGATCTGGTGGAGGCGGCCCTGCACGACCTGGCCGAGGCAACCGGAGTCCATGCGAAGCCGGTGGCCTCCGAGGTGACCCGGTGGATCGGCGGACTGCCGCAATACCCCGTCGGGCACCTGGCCCGCGTCGCGCGGCTGCGGGACGCCGTCGCCGACCTGCCCGGCCTGCGGGTCTGCGGCGCGGCCTACGACGGGGTGGGGATCCCGGCGTGCATCGCCGGCGCCCGGCGGGCTGCGAACGAGATCACAGCAACCCTGGCGTCGGGCACCGTCAGTGACGCGGGACAATAGCCACATGACAGATGCTCCGGAGACTGCGACGTCGCCCAAGGCGCCCAACGCAGGCAAGAAGGCCAAGGACCTCAACGAGGTCGTCCGTTACACCCTGTGGTCCGTCTTCAAGCTGCGGGACGCGCTGCCCGAGGACCGGACGGGCTTCGCCGACGAGGTTCAGGAGCTGTTCGATCAGCTCGCGGCCAAGGACATCACCGTGCGGGGCACCTACGACGTTTCCGGGCTGCGGGCCGACGCCGACCTGATGATCTGGTGGCACGCGGAGACCGCGGACGAGCTGCAGTCCGCGTACAACCTCTTCCGCCGCACCCGGCTGGGCCGCTCGCTGGAGCCGGTCTGGTCGAACATGGCGCTGCACCGCCCCGCCGAGTTCAACAAGTCGCACATTCCGGCGTTCCTCGCCGACGAGACGCCGCGCGACTACATCGCGGTGTACCCCTTCGTGCGGTCCTACGACTGGTACCTGCTGGACGACGCGGAGCGCCGCAGGCTGCTCGCCGAGCACGGCAAGATGGCCCGGGACTACCCGGACGTCCGAGCCAACACGGTCGCTTCGTTCGCGCTCGGCGACTACGAGTGGGTGCTCGCCTTCGAGGCCGACGAGCTGCACCGCATCGTCGACCTGATGCGTCACCTGCGCGGCTCGGAGACGCGGAATTACGTGCGCGAGGAGGTCCCCTTCTACACCGGCCGGCGCAAGTCGGTGGGCGACCTGGTGGCCGGGCTCGCCTGACCGGACCGCCCTACACCCGTGGCCGGTCGGAACCGGCCGTCCATGACCCGGAAGATCAGAGAGCGGGGCGCGGTCGCGCCCGCTCGTCCAGCGACACCGGGTCCGGCAGCGGGTGCGGCGCGCACCCAGCGCGCCGCACCGGCGCCGTCCGATGCAACCGGTCCGATGGACCCCGTCGGGTGGCGTCGTCAGGTGGTGCCTACGCCGCGCCGTGTGCCGCGGACCAGCGTCCTGCGGGCCGCTCGTGCCAAGCGGGCCGTCCTGGTCGGCGGGTGCGGGGCCGCGCGCTCCTGCCACCAGCGGCGCAGCGCGCGTCGTACCGCGGCGTCGGCCGGGCGCCCGGTGTCCAACAGCTGCTGCACGAAGTCCAGCGCGTCCCGCCGGTAGCCGCCGCTCATCGGGCGGGACCTGGCGTACGCGAGGAACGCGCGCCGGTACTCGGCGCCGAGCAACTCGGGGAGCTCCGGGGCGACCTTGGCCACCACATCCGCTCGTTTGGCGGCGAGTGACCGGCTCTGTACGCCGAGCCGCCTGTTATCGAATCCATCGGGCGCGGGCGTGCCGGCGACCAGGGACGAGAGCAGCGCGGTCTCGGCCAGGGCGAGCCGCTGCCGGGCCGGGTCGACGGCGGGCGCCGCCGCAGGGGCTGCCGCCCGGGCGACCGGCGCCGACACTGGGCGGGGCAGCGGGTGCCGGCCCGACAAGGTCGCCCGTATCGCGGTGAGTTCACCCGCGAGCTCGGCGGCCGGCGGAAACGCGTCGTCCCGCTCCAGTAGCACCCCCGGCGGGTCGACCCGGGCGCGCAGTTCGGCGAGCACATCCAGTACCGGGCGGGTCACCGGATGCGCGTGGGTGTCGTGCCAGACGCCGTCCTTCTCCATCCCACCGGCCACATGGACGTAGGCGATGGCCTCCACCGGCAGCTCGTCCAGGGCGGCCGCCGGGTCCTCGCCCCGGTTGACGTGGTTGGTGTGCAGATTGGCCACATCGATCAGCAGCCGCACCCCGGTGCGCTCCACCAGCTCGGCGAGGAACTGGCCCTCGGTCAACTCCTCGCCGGGCCAGGAAATCAGCGCCGCGATGTTCTCCAGCGCCAGCGGGACGGGCAACGAGTCCTGGGCGACCCGGACGTTCTCGCAGAGCACCCGAAGCGCGTCCCGGGTGCGCGGGACCGGCAGCAGATGGCCCGCCTCCAGGGGCGGGGACGCGGTGAGCGGCCCACCGGCTCTGACGAACGCTATGTGCTCCGTGACCAGGGGGGACTCCAGCAGCAGCGCGCGCTCGGCCAGGGCCGCCAGCCGGCCCGTGTCCGGTCGTTCGGCGCCACCGATGCCCAGCGAGACGCCGTGCGGTATCACCGTGACACCCCGCCGGCGCAGCCGCCGCAGCGACTCGGGCAGGTGCCCGGGGCAGAGGTTCTCCGCGACCACCTCGACCCAGTCGACGCCCGGCAGCTCCTCCACTGCCGCGGCGATCTCCGGCCGCCAGCCGATGCCGATCCCCAGCTGCTCCATTCCGTCCCCCTGCGCCGTCGGTGCTGTGGCATGCGCAGGGGTGATGACCCGGGGGCGTGCCGTCGAACCCACCGCGGCGGACGTTCAGAGCTTCATTTGAGGTTCCGGGCTAGCGGACGCCGTTGCCGCGGGGATGCTCCACCTCGGTGTCGGGCCCCGGCGTCACGATCGTTTCGTGGCCGTTCGCGGAGCGCACCCGGAAGGGCGGGTTACCGTCCTGCCCCAAGGCCTCCACGACCTCCACCACCCGGTCGTGGTCGCCGACGACCCTGCCGTGTGTCACCAGGCGGTCGCCCTTGTCTGCATGCATCTGCAATCCTCCGTCACTGAATGTGATCAATTTCGGTTCGTTGCTTCCTCTTCAGGGTGATACATGCGCGGCCGGACCGCGAACCGCGACGCCCGTTGGACCGCAGGCCCCGGCCTACACCACACCGATCCACGCGTCGGGTCCGAAGGCGCCCTTGACGTCGGAGGCGACCGAGGTCGGATCGACGAGGAACCCGAGCTGGTACACGACCGTCTTCTCGCGCGTACGGACCTGCAGACGCACCGGGCTCTCCCCCTTGTGCGCGGCCAGAATGCGCTTGAGTTCCTTGATGGCCGGCTCGTTCACCTTGTGCGACAGGAAGGACAACTGGACCGGGGGCCTGCCGCCGTGCTCCGCCGCCGACACGTCCAGAACCTGGAGTTCCTGGCCGAAGATACTGACCGCGCCGTCCCGGTCGTTCAGCCTGCCCTCGACGGAGACCACGCTGTCCTCGATGAGCGCGTGCTGGACCAGATTGTAGGCAGCGGGGAAGAACAGGACTTCCATCTCGCCGTCACGGTCGGCGAGATTGACGATCGCCCAGGCGTTGCCCTGTTTGGTCATCCGCCGGTCCACGCCGGCGATCAGACCGGACAGCCGTACGTTGCCTTCCGTGCGCCCCGAACCGAGCAGCTCGCTGATGGTGGTGTCACGGTGGCGGGAGAGGATGTGCTCGGTGCCGTCCAGCGGGTGCGCCGAGACGTACAGGCCGAGCATCTCGCGTTCGCTGGCCAGGAGTTGCTTGCGCGGCCACTCTCCCGGGTCGACGGGAAAGTCCAGCCCGAAGCCGGGTTCCTCACTGTCGTCCCCGCCGAAGTCGGCGAAGAGGTCGTCCTGGCCGAACGCCTTGGCCTTCTTCACCGGGATCACGGAGTCGATGGCAGGTTCGTGGATCGCGCACAGACCCTTGCGGCTGTGCTGCAGAGAGTCGAAGGATCCCGCCTTGATCAGGGACTCGACGGCCCGCTTGTTCAGCGCCGGCAGATCCGCCTTGTCGAGGAAGTCCGCGAACGAGGTGTACTTGCCCTTGGACTTGCGGGAGGCGACCAGGGACTCGATGACGTTCTCACCGACGTTGCGCACCGACCGCAGCCCGAAGCGGACGTCGTCGCCGATGGCGGTGAAGTTGGCCACGGACTCGTTGATGTCCGGCTGCAGGACCTGAACGCCCAGTTTGCGCGCGTCGGCCAGGTAGATCGCCGCCTTGTCCTTGTCGTCACCCACCGAGGTGAGGAGCGCGGCCATGTACTCGGCCGGATAGTTCGCCTTGAGGTAGGCGGTCCAGTACGAGACGAGGCCGTATCCGGCGGTGTGGGACTTGTTGAACGCGTAACCGGAGAAGGGCAGCATGACGTCCCAGAGGGCCTTGATGGACTCCTCGGAGTAGTTGTTGCCCTGCATGCCGGCGTGGAACTTGTCCCACTCGGCTGCCAGCACCTCCGGCTTCTTCTTGCCCATCGCGCGGCGCAGCAGGTCGGCGCCGCCGAGGGTGTACCCGGCCAGTTCCCGGGCGATGGCCATGATCTGCTCCTGGTAGACGAGCAGATGGAAGGTGTTGCCGAGGATCCCTTCCAGGGCGTCCTTGAGCTCGGGGTGGATCGGGGTGATCTCCTGGCGGCCGGTCTTGCGGTGCGCGTAGTTCGTGTGCGCGTTGGCCGCCATGGGGCCCGGCCGGTACAGGGCGAGCGCGGCTGCGATGTCTTCGAAGCGAGAGGGCTCCATCAGCTTCAGCAGGGTGCGCATGCCGCCGCCGTCGAGCTGGAACACGCCGAAGGTGTCGCCGCGGGCCAGCAGCTCGAAGGTCTTCCTGTCGTCCAGCGGGATCGCCCGGGAGCCGTCCAGCGGCACGGTGTCGGTCGTCAGGTTGATCCCGCGGTTCTCGCGGATGTTCTGGATCGCGTGGTCGATGACCCCGAGGTTGCGCAACCCCAGGAAGTCCATCTTGACCAGCCCCATGTCCTCACAGCTGGGGTAGTCGAATCCGGTGATCTTGACGCCGTCCTTGGCGCGCATGTGCAGCGGGATGCGGTCGGTCAGCTTGGTCTTCGAGAGGATGACGGCCGCCGCGTGCACGCCGGTGCCGCGGATCAGCCCCTCCACGCCGCGGGCGCCGTCGACGACCTTCTTGACGTCCGGTTCGTTCTCGTAGAGAGCCCGGATCTCGCCGGCCTCCCCGTGGCGCGGGTGCGAGGAATCGAAGATCCCGGAGATCGGGATGGACTTGCCCATCACGTCCGGCGGCAGTGCCTTCGTGATGCGCTCGCCGTGCGAGAACGGGTATCCCAGCAGCCGGCTGGTGTCCTTGATCGCGTTCTTGGCCTTCAGCTTGCCGAAGGTGTTCACCATCGCCGTGTACTCGTCGCCGTACTTGTCGACGACGTAGCGCACCATCGCGTCGCGCTGACGGTCGTCGAAGTCGAGGTCGACGTCGGGCGGGTTGATGCGCTCCGGGTTCAGGAACCGCTCGAAGAGCAGGCCGTGCTCCAAGGGGCACAGCTCGGTGATGCGGGTGGCATAGGCGACGATCGAGCCGGTCGCGGATCCACGGCCCGGGCCGACCGGGATCTTGTTGTCCCGGGCGTGCTGGACGATGTCGGCGACCACCAGGAAGTACGAGGAGAAACCCATCGGACCGATGACCGTCATCTCGGTCTCGAACCGTTCCATGACGTGATCGGGGATGGGCGAGCCGTAACGCATCTCCAGGCCCTTGAGGACATCCTTGCGCAGCCACGACTCCTGCGTCTCGCCCTCGGGCACGTCCGGGTACTGCGGCATCTCGTCCTCGGGGGCGAAGACCTCTTCGTAGGACTCGATGCGCTCGGCGATCAGCAGCGTGTTGTCGCAGGCCTCGGGCAGCTCGGAGAACAGCTCGCGCATCTCGGCCGCGGTCTTGAGGTAGTAGCCACTGCCGTTGAACCGGAACCGGCCCGCGTCGTCCTTGTTCTTGCCCACCCCGATGCACAGCAGGTTGTCGTGCGCGTCCGCGTGCTCCTCCAGCACGTAATGGGCGTCGTTGGTGGCCAGCAGCGGGATGCCGAGGTCCTTGGCCAGGCGCAGCAGGTCGCCCCGGACGTTGCGCTCCAGGTCGAGGCCGTGGTCCATCAGCTCCAGGAAATAGTTCTCCTTCCCGAAGATGTCCTGATACGCCCCGGCGACCTGGCGGGCCTCGTCGTACTGGTTCAGGCGCAGCCGGGTCTGGATGGCCCCCGACGGGCAGCCGGTCGTCGCGATGATCCCCTCGGCGTGCTCGGAGATCAGCTCCATGTCC
The DNA here is from genome assembly GCF_040689485.1 of Streptomyces sp. NPDC051322. NCBI lineage: Bacteria > Bacillati > Actinomycetota > Actinomycetes > Kitasatosporales > Streptomycetaceae > Streptomyces > Streptomyces sp. NPDC051322. The sequence continues at coordinate 187,683 of NZ_JBFBAK010000007.1, read as the reverse complement.
ATCCGGGGCTTGCCCGCCGGGAACTGCCCGGTGTAGGACGCCTCCGTCGACATGTAGAACAGATTCCGCAGACCCGTGACGTTCCGCGCCCACATCGTCATGTGGGTGAAGCGGCCGCCACCCGATACGTCCTTGGACCCCTCGCCGTCGTCCGACATGGCCCGCACCCCGCCGGGGCCCCAGAACTCCTGCTTGCGGCTGCGCCGCGAGGACGGCGCGACGTACGCCTCGATCCCGATGATCGGCTTCACGCCCTGGAAGCCCTTGGCCACCTGCTGGAACTCGTACGCACCGAACATGTTTCCGTGGTCGCTCATCGCGATCGCGGGCATGCCCTGGCGTTCGACCTCGGTGAACATCGGCTTGAGCCGCTGGGCGCCGTCAAGCATCGAGTATTCGGTGTGATTGTGCAGGTGGACGAAGGAATCGGTCACCGGGAAGGCACCTCCGGGGTGGGGCGGGGAAGGACCCACCCTATCCCTCCGAGCCTGTCGGATCAGGCGCCCCGGGGCCCCCGATCATGATCGAAAAGCGGCCACCGGCGTGACCAGCGGCTACGGCTCAAAAGCAGCCAGGACCCGGTGATGACCCTCGACGGCCACGGTTTCCCCGGGGGCTATCTCCGTGAATCCCGCGTCGAAAACCACCGGCTGCCCGCTCGAGGTGAGCTCGCCCCACCGGCCCGGTGCGGCGGTCCGGACCGACAGCGGGAAGCCCGCCGCGTGCCACGCGGTGCGTTCCTGGTCGGAGAGTTCCCACCAGGCGAGTTGGGCGCCGTGGCCGGTCTGGGCCATGGTCTTGCCGGCCGACATGTCGAGGTCGGGGTTGAGCCAGAGCACCGGGGCGGTGGGGTCCGGGGCAGGCGGCGGCGCCGGGTCGTCCAGGTCCGTGCCGCTGACCTGGAGCTTCGCCAGCTCCTTCGGCCAGCCGTCCAGCGGCACCGGAGGGAAGACCCGCACCTCGGCCGATACGCCGGTGACCGTGATGCCGGGAAGCGCCGACGCCTTGCGCCACTCCGCCCCGCGCGCCCGTCGTACGACCTTGCGGATCCGGGCATCCTGCCAGTCACGGATCCGTTGCGCCCACTCGCCGTCGCCCAGCGACCGCTCGTCCGACAGCATCACCAGGACCGCCCGGGCCGACGTCTCCAGCGCATCGGTGCGGGCCGGCGGGTCCGCCTTCTCGATGTGCACCACCAACGGGAGGACGAACTGCGGGGCTTCATCGCGGGCCGTCGGCTCCGCCCGGAAAGGACTGTCGTTGCTCACCCGCCCCAGTCTGCCAGCCGGTGCTGCGCGGCTTCTTGGCGGAGGGGAACCCTCCGGGTGAGGATGCCCCCATGAAGAGCGATCTTTTCCAGAGCGAGAACATGGCACAGCAGGCGAGCGTCCCCGGGATGACCCTGCAGAACGCCAAATCCATCAAGTACGCAGTCAACGGTGACATGCTCGCGCGGCAGGGCGCGATGATCGCTTTCCGTGGGAATCTGCAGTTCGAGCGCAAGGGCCAGGGCATAGGCGGGATGCTCAAGCGCGCCGTCACCGGCGAGGGACTGCCGCTGATGTCGGTCACCGGGCAGGGCGAGGCCTGGTTCGCCCACGAGGCAGCGAACTGCTTCATCGTGGACATCGAGCAAGGCGACTCGCTGACCATCAACGGCCGCAACGTGCTCTGCTTCGACTCCACCCTCGGGTACGAGATCAAGACGGTGAAGGGGGCGGGCATCACCGGCGGCGGCCTCTTCAACAGCGTCTTCGCGGGCTACGGCAAGCTCGCCGTGATCTGCGAGGGCAATCCCATCGTCATCCCGGTCGCCCCGCATCAGCCGGTCTACGTGGACACCGACGCGGTCGTCGGCTGGTCCACCCACCTGCAGACCTCGCTGCACCGTTCGCAGTCGATAGGCTCCATGATCCGCGGTGGATCCGGCGAGGCGGTCCAACTGATGCTGCAGGGTGAGGGATTCGTGATCGTACGGCCCAGCGAGGCCCGGCCGGAGAAGGTGCAGCAACACTGAAACTGCGACATGTCGGCCGTCGTTACGGCAGGGGAGGCCCCTGGGTGCTGCGCGGGGTGGATCTCGACCTGCCCGCGCGCTCCCTGGTCCGCGTCGAGGGGGCGAACGGCAGCGGCAAGTCGACCCTGCTGCGGCTGATCGCCGGGATCGAGAGTCCGACCGAGGGCCGTGTCACGGAACGTCCCCGCACCGCGTACGTCCCCGAACGCTTCCCGGTGGCGCTGCCCTTCACGGCCGCCGGCTATCTGGTCCACCTCGGACGGATCCACGGCCTGCGGAGCGCCGTCGCCGCAGCTCGCGCCACCGACTGGCTCGAACGCTTCGGGGCGACGGGACACGCCCGGACGCCGCTCGGTGAACTCTCCAAGGGCACCAGCCAGAAGGTCGCGGTCGCGCAAGCGCTGCTGGCCGAGCCGGAGCTGCTGATCCTCGACGAGGCCTGGACCGGGCTGGACACCGCGGCGAGGGAAGAACTCGACCGCGCCGTCGCCGAACGCGTCGCCGCGGGGTCCACGGTGGTCTTCGTCGATCACGACCCGCAACGCCTCGCCGGCGCGGCCGACTTGGGGCTGCGCATCGAGGGAGGCGCACTGGTGCGGAGCGCGACCGCCCCGCGTGAACCGGTCCCCGGGCCGAGGGAGGCCGGGGCGGGCCAGGTGCGGATCGAGGCGGCCGGCCCGACGGGCTCCGGGCTTCCCGGTGGACTGCCCGGAGCTCCGGTGTACGAGGCCGGCACCGGACACGCCGTGCTCACGGTCGCGGCGGGGCACTCCGACGCCCTGCTGCGCGCCCTGCTCACGGCCCGGCCACCGTGGCACATCCTGGCCGTCGAGGACGCCGACTCCCGCACGTATGAGGACCGATGACCGCGATGGCCGCACTTCTGCGCTACCAGGCCGCTCTGCTCCTGCGCTCCCAGCGCTGGCTCCCGCCCGTGCTGTTGTACGGAGTCTTCGTCGCCGTCGGGGCACGGAGCGGTGACCCCGTCCTGGACTCACTCGGTTACACGGCAGCGGCGCTGCTGCCGACGGCCGCCTGGCTGGTATTGGTCTGCGCCCATCAGGAGCCCGCGGCCGCCCGGAATTGCGCCGCGGCGGCGACGAGTCCGCTGCGGGTCCATCTCGCAGCCCTGAGCGTCGCTGCGGGATGCGCGGCGCTGCTCGGGTGCGCGGGAACCCTGCTGGTCGTGCTGATCAGCGCGCCGACCGGAGCCGACCACCAGGTGGCGGTTTCGGTGGCCCCGGCGGGAATCGCCGGACTGCTCGCCGCGCTGGTCTGCGTACTGACCGGCACGGCGGCCGGTGCGCTGCTCACCCGGCCGGTGCTGTACAGCAGGGGCTGGTCGATCCTGGCCACCGTGCTCGCCTCGATCCTGCTCCTGGTGACCCGCGGCTCGCCCGCTCGCGCGGCGGTGCACGGCCTGGTGTCGGGATCACAGACGGGCACGGTGCACACTCCGGTGCTGCCCCTGGTCGGGGCGCTGGTCGCCGCGGCCGGGGCGACCACGGCGGCCGCGCTCACCGCCCGGCGCCGCTGAGTAAGCCTTCCCGAGCTGAGTAAGCTCCCCCCAATGGACGAGTCCTTCTGCGAGACCCCCGAGACACCTCAGGCCCCCGCCCCCGGTGGCCCGCCGTACGCGGAATGCGTGCTGTGTCGCAAGCCGACCGAGTACCCGGAATCGACGCGGGGCGCGACACTCTGCCCCGTCTGTGAGTGGCAGGAAGCCGGCCGCACGGCCTGTTCCGGCTAGCAGCGGAGTCCGCTGGTCCGGCGTCGTCCACAGCGCGGCGACGGGCAGTGAGGAACGGTACGGGTTTGAATGGAGGCACGCCCGGCCGGCAGCACAGGAATCGAGTCACAGATGAGTGGCAACCGGTCACCCCGGTGGATGCCCGCGGTGAAGAGCGCAGCGGAGATGCTGCTGGACACCGACGGCTCTGTGCTGAGCTGCACGCAGTCCGCGCTGGACCTGCTGGACACCACGGCGGAAGAAGTCCGCGGGCGGCCGTTCGTCAGCATGTTGGAGGATCCGGCGCAGTGGGAACTGTTCGCGGCGGAATCCGCGGGAGGCGAGCGACGGTTCGGGCGGGCGGCGCTGCTGCGTCCCGGTGGCGGGACCGTCGACACGCTGCTGGGTGTGTCCCCGCTGCTCCCGGTCGAGCCGGCCGGAACCCGGCTGCTGGTCAGGCTGCAGTCGCTGCAGGGCGCTGACACGCCGGATCCGCAGCCCGTCGCGCTGCCGCCCGCCACGTCGGACCCCCGCGCACGGGAACGCATGGACCTGCTCAATGAGGCCGCCTCCCGGATCGGCGCCTCGCTGGACATCGCCGGGAACGCCCGGGACCTGGTCGACATTCTGGTACCCGACCTCGCGGACCTGGCAGCCGTGGACATCCCCGAGGCGGTGCTCGTCGGCGACGAACCCGGCGATTTCACCGTCGACATCACCATGCGGCGGCTGGCGGTCGCCGCCGCCGACGGTCAGTGGCCCGAAGAGATCCACGCACTCGGCGACACTTTCAAGGTCACCAGCTTCATCCGGGGACAACTGCTCAAGGGACCGGCCGGCTTCCTGCCGGACCTCACCGACCTGCGCCTGGCGCTGGCCGAGGAGGAGGAACTCTCCCGGCTGGTGCTGCCCCGGGCCGCGACCTCGCTGCTGGTCGCCCCCGTCCGGGCGCGAGGCATGGTTCTCGGCATCGTCGCACTCTGGCGCGCCGGTGACCGGCGGCCCTTCGACCACACCGACGCCGTACTCGCCGAGGAGATCAGCTCGCGCGCCGCGCTGAGCATCGACAACGGCCGCCGCTACACCAAGGAGCGGCGCACCGCCGAGATGCTGCAGCGAAGCCTGCTGCCGCGGACCGCGGCGAACAGCACGGCCGCGGAGACGTCCGGGGTGTATGTGCCGGCCGGCACTCCGGCGGGCATCGGCGGCTGCTGGTACGACGTGATCGAGCTCTCGTCGGCCCAGGTGGCCTTTGTGGTGGGCACGGTGCCCGGGCACGGTCTGAGTGCGACAGCGGCGATGGGACGGCTGCGGTCCGCCGTGGAGACGCTGGCCGATCTGGACCCCGCGCCGGATGAGTTGCTCAGCCACCTCAACGACCTGGTGATGCGCTTCGGCGGCAGCGAGCGGCCCGGCCACGATGATCGCGGGAGCGCGGGGGCCGTGCGCGGCGCCACCTGCACATACGCGACGTACGATCCGGTCACCCGGGTCTGCCTGGTCGCCTGCGCCGGCCATCCGGCGCCGATGCTCGCCCGCAGCGGACAACAGGCCGCCGAAGAGGTGGCGGTCGCCTGCGGTCCGGCGCTGGGGATTGGCGGTGAACCGTTCGAGGCGGTGACGCTCCAGTTGCAGCCGGGCGACGTGCTGGCGTTTCACAGCGGCTTGCTCAGAGCGGGAGGCCGGCGGTCGGCGCACCGTCTCGAGGCAGTGCGTGCCGGCACCCGGTCGGCCGCCGCCGACGGGGAGCCGCTGGCCGATGTGGGGCGACAGATTCTTGCCGGGCTGACCGACACCCCGCCCGACCACGACATCGCACTGCTGCTGTGCCGGACGCGGGAGCTGCCACCGTCGAGCACCGTGGCGTGGCAGCTGTCCGCCGATCCGCAGGAAGTGGCCCGGGCCAGGATCCTGGCCGCCGCCCAGCTGGCCGACTGGGGGCTGGACGAGCTGGTCTTCGCCTCCGAACTCATCGTCAGCGAACTGGTCACCAACGCGATCCGTTACACCGGGGCCCCGATCGGGCTACGACTGATCAAGGACCAGCGGCTGATCTGCGAGGTGTCGGACCCCAGCCAGACCCAGCCCCACCTGCGCCGCGCCCGCCTCACCGACGAGGGCGGTCGGGGGCTGTTCCTCATCGCCCAGCTGACGCATCGTTGGGGGAGCAGATACACCGCCTCCGGCAAGACGATCTGGACGGAGCAACTGCTCGACGAGGCCTGAGACGGACCGGGGCCCGCCGGCCACGGCGCCCAGGAGGCCCCGTGGCCGAACCGTGGGCCGACCCGTCACGTCGGCTCGGTCCCCCAGGCGAGCGTGGCGCTCACGTACGCGGTGACCTTGGGGGCGTCCGCGTAAGAAGTGTTGGTGCCGTGGCTGTAGTCGTCGGCCTCGTTGAAGTTGGACCAGTCGGTCTTGCTGAGGCGGAGCTGGATGTCACCGGTGGACGCCCCGGCGGCGAGGCTGCCGGAGCTGAAGCCGACCTGCAGGTAGTAGCCGGCGCCGGTCAGTGAACCGCCGGCCGCCACCACCTTGTGGGTGATCGAACCGGAGCCCAGCGCCGCGTAGTCGCACCAGGTGCCGAACGAACTCGCGCCGGCCTCCGATGTGAACCAGTACCGCAGCGTCACTTTCGACAGATCCACCGGAGCACTGCTGGTGTTGATCACTACCAGACCAGGTCTGATCTGGTTGTCGGTGGCGTTCTGGTCGTTGTTCTTGTACCGCACCTTCACCACACCGCCGCCGGTCGCGCCGCCGGATTTGGTCGTGGCCGTGACGGCGGCCGACAGGGCCGACGAATTGCCCGCCGCGTCACGCGCCGACACCGTGTAGCTGTATGCGGTGGCCGCGGTCAGCCCGGTGTCCGCGTAGGACGTCGAGGTCGCGCTGCCCACCTTCGTACCGCTGCGGAAGACGTCGTACGCCGTCACCCCGGTGTCGTCCGTGGACGCGGACCAGGACAGCGTCACACTGCTGTTGGTGACCGTCCCCACCGCGAGGTTCTCCGGTACGGAGGGAGGCTGGGTGTCGGAGCTGCCTCCGCCGTTGTCGCCACCGTGCACCAGGAGTTCGGCGTAGGTGGCGAAAGCCAGCGCGAGGTCGGCCTGTGCCCAGAAGCGGTGGTAAGTGAAGGAGGGGGCGCTGCCGCCGTCCAGATAGGCCTGGACCTTGGGCCAGTCGGGGTCGTCCTTGTACCAGGAGCGCAACCCGATGAAGGTGACGCCCGACTCGACCGGGTCGCCGTTCGGCATGGCGCCCTTCCAGCCGCTGGGAACGTACACCTCGTCCTTGAAACGGCTGTAGTCGGTGCGGGTCTCCGGCACCGCGATGCCCTTGGCGTCGGCGTTGAGCGCCATCGCGTCGAGCAGCGACTTGGCGAGAGCCGCCGCGTCCGCGTCCTGCGCCTTGGCCGCGTAGTACGTCAGCGTCTTGGCGTAGGAGGCGCCGACACCGACGTCGTTGCTGTAGTCCACCACGGACACGTGCAGTCCGGCGTTGGCCCCCGGGCTGGCGGCGTTCCAGGTATCGGGTTCGCCCGTCCAGCTCAGGTTGGAGGGGAAGGAGTAGCTGCCGTCCGCGCCGACCGTGGTCTCGGACGAGGCCCATACCACCCATTTCCGCAGAATCGTCTCGGCGGTGGCGTTCCCGGTGACGTAGTAGTACTCGGCGATCCGCTCCACGCCCCAGGCCTGGAAGCCGAACCAGTTGTTGCTGGGCGGGTCGTGGTAGACCGGCTCCCAGTCGTAGGCCATCCCGTAGAAGGTCGGGGTGCCGGCCGGCGGGGTGCCGTACCGCCCCTCCCAGCTGTTGGTGCAGCCCCCGGCGAGCGCGCCCTCGGAGGACTGCAGCCAGCGCAGGAACTCCAGCTGCCGGGTCAGGCTCTTGAGCCAGTCGCCCTTCGCGGTGGCTGACTTGGGGGTCAGCACCGGTACGTTCGACAGCGCCCAGGCGGCCAGCGGGTTCTGATACCCCTGGTGGGACGCGCCGTCCCCGATCCGCCAGGCCCAGCCGCCACCGGGCTGAGCGCCACCCCATGCGTAGTACCAGGAGAGCAGGTAGTGCTGTGCGCTGCGGCCGGAACCCGCCGAGCAGCCGGTCGGACTGGTGCAGTCGCCGATCTGCTTGAAGTACTTATCGAACATGGCGTAGCGCAGGTAGTCGCCCATCCGGGCGGCTTTCGCCACCGAACCGGCGATCTGTCCCTCCTTGCCTTGTGCCTTCGCCCAGGTATAAGCCCAGTAGGCGGCCTGTACGGCGCGCGCGTCGGCATCCGGGGCGTTGGTGTACTTCCACTGCTTCGAGTAGGCGGAGTCCTTCACGAACAGGTCGAGATAGCCGTTCGTGCCGCCGTACTTGAAGAGATCGGTGGTGGGCTGCGGAATGGTCTCCCAGACGGATTCCTGGGCGCCGCGCTGGTAGCTGTTGATGAACGAGGGCCCCGCGCCGGGACCGTTCTCGCCGCCGCTGCCCGGCTTGTTGCCGTAGCCGTAGATGTTGTCGACGTCCATCAGCCAGTGCATGCCGTAGATGTCCTTGGTCCCGTACGACGAGGCCAGCTCGCCGGCGATCGGGTCGGAGCCCGTCGGCACGGAGGAGTCCAGAGCTGTCGGATACGCCGACGGCTCCGGTGCCTCCGGTGCGTAGGTGGCCGGGGCGCCGGCGTTGTACGAGTCGTTGCTCGGCTGGTCCACGGTGGCCGGTATCAGCGTCTTCTCGGCCACCGCCCAGGCGTTGTTGAACGGCTCCCAGTCCCCGGTCACCCTGCCGTACGCGGCTTCCAGCCACATCCAGAAGCTCATGGCCTCCGAGGTGGTCTGGTGACCGTGGTCCGGCGCCTCCACGATCAGCGTCTCGGCGCAGTGGTACGGGATGCCGTCGGCGCTGAAGTAGCCGTTGCCCGGGTCCTTGATCTTGCCGTACTGGGTCAGAAAGGCCTGGGTGTACGTGTCGTCGGCGGCCGCCGTGCCGACCGCCGACGCGCCGTCCGTCGCCTGGTCGGGGGCGGTGGCATGGGCCAGGCCCTGGCCCATGCCGAGGGCGACCAGCGAACCGCCGATCGCACCGGTGAATGCTCTTCGGGAAACGGGCACAGCGAACCCTTGGTGTGGGCATGCCAAATCCGGACAGGGTGGGGCGGGTGCGGAAGTGCGGGGAGCGCCGGCCTACGGCTCGTTGCCGTAGGCGAGCGTGCCGCCCAGGTAAGCGGTGACCTGCGGCGCGTCCGCGTAGGCAGCGCCGGCCGTACGGCTGTAGTCGTCCGACTCGTCGAAGGCCGTCCAGCCGGTCTTGTTCAGCCGGAGCTGGATGTCGCCGGTGGACGCTCCGGCGGCGAGACTGCCCGAGGAGAAGCCGACTTCCAGATAGTGGTCGGCGCCGGCCGGCGAGCCGGAAGCGGTGGCCACCCGGTGGGTGACGGTGCCGCAGCCGATCACCGCGTAGTCGCACCAGGTGTCGAAGGTGGCGGCCGGAGCGCCGGCCGGGGTGTCGTCGGTGAACCAGTAGCGGAGCGTGACGGTGGACAGATCGACCGCACCGTCACCGTTGTTCACCAGTCGAAGGCCCGGCTTGATCTGGCTGTCGGTGGCGTTCTGGTCGTTGTTCCGGTACTGGACCAGGAGCGCGCCGTTGCCGGTATCACCGCCTCCGCCGTCGTCGCCTCCGTCGCTGCCGCCGCCCAGAGCCGCACGGACGGCATCGTAGGCGGCCTTCGGCTGAAGGTTCTCGTCGTACAGGCAGGCCGAACCCTGGCCGGGGAAGGTGCTGGGAACCCATGAGTACCTGTCCGTGTAGTCCCACACGGTGATGCCCACGCAGCGCGCCACGCCGAGGCAGGCCTCGACGACCTGCCGGTAGTAGTCGGACTGGGTGGCCGACTTGGCGGCATCCGCGGGCAGTTGCATCCGTACGTCGAGTTCCGTGACGGCCACATCGAGGCCGAGGTCGGCGAACCGCTGCAGATTGGCCTGCATCCCGGAGGGGAAGCCGTACTGCACGGCGAGATGGGTCTGGAAGCCGACGCCGTCGATCGGTACGCCGTCCGCCTTCAACTGGCTGACCAGGCGGTACATGGCGTCCGCTTTCGCGCCGCTGCCCTCGATGTTGTAGTCGTTGATGTAGAGCCTGGCGCCGGGGTCGGCAGCGTGCGCGGTGCGCAGGGCGTCGGCGATGTAACCGGTGCCCATCGCGTTGAAGAACGCGTCGGTGCGGTAGGTGCCGTCGTCGTTGAACGGTTCGTTGACGACGTCCCAGGCGTAGACCTTGCCCTGGTAGTGTCCCGCCTCCTGGGTGATGTGGTTCTCCATGGCGGCCTGCACCTGACCGGCCGGCAGGGCGGAGACCCAGCCCGGGAGTTGGCTGTGCCAGACGAGGTTGTGCGCGTGGATGCTCTGGCCGTGCTGCCGGGCGAAGTCCACGACCGCGTCGCCCTTGGCGAAGTTGAACTGCCCCTGCTGCGGCTCGATGGTGTCCCACTTCATCGAGTTGCCGGGGGTGATCTGACCGAACTCGCTGCCCAGGGTGGCCGTGTAGGTGGCGTCGGACAGCTCGGGGTTGTCGGTGGCCGACCCGAAGTACCGGCCGTGGGCCTCGGCGAGCGCGTCCAGCGTCATCGACGCTGCGGTCGTGGACGTGACGACGGGGGATGCCGCAGCCGGGGGACCTGCTGCGGCGGCCGGTTGGGGACCGGCGAAGGCGAGGGCGGCGACCAGGAGAAGTGGGAGCGCTCCCATAGGTGCTCGCTCGGTGGTGGATGGCATGAACTGGAGAAGTGACGGCATGGCGTGTCCCGCTTCGCGGCTCTGGTGTGGGGACGTGCGGAGGGCAGAGCAGTGATGCACGTGCGGCGCGCGGCTCCGCATGACTGGGAGCGCTCCCACGGTGGCGCAGGGGTGTGCACCTGTCAAGAGTCCCGGCCCGTCGTTCTGTGCGCGGATCGGCGGCGCCGGGGCTGTCGTACGGCGGCCCCGGCACCGCCCGCGTCTGTCCGGGCCCGCGGCGGGGTCAGCTCAGCTTGGCGGTGAGCGTGATCTTCGTGCCGGTCAGCGCCTGGCTCACCGGGCAGTTGGCCTTGGCGTCCTCGGCGGCGGCGGTGAAGCCGTCCGCGTCGAGACCCGGCACCTCGCCCTGCACGGTCAGGTGGATGCCGGTGATGCCCTCACCCGGCTGGAACGTGACCTCGGCCTGGGTGGTCAGCCTGGTCGGCGGATTGCCCGCACCGTTCAGTCCGTTGGAGAGAGCCATCGAGAAGCAGCTGGAGTGGGCGGCCGCGATGAGCTCCTCGGGGCTGGTCCTGCCGTTCGGCTGCTCGGCGCGGGAGGCCCAGGTGACCGGGTAGTCGCCGATGCCCGAGCTGTCGAAGGTGACCGTGCCCGAGCCCTTGAAGAGCTCGCCCTCCCAGACCGTATGAGCGACACGCTTGGTGGCCATGTTCGTTTCCCTTCTGGTGGCGTGGCCCCCAACCTACTGCGCCACCAGCCCCTTTGCGTCGCGCGCCAGCGCCGTGAGCCGGGAGATCGCGCGGAAATACTTCTTGCGGTATCCGCCATTCAGCATCTCCTCGCTGAACAGCTGGTCGAACGGCAGACCGGAGGCGAGCACCGGGACTTCCCGGTCGTAGAGCCGGTCGGCGAGCACCACCAGACGGAGCGCGGTCGACTGGTCGGCCACCGGCTGCACCCCGGTCAGGCACACGGCCTCGATGCCCTCGGTGAGCGCGCCGTAGCGGCTGGGGTGAATCCGGGCGAGGTGGTCGAGGAGAGCGGGGAACGCGTCGAGCGAGGCGCCGTCGGTGGCGTACGCCGTCTTGGTGACCTGCTCGTCGTCGTACGGAGCGGGGGCCGCGGGCAGGCCGCGGTGGCGGTAGTCGTCACCGTCGATGCGCAGCGGAAGGAAGTGCGCCGAGAGCCCCTGTATCTCGCGCAGGAAGTCGGCGGCGGCGAACCGGCCCTCACCCAGCTTGCCGGGCAGCGTGTTGGAGGTGGCGGCCAGCGCGACCCCGGCCTCCACCAGCCGGCTGAGCAGCGAGGAGACCAGGACGGTGTCGCCGGGATCGTCGAGTTCGAACTCGTCGATGCACAGCAGCCGGTGACCGCTCAGCGTCTGCACGGTCTGCTGGAAACCGAGCGCGCCGACCAGGTTGGTCAGCTCGACGAAGGTCCCGAAGGCTTTCTGCTCCGGGGCGGCCGGGGTCGCGTGCCACAGCGAGGCGAGCAGGTGGGTCTTGCCGACGCCGTATCCACCGTCCAGATAGACCCCGCGCGGCCCGGTGGGCGCGGCGGGCTTTTTGCCGCCGAACCAGCGCTTGCGCCCGGACCCGGTGGCGGTCGCCCCGCCGAGCCCGGCCGCGAAGGCGCTCAGCACGTTTACCGCTTCCGTCTGGCTGGGCTGCTTCGGGTCCGGCACATACGTGTCGAAGCGCACCGCATCGAAGCGTGGCGGCGGCACCATCTCGGCGACCAGGCGGTCGGCGGGAACGCGCGGCTCGCGGGCGCACAGGGACTGGGGAACCACTTCGGCTATGGACGAGGACACAGTCACCAGCTTAGACCGCCCGGTAAATGGGGGTGGGAGAAGAAGCGGTGGTGGGGTGCGTGCCCCCACCGCGACGCCGCCCCCCATTTACCGGGCGGTCTCGAGCGCCGTGCCACACTGCGTGACATGCGACGCCTGTTCCCTGTGACCGATGTGACCGATGTGACCGACATGGGCCCCACGGAGCCGAAGGACCCCACGCTCTCCACGGCGCCTCCGCACGCGTGGAGCATCGACGAGTTGGCCGATGCGTACCCGTATCCGGCGGAGCCCGCCGACGGCCCCTGGCTGCGGGCCAACATGGTCTCCACACTCGACGGGGCCGCCCAGCACGAGGGCCGCTCGCAGCCGATCTCCACCGACACGGACATGCGGATCTTCGGCACCCTGCGCGGCCTCGCGGACGTGGTCGTGGTCGGTGCCGAGACCGTACGCCTGGAGGGTTACCGCCCGGCCCGTGCACGCGAGGCCTTCGCGGCGCGCAGGGCGGCGGCCGGGCAGGGCCCGGCGCCGGCCATCGCGGTGGTCAGCGCCGGCCTGGACCTGGACTTCTCGCTTCCGCTGTTCACCGCCCCCCTGGTGCCGACGCTGGTGGTCACCGGGGCGGGGGCCCCGTCGGACCGTGTCCACGCGGCGGAGCAGGCGGGTGCCACAGTCGTGATCGCGGGCGAAGCGGCGATCGTGGACCCGGCCCGTGCGGTGCGGGAGCTGGCAGACCGGGGATTCCGGCGGCTGCTGACCGAGGGCGGCCCGCGGATGCTCGGTCAGTTCGTGGCGGCCGGGGTGCTGGACGAACTCTGCCTGACGATCTCCCCGATGGTCACATCGGGTGACGCCCAGCGCATCGTGGGCGGGCTGGGCCTCGAGGTGCCGGACCGCTTCTCGCTGGCTTCGCTGCTGGAGGAGGACGGCTTTCTGTTTGCCCGGTACCTGCGGGCCTGAGATATGCGGAATCCAGCGTTCCGCTTTCCTTTCATTGGGCACACTTACTTTCGCAGCCCCCGTGCGAGCGCGGGGGAGGATGGTTTCAGCAGAAGGGCTCAACGTGGTGTTCACGAGCGTACTGATGATCGAGAAACCTCTGACTTCCCAGGACGTGGAGTTCGTCACCACACTGCACGGTGACGAGGCCGTCTCGTTCGTCGTGCTCATGCAGCCCCGCGGCGATCAGGCCGACGTCCTGTTGCGAGCCATGGACGATGTGGCGCTGGGTGAGTTGGACGAGGTGGGCCGCGAGGCGGAGGTGCCGGAGGGCGAAGCCGCGAGGGGGCCCGCGGAGGTCGCTCTGCAGCAGGCCCTGCACGCGCTGCAGGCCGCGGGGAGTACGGCGGTAGGGCAGGTCGTCGAGAAGCATCCGCTCGATGTGCTGACGAGCGTGGTCGCCGACGCGAAGGCCGACGAGGTGATCGTGCTGACCGCGCCGCACTACGTCGAGGAGTTCTTCCACCGCGACTGGGCTTCGCGGGCCCGGCACAAGGTGGGCGTACCGGTGCTCAAGCTCTTCGCGCACAGCGAATAAGCTGGGGCTCCTTTTCACCCTGCTTCGTTCCGCACCGCTTTCGTTCCGCACAGCTCGTTCCGCACAGCTCGTTCCGTACATCTTGGGGAGACATCCGTATGGCATCCGGTAGGCCGACCGCCATGGACCGACCGCACTTCATCGGCATCGGCGGCGCCGGGATGTCGGGCATCGCCAAGATCCTCGCCGAGCGCGGCGCCGAGGTGGCGGGCAGCGACGCACGTGAGTCGCCGACCGCCGAGGCGCTGCGCGCGCTCGGGGTCACGGTGCACATCGGCCACGCGGCCGCGCATCTGGCGGACGACGCCGGCTGTGTCGTGGTCTCCAGCGCCATCCGCGAGGACAATCCGGAACTCGTCCGCGCCGCCGAGCTGTCCGTCCCGGTGGTGCACCGTTCGGACGCCCTCGCCGCGCTGATGCACGGCCGGCGCTCCATCGCGGTCGCCGGTACGCACGGCAAGACGACCACCACCTCGATGCTGGCCGTCGCGCTGACGGAGCTCGGCCTCGACCCCTCGTACGCGATCGGCGGCGATCTGGCGGGCCCCGGCACCAACGCCCGGCACGGCGAGGGGGACATCTTCGTCGCGGAGGCCGACGAGAGCGACCGCAGCTTCCAGAAGTACGACCCCGAGGTCGCCATCGTCCTCAACGTCGAGCTCGACCATCACGCCAACTACGCCTCCATGGACGAGATCTACCAGTCCTTCGAGACCTTCGTCGGCAAGATCGTCCCCGGCGGCACCCTGGTCATCGCCGCCGACCAGCCGGGTGCAGTGGAACTGACCGCACGTGTCCGCGACCTCGCCGGGATCGAGGTCGTCACCTACGGCGAGTCCGAGTCGGCCGACGTACGGGTCCACAAGGTCACTCCGCGCGGCCTGACCAGCGAGGTCACCGTCGTACTCAACGGCAAGTACCTCACCTTCACCGTGTCGGTCCCCGGCCGTCACTACGCGCACAACGCGGTCGCCGCCCTCGCGGCAGGGGTGGCGCTCGGTGTCCCGGCCCACAACCTGGCATCGGCGCTCGGCAAGTACACCGGCGTCAAGCGCCGCCTCCAGCTCAAGGGCGAGGCCGCGGGCGTCCAGGTCATCGACTCGTACGCGCACCACCCGACCGAGATGACCGCCGACCTGGAAGCGATGCGCGGCGCCGCCGGTGAGGCCCGGATCCTGGTGGTCTTCCAGCCCCACCTCTTCTCCCGTACCCAGGAACTGGGCAGCGAGATGGGCCGGGCGCTCGGCCTCGCCGACGCCTCGGTGGTCCTGGACATCTACCCGGCCCGCGAGGACCCGATCCCCGGTATCACCAGCGAACTGATCCTCGACGCGGCCCGGGCGGCCGGCGCCGATGTGACCGCAGCGCACGAGAAGGCGCAGGTCGCCTCGATCGTCGCGGGAATGGCGAAGCCCGGCGATCTCGTTCTCACCATGGGGGCGGGGGACGTCACGGACCTCGGCCCGCAGATCCTGGATCACCTGTCGAGCTGAGGAGCGCCATGTCGTACGACATCGAGAAGCCGGACGAGCAGTGGCGGGCGGAGTTGTCCGACGCGGAGTACGCGGTACTGCGCAAGGCCGGCACGGAGCCCGCGTTCGTCGGTGAATACACCGACACCAAAACCACCGGCGTCTACTCCTGCCGGGCGTGCGGCGCCGAGCTCTTCCGCTCGGACACGAAGTTCGAGTCGCACTGCGGCTGGCCGTCCTTCTACGACCCGAAGAACACCGACGCCGTCGAACTCATCGAGGACCGCTCGCACGGCATGCGCCGCACCGAGGTCCGCTGCGCACGGTGCGGTTCACACCTCGGTCACGTCTTCGAGGGCGAGGGCTACGCGACGCCGACCGACCAGCGGTACTGCATCAACTCGATCTCGCTGAGGCTGACCCCGGACGAGGGCTGAGCGGCCGGCAGCCGCCCCGCCTACCACGGGGAGATCGGCTGTGTGCCGGTGCGGCTGCCGTCGTGGTCGAGCAGGTGGCCCATGCGTTTGACGGTGTGCAGCCCGACGATGCGGTCGGTGACGGTGAGGGTGGGGAGCCGGGCGCAGAGAGCGGTCTCACGGCGCTGGATGTCGCCGATGTCGTGCACCCAGAGGGTGGCGAAGACGTTCGCCGGCCCGGTCACACCGGCGACCAGACGGCAGTCGGGGAATGCGGCAAGGGTGCGGTGCACCGTTGCGATGTCACGCGCGGGCACCTGGGCGAGGAAGGAGACCGGGACGGGGCGGCCGGCCAGTGGTGCGGCGATATCGCACCGGAAAGTGAGCACGCCGGAGTCCGTCAGGCGGCGCAGGCGGCGACGGACGGTGGCCGGGCTCGTGTCGCTGAGCTGGGCCAGCTCGGCCCAGCCGAGTCGCCCGTCCCGCACCAGGTGGCCGAGCAACGAACGGTCGACGGGGTCGAGTTCGACGGTACGCAGCGGCTCGCGCGCCGTTGACGCGGAGCTGTTGAGCGCGGTGAGCTGAGCCGGGTCCAGGGAACGCAGTCGCCAGCGGCTTCCTTCGACGTACAGCGAGGTGGCGAAGAGGCAGCTGACCGATGTGATGCCGGGCAGTCTGTCCAGCTTCTCGGTCAGGAAACGGCTGAGCGAGGGGAGGTCAGGGGCCAGGACGTCCAGCAGCAGATCCGCACTGCCGGGCCCGGTCACCTCGATGGTGGCCGCCTCCTGGAACTCGCTGAGCCGGGCCGCCAGCCGGGACCGCGCTCCCGGGCGGCAGCGGATCAGCACGAAAGCGGTGCATCTGCTGCGCGAGAACTCGCGCCCCGGCGCCGCGTAGATCCAGGCGAGCCCCGAACCGGTCAGCCGTTCCCAGCGCCGCGCCAAGGTGCCCGCGGTCACGCCGAGCACCGGCGCCAGCTCGGACCAGGCCGCCCGGGGCCGCAGCTGCAGGGCGTTCACCAGGGCGAGGTCGAGCTCGCTGCTTATGACCGTTTCTCGCATCAGAGGTGCTCCACACGTACGAATCCGTCGATCTTCCGGCCCGCATATACCTTCGCCCGCACAGTAGCCACCACTGTTGGTTCCGGCTACCCGACGAGGTGAGGTTGTGTCCACTCCAGTGGGAAGACTCCGGCCAGGGGCGGTGAGCTCCGGCCCGGCCATGCTCGCGACGATGGCGGTTGTCGTGCTGTTCAGCGGAATCGTGCAGGGCTACCTGACGCCGCTGCTGCCCGAACTCGGGCTGCGACTGCACATCGGCTCCGTCGGTCAGAACAACATCTACCTGCTGTCCCAGCTGGCCTTCGCGGTGATGACGCCGCTGTTGTCCCGGCTGGGTGATCTGTACGGTCATCGCAGGCTGCTCCGGGTGGCCCTGGGGATGGTGGCAGGCGGCTCGCTGCTGATGGCAGGGTGGCCGTCAGCAGCCACGCTGGCGGTCGGGGTGGTACTGCAGGGCGCGCTGGTGGGCTTCTTCCCGCTGCTGGTGGGGATCCTCCGGTCGAACGCCCCCGAGCGGAACCGCACCGGGATCTCGCTGCTGGTGGGCGTCCTGCTGATCTCGATCGGTGTGGGCGGCCTGGTGGCGGGCGTGCTCAGCGAACGGCATGCGGCGGCCGGTTTGTGGGTGGCCGTCCCGGTCGCGGTCCTCGCGGTGGTCGCCGGTCTGCTGCTGCCCGACAGCGACGCGGCGCGGGGCGGCCGTTTCCACTTCGGTGCGGCGGCGCTGCTGACGGCAGGTCTGGTGGCGCTCGTCCTGGTGCTGGCCCAAGGCAGTGCGTGGGGGTGGGCGTCGCCGCTGACCCTGGGCACCGGTGCGGGAGCCGTTGTGGTGCTCGCCGCCTGGGTGGTGGTCGAGCGCGGGTCGACCCATCCGCTGGTGAGCGTACGGATGTTGAGCAATCGTCCGCTGGCGGTGGTGAGCGGCTACACCTTCTGTGCCGCTTTCGCGACGATCGGCTTTCTCGGAGCCAACGCCCTCTTTCTGGGCGCCTCGCCGTCGCAGGCCGGTTACGGCATGGGCATGGGACCGCAGACGATCGCCACCGTCTCGCTGGCCATGGTGATCGCCGGATTCGTCGGCTCCACGCTGACCCCCCGGCTCGCCCGCCGGGTGGACGACCGCGCCGTCCTCGCCCTGGGCGGAGTCCTCATCGCGCTGGGCTTCCTGGGACTGATCCTCTTCCACGACACGCTCGCGGAGTACCTGGCGGCGGTGCTCGTCGTGGGGCTGGCGACCGGACTCTTCGAGTCGATCACCCGCACGCTTGCGGCAGAGATCGTCGAGGAGCATGAGACCGCACTGGCGGTCGGCCTCAACGAGCTGGCCCTGTCCCTGGGTGCGGCGATCGGGGCCGCGGTGATCGGCGCGTTCTTCGCCGCGCACGAGGTGCGCGGCACCGCGTACATCGGGATCTCCGGCTACCTCTGGAGCTGGGGAGCGTGCGCATGCGTCGGTGTGCTGGGGGCGGCGCTCACCCTCTGCTACCGCAGCCACCGGACCGCCGGCACCCGCGCGGCGGCCGGACGGCAGTCCGACCACACAGCGCCGAGCGGAGGCCTGGCATGACGGACATCCGTACCTCTGACAGCCGTGCCACTGATGCCCGCACCCCTGATTCCCGAACCGTGCGGCAGGCCGTGGCGTCATCCGTCTGTTCCTGGAGCGACCGGCTGCTGGCCCTCAGCCACAGCCTGCACGACGAGCCCGAGACGGCCCTCGAGGAGCATCGCTCGGCAGCGAAGATCGCCGAACTGCTGGACACAGCAGGGTTCACCGTCACCCGGGGAACCGGTCAACTGCCCACCGCGCTGGTCGCCACCCGGGGATCGGGTGATCTGGTGCTCGGACTCTGCGCCGAGTACGACGCGCTGCCCGGCATCGGGCACGCCTGCGGGCACAACGTCAACGGCGCGGCCGCGGTCGGTGCGGCCCTCGGGCTCGCCGCCGTCGCGGACGAACTCGGCCTGACCGTCAAACTCATCGGCACCCCTGCGGAGGAGGACATCGGCGGCAAAGTGCTGCTGCTGGAAGCCGGAGCCTTCGACGACGTCGCTGCGGCGATGATGGTGCACGCGGCGCCGGAGGACAGCGTCGGCGCTTCGTCACTGGCCATCGGTGCCTGGGACATCACCTACCGGGGAGCACCCTCGCACGCTGCGGTCGCGCCCTGGGAAGGCGTCAACGCCCTTGACGCGATGACCCTCGCCCACACCGCCGTCGGCCTGCTGCGCCAGCAACTGCCGCCCGGCGCGCTGGTGCACGGCATCGTCACCGAGGGCGGACAGGCCGTGAACGTCATCCCCGAGCGCGTCCGCGCCCGCTATGAGGTCCGTGCCCCGACGCTGGAGCAGCTGACCAGTGTGCGCGGCAGGGTGCGCGCTTGTTTCGAGGCCGGTGCCCTGGCGACCGGAGCCCGGCTCGAACTGCTCAGCCGCGGGCGGGACTTCGCCGAGCTGTGCCAGGACCCGTTCATGTCGGACGCCTACGTCCGTGCGGCCGGCGAGCTCGGCCGTACCGTGGCGTCGCGGCGCGGCGAGTGGCTGGCCTCGACGGACATGGGCAACGTCTCGCTCCAGGTGCCCACGATTCACCCCACCATCGGCTATGACACCCACGGCGCCAAGCAGCACACCCCCGAGTTCACCGCCTACGGGAAGAGCCCCGGTGCCGACCGGGCGGTCGTCGACGGGGCGACCGCTCTTGCCCTGGTCGGCGTCGAACTCTCCACCACCGAAGCGCAACGGCGCCGCCTCATCGAGGGGGTCGCCGCGCGGCGGTCGCATCGCTGAAGGCCAAGGACGGACCAAGTCCGCGCTGCCCCTCGTCGCCCCATGCCCAAACACAAGGCGTTCCATTGGCGATGGGCGGCCCGGACGCGCCGAGGGGCGGTCGCCGCAGCCGCCGTCGCGTCAACCCCTTGAAACCACGGCGGGATTGCTGAGTCCCCGATGCGCTGCGGCCTCCGGGTCTTCTCGCCGCCCGGAGAAGCACCGATAACGTGGTCTCATGCCACACGCCTCCGCACTTCTCGTCATCGACATGCAGAACGATCCGGTGTCCCTCGCGTATCGGGCCACCGAGACCGTCGCCGCGATAGCCGGACTTCGCGAACGCGCCAAGGCCGCCGGAACACCGGTGGTGATCATCCTCGATCAGGGGGACGAGACGGAGGCCGGTACCGGAGGCCGGCGAGCCGTACCCGAACTCGCGCCCGCTGCTGACGAAGTCGTCATCCACAAGACCAGCCCCGACAGTTTCCTGGACACCGGTCTCGACAAGGTCCTCAAGGAACTGGGTGCCACCGAAGTCGTCGTCACTGGATTCGCGACCGAGATCTGCGTGGAGACCACGGCGCGCCAGGCGCTGAGCCACCGCTACGACCTGGTGATGGTCGCCGACGGACACACCACGTCCGTCCGGCCCGACACCGGTGAGTTCGCCTCGCCGCAGCAATCGATCGCACACCACAATGAGATCTACCGGCACCTCGCCTTCCCCGGGCGGCGCATCCGTGTGCTGAACGCCGCCGACGTGGACTTCGCTCCTCGCGCGGTGGCGTGCACCGGGAGCCCGCAGCCGGCGGCCGCCTCGGCGGGGCAGGGATCGTAGGTGACGTCACCCGTGATCGATACGGCGCTGGTCAGGCGCCTGATCGACGCGCAGTTCCCGCGATGGGCCGAGCTGCCGCTGGTGCTGGTCGACCCGGCCGGATCCGACCATGTGATCCACCGGCTCGGAGGAGAGCTGGCCGTCCGGCTGCCCCGCCACGCAGGGGCCGTCGGGCAGGCCGAGAAGGAGGCCGAGTGGCTGCCCCGGCTCGCCCCGCACCTGCCCCTGGCGATCCCTGTGCCGGTGGAGGTGGGCGAGCCCGGTTTCGGCTATCCGTGGCCGTGGTCGGTATCGCGCTGGCTGGACGGTGAGGCGGCGACCGTCGACGCGCTGGCCGGTTCCGCCGGGGCTGCCGTTCAACTGGCGCAGTTCCTGACGGCACTCCAACGGTTTCCGCCCACGGGGAGCCTGGTCCAGGACACGGTCGATGACCTTGCCGCCCGGGACAGCGCGACTCGGGCCGCCATCGCGCGGGTCGGCGGGGTGTTCGATGCCGCGGCCATGACCCAGCTGTGGGACGCGGCACTGGACGCCCCTGGATGGGAGGGCCCCCCGGTGTGGTTCCACGGTGACTTCCACACCGGCAATCTGCTGACCGTGGACAGCCGTCTCAGTGCGGTCATCGACTTCGGCGGGCTCGGTGTCGGAGACCCGGCCTGCGATCTGACCATCGCCTTCACGCTGATGTCGGCCGGGAGCCGGGCCGCCTTCCGGGCATCGCTCGGCGTGGACGACGCCACCTGGGCCCGGGGACGCGGCTGGGCCCTGGCCACCGGCCTGAACGCGTACTCCGCCTATGCCGCTGTCAACCCTCGGGTCGCTGCGCAGACCACCCGGCAGATCACCGAAGCGATCACCGGCTGAAAGCAACATGTTCGAACATCGCGGCAGCCTCAAAAAAAGCAAAGCAACAAACATTGACGCAATCGACCAGCGCGCGTAGCTTCTGGTCCAGTCCAAACGCCCGGCGGCGTCAACTCGCGGGCCTCGTAGACGAGTTAGCTCCATCCCCCCTCATTCCAGGAGCACACCATGCGCAGAAAGAGATCTGCTGCTGCGAGAGTCGTCCAGGGCACGGTGGTTCGACGAGTCGATCGGTACTGGCGCGCCCTGTTGTCCACCGTGGCGGCCGTCGGGCTCGTGCTCGGCGCCCTGATCAGCCTCCCGGGCGCGGCGCAGGCGGCCGGGTCGCTGCCGTGCGACATCTACGGCTCCGCCGGTACCCCGTGCGTCGCCGCACACAGCACCGTGCGTGCCCTCATCTCGTCGTACAACGGCCCGCTGTACCAGGTCACTCGCGCCTCGGACGGAGCCACCGCCAACATCGGGCTGCTGTCGCAGGGCGGCTACGCCGATGCAGGCCAGCAGGACGCCTTCTGCGGGAACAGCACGTGCGCCATCACGAAGATCTACGACCAGACCTCACGGCACAACGACCTCACGCCGGGGCCCGCGGGCACCTCGGGTATGGGCGCCGACCGTGGGGCGGACGCCAGTGAACTCTCGGTCACTGCCGGCGGCCACAAGGTGTACGGCATCTGGATCTCGCCGGGGGTCGGTTACCGCTCCAGCGGTGCGGCGTCCGGCGTCGCCGTGAACGGGCAGGCCGAAGGCGCCTACATGGTGGCCAGCGGCACCCACGTGGGCTCCGCCTGCTGCTTCGACTACGGCAACGCGGAAAGCACACCCGCGGACACCGGCAACGGTCACATGGACGCCGTATCCATCGCCACCACCTGCTACTTCGCACCGTGCACCGGTTCCGGCCCCTGGGTCGAGGCCGACATGGAGAACGGCATGTTCCAAGGTGACAACGGCTCCAACACCGCGAACACCGGCAACAACAGCACCTATGTCACCGCCATGCTGAAGAACAACGGGCAGACCACCTACGCGTTGAAGGGCGGCAACTCGCAGACCGGCGGCCTCAGAACCCAATGGGCCGGCGCCCTGCCGACGCGGGGCGGCTACCGGCCGATGCACCAGGAGGGCGGCATCATCCTCGGCACCGGCGGGGACAACAGCAACTGGAACATGGGCACCTTCTTCGAGGGCGTGATGGTCACCGGTTACCCGACCGATGCCGCCGAGAACGCCGTCCAGGCGAACATCGTCTCGGTCGGCTACTCGGGTGAGACCGACGTGCCCAACGGTCCGCAGGGGACCATCACCGGCCCCGGCGGCCAGTGTGTCGACGTCGCAGCGGACGACACCGGCGTGAACAGAGCTGCCGTCCAGCTCTGGAACTGCCAGTCCTATGCCGAGGACCAGTACTGGACGCATCACGCCAACGGATCCCTCAGCACCATCGGCCGCTGCCTGGACATCATCGGGAACGGCACCGCCAACGGCACTCAGGTCGAACTGTGGGACTGCAACGGCGTCGGCGGGCAGGTCTGGAACCAGCGGGCCGACGGTTCGCTGTTCAATCCGCAGTCCGGCCGCTGCCTGGACTCGCCCAACGGTGCGACGGCCAACGGAACCCGGCTGAGGATCTGGGACTGCAACGGCTCCGCAGCTCAGAGGTTCACCCTGCACTGAGAGGTGCCATAGCACCGGCGCGCAGGTGCCGGTGAAGGGGTGTGGGGGAACTTTCTCCCCCACACCCCTTCGGGCTGCCCGTTCGTCCTGCCTCAGCGTCTGCGACCGCTCGCACGGCGGGGTCACCCGCCGTGCGGCTCTGCTACTTTTCGGAGTCGAGAAAGCGGTATCCCGGCCGTGCGTGCCCCGGGGCGGACAAGGAGTGCCTCCTGATGGTTGCCTCGAATCGCGCCAGAAGGGTCACGATCGGAGATGTCGCCCGCGAAGCGGGGACGTCGGTCGCGACCGTCTCGCGGGTGCTGAACGGGGTCGACACCGTCGCCCCCGCCCTCGCCGAGCGGGTCAGACTGGCCATCGGCGGGCTCGGCTACCGGCCGAGCGCCGCGGCGCAGGACCTGGCACGCGGCCGGTCGGGAACGATCGGTGTGCTGGTTCCCGACCTGGCCAATCCGTACTTCCACGACGTCATCAAGTCGGTCTCCCTGCTTCTCCGTTCCGCCGGCAGCCGGGTGCTTGTGATGGACTCCGACGAGGACGCGGACGTGGAGCGCGAACTCGCCGAGGACCTGATCCGTTACGCGGACGGACTGCTGCTCTGCTCACCGCGGATGCCACGCGCCGACCTCGCCGCACTGGTGGGGCGGGGGATCCCCATGCTGGTCACCAACCGGGACGTCACGGGCCTCGCGCTGAACTCGATCAACGTCGACAACTTCGGCGGGATCATGGCCGTCTGCGGGCATCTCGCGCGGCTCGGCCACCGCAAGGTGGTCTACCTGGAGGGGCCGGAGAACTCCTGGGCCCATCATGAGCGGCGGCGGGCCCTGGCGGGCGCGGAGGCGTTCGGTGTCGAGGTGTGCTCGGTGCCCTGCGGGTCCACCACGGACGAGGGGTACGAGAAGGCTCCGACGGCGCTGCAGAGCGGCGCCACGGCGGTGATCGCGTACAACGACTTCGTGGCGATCGGTGTGCTCGCGCGCTTCTTCGAACTGGGCGTGAAGGTCCCCCAGGACATGTCGCTCACGGGCTTCGACGAGATCGACATGGCCCGGTTCTCCGCCCCGGCGCTCACCACGGTAGCGGTTCCGCGGGACCGTCTCGGCAAGCTCGCCGGGGCGACCCTGGGCCGGATCATGTCCGGAGAGGAACACATCGAGCCGGAGATCATGCCGGTTGAACTGCGCGTTCGTAGTTCAACCGGTGCAGCGTCTTGACATGACTCCCGGCGGGGTGGAGCTTGTTCGCGACACCAGGCCGAGAAAGCGCTATCTCACCAGAGGGGTGCGAGTCTCCATGTCCCGTCCACTGCGCCAAAGTTCAGCAAGGCTCGCGCTCGCGGGACTGCTGCTCGTGGTCGCAGCCGCAGCATGCGGCGCACCCAATTCCGGCGGTTCGAACTCCAAGGACGAGTCCCCGCAGCAGGTTCCGGCGAAGCCGTCCAAGCCGGTCACGCTCAACATCCTCGATGTCGCGGGCAACCTTCAGCTCACCCAGGGCATGATCGACGCGTTCGTCAAGCAACACCCGGACATCATCAGCAAGGTCACCTACTCCAAGGCCCCGGCCCCCGACCTCGCCGGCAAGATCAAGGCGCAGCAGCAGGCAGGCCGGGTCCAGATCGACCTGGTGCTCACCGGCACGGACGGGCTCTCCGCGGGTCTCTCGCAGAAGCTGTGGAGCTCCATGACGGCGTATCAGTCACGGATCGGCAATCCGGACTATCTGGAGCCCGCCGCCGCGATGCAGAAGCTCGCCCAGGGGCACGGCACCGCGGTCGTCTACTACCCGTCGGGCCCGCTGGTCGAGTTCAATCCCGACAAGGTGAGCGCCGCACCGAAGACCCCCGCCGACCTGCTTGCCTGGGCCAAGGCGCACCCGAAGAAATTCCAGTACGCCGACCCGGCCAACTCCGGTCCGGGACGCACGTTCCTGATGGGGCTGCCGTACCTGCTGGGCGACAAGGACCCGGGCGATCCGGTGCACGGCTGGGACAAGACATGGAAGTACCTCAAGGAGCTCGACAAGTACGTCGGCGTCTACCCGTCGGGCACCGCCGAACTGATGAAGAACCTGGGCTCCGGCCAGGACGACATGGTGATGTCGACGACCGGCTGGTACATCAACCCGCGGGCGCTCGGCACCGTGCCGAAGAAGATGAAGGCCGGCCACTTCGACAACATGACCTGGGTGACCGACGCCCAGTACGCGGTCGTTCCCCGGGGTGTCAGCGCAGACAAGATGTCCGCGACGCTCCAGCTCATCAAGTGGATGCTCACACCCGAGCAGCAGGCCAAGGCCTACGACGACGGCTACTTCTACCCCGGCCCCGCGGTCAAGAACGTGCCGCTCTCCATGGCCCCGCAGAAGTCGCAGCAGGTGATCAAGGAGTACGGCGTTCCGGAGTTCGACCAGTGGATCGACCAGTTCCCGAAGAAGCCATCGCTGCCCGCGGCCCAGCAGGTCAAGGCATTCGACATATGGAACCGCGAAGTCGCGGGCCGGTAGGGGAATGATGTCCCGTTTCGCCACGCTCAAGCTGGACAAGGTATCCCGCAGCTTCGGCCGGCACGCGGCCCTGCGCGAGCTGGAGTTGGAGATAGCGGGGGGCGAGTTCGTCGCCCTTCTCGGCCCGTCGGGCTGCGGCAAGTCCACCGCTCTGAACTGTCTGGCGGGGCTGCTCCCGCTCACCGGCGGCGCCATCACGCTCGACGGTGAGCGCATCGACCGACTCCCCCCGGAGCGGCGTGGCTTCGGCATGGTCTTCCAGAACTACGCGCTCTTTCCGCACCTCACCGTGCACGGCAATGTGGCCTTCGGGTTGAAGATGGCCAAGGTCGCGAAGGCTGAGATCACCCGCCGGGCGGACCGCGCGCTGGAGATGGTGCAGCTGACCGAGCACGCCCACAAGCGGCCCGGCCAGCTCTCCGGCGGCCAGCAGCAGCGCGTGGCGATCGCCCGCGCCATCGTCCTGGAGCCCAGGCTGGTCCTCATGGACGAGCCGCTCTCCAACCTCGACGCGGCTCTCCGCCTGGAGATGCGCACCGAGATCAGACGACTGCACCAGAGCCTCGACCTCACCACGGTGTACGTCACGCACGACCAGGAGGAGGCACTCTCGCTCGCTGACCGGCTCGTCGTCATGCGCGACGGGGTCATGCAGCAGGTCGGCACGCCCGAGGAGGTCTACGCGCAGCCCGCCAACCGGTATGTGGCGAGCTTCATGGGCTACCGCAACATGCTGGACGTCACGGTCACCGCGCAGGACGGCGACCGCCTCGCGCTCCGCCTCGCGGACACCCCGCTCACCGGCCTCGGCCGGGATGTCCTCGTGGCGGGTGGCCGCGGTGTCGCCGCGATCCGCCCCGAGGACCTGGACGTCGCGGATGAGGACACCCCGGGCGCCGTCAGCGCGGACATCGAGGTCGTGGAGTATCACGGACGTGAACTCGCCGTGCAGGCCCGGCTGTTGGACGGCCAGCCGGTGCACTTCCGTACCGGAGGAAGGCTCGCCCCGGGCGACCGGGTATGGCTCGCGGCCGCGGCCGAGCGGGTACTCGTCTTCGACGGGCAGGACCGGAATGACGGGCAGCACACACAGGCCGCACCCGACAACCAGGGCGCCGCCGCTTCCCCGGATCCGGCGCCGCGTAAGTCGGTGACCTCATGACGGCCCGGGCGACGGCGCCGGCCCTGGCCAGACCGGCGCTGCGCCACCGGCTCGCCGAGCGGGGCGTCGACCGCACCCTGATCCTGCTCGTCCCCGGCGCGCTTCTGCTCGTCGTCCTCTTCTGCTATCCGTTCCTGTACGGGCTCCAGCTGTCGTTCCAGCCGCAGAAGGGTGGCGGCGCGCTCGCCAACTACCGGGAGTTCTTCTCGGACCCCTATCTGCGCGAGACGATCTGGATCACCCTGCGACTGGCTGTGCCCGTCGCCCTGGTCAACTGCCTCGCCGCGGTGCCGGTGGCCTTCCGTACCCGTGGCGCCTTCCGCGGCCGGCGGCTCGTCACCACACTGCTCGTCATGCCGATCACCCTCGGCACGGTGCTCACCGCGGAGGGCCTGCTCGGCTACCTCGGCCCCAACGGCTGGCTCAACAAGGCCCTGATGGACATCGGGCTCATCGACCAGCCGCTGGCCCTGGTGCACAACTACTGGGGGGCGTTCGCCTCGCTGATCATCACCGGCTTCCCCTTCGCGTATCTGCTCACCCTCTCCTACCTCACCGGCATCGACCCCAGCCTCGAACAGGCGGCAGCCACCCTCGGGGCGAACAGGCGGCAGCGCATCCGCCATGTGATGGTGCCGCTGCTCGCACCCGGCCTCGCGATCACCTTCTGCCTCTCCTTCGTGCTGGCCTTCGCCGTCTTCCCGTCGGCGCAGCTCGTCGGTGACCCGCGGGGAAGCACGCACGTGATCTCGATCGAGGCCTACCAGGCGGCCTTCCAGAAGTTCGACTACTCGCTCGGATCGGCGATCGCCATGGTGATGGCCGCGGTGATGATGGCGGTCGTACTCCTGGTGCTGGCCTGGCGCTCGATGCTGTACCGCGGTTCGACGGGAGGCAAGGGCTGAGATGGCCGACGTACTGGACTCGCACGGCACGCAGGACCCACTGACCGCGCCCGCACCCACTCCGGAGACACCGGTGCGCGCGGGACGCCGTTTCGGACGGCCCGTCACCTGGGTGACGGCGCTCGTCTTCGGCTTCTTCTTCATCAACCTCGCGGGTGTCATCGGCGTCCCGCTCGTCGACTCCTTCGGCACCCGCTGGTTCACCAGCTGGCTGCCCGACGGCTGGACCACGAAGTGGTACGGCTCGGCCTGGGGGGAGTTCTCCCTCGGACAGGTCTTCTGGAGCACCGCGCTGACCGCTGTTCTCGTGGTCGCCATTTCGGTGATCGTGGGTGTGCCCGCGGCGTACGCGCTCGCCCGGCGCAGTTTCCCCGGCAAGCGGCTCGTGATGCTGCTTTTCCTGCTGCCGATCCTGGTCCCGCCGATCACGTACGGCATTCCGCTCGCCACCGTGCTCTACAAGTTCCAGCTGGCGGGCACGCTGACCGGTGTGGTGCTGGCCAACCTGGTGCCCTCGGTGCCGTTCGTGGTGCTCACGATGACGCCGTTCATCGAGCAGATCGACCCGCGGATCGAGGCGGCGGCCCGGATGTGCGGGGCGGGGACGTTCTCGGTGCTGCTGCGGATCCTCACGCCGCTGCTGGTGCCCGGCATCCTGGCCGCGTCGGTGCTCGTCCTGGTCAGGACGGTCGGCATGTTCGAGCTGACCTTCCTCACCGCAGGACCCGACAGTCAGACGCTGGTCGTCGCGCTGTACTACGCGGCGTTCTCCGCGGGGATCCGCACCCAGCAGTCGATCGACGCGATGGCCGTGATGTACACGGCGTCGATGCTGGTGCTGCTGGTGATCGCGCTGCGCTACGTCAACCCGACCCAGCTGGTCACCCGGGTCAAGGAGGACACCAAGGCGGGCTGAGGCAACCGACGCACGACTTCGGGCCGCGACCTGCCCAGAGGTTCCGCCGCAGCGGCGGTATCACCCCAGGGCAGCGTACGAGACGAAGCTGGTCCACGCGATGGAAGGGATGTTGAGTTGGGGTCCCGTCCTGACCTTCGAGTCCCGTACGTGGACGGTGTCCAGGCGGGCTGCCACCTCGACGCAGCTGTCTCCGTCGCCGCCGCTGTAGCTGCTCTTGAACCAGGCCAGTTTTTGTTAGGCGGCCCGGGAGGCCGGGTGTGGCTTATAGCTCTCTGCCTTCAGTGGCTTGCGAGGAGTGGCCGCCCAGCTCTCCGGGGCGCCCTGGCTGCTGATTGAGATGTGCGCGCTATGTGCGGTCGCTGATTACGGAGACGACAGCGGGGTGTTCCTCGGGCCGACGGCATGCCGTGCGGAAAGAGGAGGGGTAAGTGAGCAAGAGGAAGGCCCAGGTCTGGGCCGGTGTCGATGCCGGTAAAGGTCACCACTGGGCGGCTGTGTTCGACGAGACCGGCGCGACGCTCTGGTCCAAGAAGATCGACAACGGTGAGTCGGCGATCCTGACCGCGCTCGGCGAGATCCTCGACCTGGCGGACCAGGTCCACTGGGCGGTGGACATCTCCGGTACGACCTCCGCGCTGCTGCTGGCGCTTCTCGCGGCGCACGGCCAGCAGGCCGTTTACGTGCCGGGTCGCACGGTCAACCGCATGTCGGGCACCTACCACCGCACGGCGGCCCACCCGTACCGCCGCCGTCCCCGCCCGTACCGTCCGCCACTTACGGAGTCCGGGCCAACGCGCGCAGTGCCGCGACCCGTTCGCGTACGTCACGCACGGCCACCGCATCGCCGCCCTCGTCAGCCGTCGCCGCCGTGCCGGGCGGTGCAGGACGGCACCCACGGCACAGTCCGTCGGGCAGCCTGGGGCATCCCGCACGGCACCGACACCTCCGACACCGCCGCCGTGCTCGTCGCGGAGCTCGCCTCGAACGCCGTGGCCCATGGCCCGCGTTCCTGGCCGTGACTTTGAGCTGACGTTCACTCATGCCCCGGCCGCCCTGCTCCGCATCGAGGTCTCCGACACCCGGCGCGACCGCCGCCCCACCGAGCCCCTCCCGCCCGTACCGCTGAGCGACTCCGGACGTGGCCTGATTCTGGTCGACGCCCTCGCCGATCGCTGGGCGGTACTCGACCGCGTACCGATCGGAAAAACCGTTCGCGCCGAAATGGACCTGGCGGCACACCCCGTTGGTCACCCGGGTCAATGAGCGACCGACGGCCCGGCCGGGTCTCCACGGACCCTGCGGGTTCCGTCGGCGGTCAGCCGCGCACGTGCAGCCCGAAGCCTGTGCGGCCCGCAGGCTCCAGCCCCTCCTTGAGATGCAGCGAGGGGATCTCGTAGTCGCCGAAGTTCTGCCGCCGGAACGCGATCGGCTCCGTCGACTCCAGGGTGAGCAGGCGCTGTTCCCAGGCCTTGGCGACGTCCGGGTACTCCTCGCCGGTCATCCGGTCGGTGCCGTACAGCACGAACGGGGGCAGCGCCTCGATGCCCGGGTAGTAGAGGATGCCGTGGTGGATCGGGAACAGCAGGTCGTCGATGGGGCCGTTGATCCCGCGAGCGGCGTAATGCGCCTCCTGGCCGCCGACGGTCACCGACAGCAGAGCCCTCCTGCCCGCGAGGGTGCCTTCGCCGAAGCGCTCGCCGTACCTGGTGTCGCTGTGCTCACCGACGCCGTAAGCGAAGTGGTAGGTGAAGACCCGGTCCACCCAGCCCTTGAGGATCGCGGGCATGGTGTACCACCACAGTGGGAATTGGAAAATGATCGTGTCGGCCCACAGCAGCTTCTCCTGCTCGGCGAGGACGTCCGGGGTGAGTGTCCCGGCGTCGAAGGCCCGGCCCGAGTCCCGGGCGACCTTCAGCGGGCTTGACGCGTCGGGACCGTAGTCCGCGGCGTCCAAGACCGCCTTCCAGTTCATCGCGTACAGATCGCTCACCCGCACCTCGTGCCCGGCGGTCTCCAATGTGGAGACCGCGAGGTCCTTCAGCGAGCTGTTGAGCGACTTGGGCTCCGGGTGGGCGTGGACGATCAGCGTCTTCATAGGAACTCCTCTAGGCCGGGTGCCTTCGATTCTGGGCGCGGCGACGCCCGGTGTTCAGGGGCGCCGCTTCCGTCGGACGGGACTTCCTGGTATTGGCAGGACCACCTTCACCCGGCACCACCGGCGCCATACTGGGGGCATGGACGATCTTGCGGGCTTCCTGCGGACCCGGCGTTCCCGCGTCGACCCGACGGCCGTCGGCATCCCCACCGACAGGCGCCGTAGGGTCGAAGGACTGCGCCGCGAAGAGGTCGCGCACCTCTCGGGCGTCAGCGTCGACTACTACGTACGCCTGGAGCAGGGCCGCGCGACCCAGCCGTCCGAGCAGGTCCTCGACGCGCTCGCCCGCGTCCTCGGCCTCGACGAAACCGAACGCGGGCACCTGTGCAGACTCGCCCGGCAGCGTGGCCGCCGCGCGAAGGCGCCGGGGATGGGGGTCCCCCCGGCCGGAGGCCGGGGGAGGGTCCGGCCGGAGCTGCTGCGCGTTCTCGGCCTGGTCGCCGACGCACCCGCGCTGATCATGGACCACCGCCTGGACGTGCTCGCCGGGAACCGCCTCGCCGGACTCCTCTACGGTCGGCCGATGCCGGGCCTGAACACCGCCCGGCACATCTTCCTCGAGGAGGCCGAGCGCGGCCTTTATGCGGACTGGGAGAATTGCACCCTCGACGCGGTCGGGCACCTGCGCCTGGCGGCCGGCAAATACCCCGAGGATCCCCGTCTGGCCTCGCTCATCGGCGAGCTGGCGATGGGCAGCGAGCGCTTCCGCCGCCTCTGGGCGCGTGCGGACGTGCGTGCCCGGACGCATGGACGCAAGGCGTACCGACACCCGTTGGTAGGACTGCTGGAACTGCACCAGGAGAACTTCGCGCTGCCGGACGAATCGGGCATGGAACTGCTGGTGCTGTCCGCGGACACGGGCAGCCCCGCCGAGGACGGGCTGCGCCTGCTCGCGGGCCTGGGCGCGGGCAGCGGTGACACGTATCCCGCAGTGAACGCGCATGCCGCAGTGAACGCTCAGGTCCGCGAGTAGCTCAACGAAGCCGGTCCGGATCGCATCAGCCGATCGGCAGGTCCGCCGAGCGTGAGGGGACGGCGTCGAGCGCGGCGAGTGTCGCGTCGTCGAAGGTGATCGCGCCCGTCGCGACGTTGGCCTCGAGGTGGCCGGCGTCTGCGGTGCCGGGGATGAGGAGCGTGTTCGGGGTGTGGTGGAGCAGCCAGGCGAGGCCGATCTGCGACGGGGTGCTGCCGAGGGTTTGCGCCGCGGCGTGGACCGCCGGTTCGTCGGTCACCTTCGGGATGCCGGGGAACGTGCCGCCGAGCGGGAAGTACGGCACCCAGGCGATCCCCTCGGCGACGCAGAGCTTGAGCATGTCCTCGTCGGCGCGGGTGACGAGGCTGTAGGCGTTCTGCACGCAGACGATGCCCGCCGGAAGCGCATGACGCAGCCTGTCAGGGGTCACGCTGCTCAGCCCGATCGCGCCGATCTTGCCCTCGTCGCGCATCGCGGTCATCACCGCGAGCTGGTCGTCGATGTCGACCACCTGGTCGCCCTCGGCCCCGAGGCCGGGCCCGGTGTCGGCGCGGCGGAGGTTCACGACCGGGATCTGGTCCACACCGAGGCTGGCGAGATTGTCCTCGACGCCGGCGCGAAGTTCCTCGGGCCGCTGGGCGAGACGCAGCGGAAGACGGCCTCCGCTGGAGTCGGGGGTGGCGCCGACCTTGCTGACGACGAGGACGCCGTCCTCCGGTCGGATCGCCTCACGGATCAGCCCGTTGACGAGACCGGCGCCGTAGAAGTACGCGGTGTCGATGTGGTCGACGCCGAGCTCGACCGCGCGGCGCAGTATCGCGAGGGCGGTGTCGCGGTCGTCGTGCAGCCGCTCGAGCTGCATCGCGCCGTATCCGACACGGGAAACGGGGCGGCCGGCGAGCAGGCCGGCGCCTCCCGGACGGGTGACACCGGTGGCCGTGACCTCGGGGGACGGGTTGCTGCTTGATGTCATATGAAAATGCCGTCCTCGTGCGATGATGAGGGAAAGCGGAGGAGCCTCCGCTCATTCGACTGTAGCACTACCGGAGGGTCCTCCGTTTTGACTTCGCCCGAACCGACACCCACTGGCGCTCCTGCCGACCCGTCCGGCGGAGCGGCGCGCCCGGTCCGCGCCGACGCGCGGCGTAACCGGGAGAAGCTGATCGCCGTGGCCAGTGCCGCATTCGCGGCCGCCGACGGCGCCGTCGCGCTCGAGAGCATCGCCCGGGAGGCCGGCTTCGGGATCGGCACGCTCTACCGCCACTTCCCGACTCGTGAGGCGCTGGTCGAGGCTGTCTACGCCGCGGAGCTCGATGACGTCACCGCGAGTGCCCCCGTCGTGCTCGCCGAGTTCCCGCCCGAGGTCGCGCTCCGCGCGTGGCTGGACCGTTATGCGGCGTTCGTCGCGACGAAGCGCGGGATGCTCGACACGCTGCACGCCGGCTGGGCCTCGGGGAAGATCGCGACACTGACCACCCGGGAGCGCATCACCGCCGTGATCGGCACGATTCTCGCGGAGGGGGCGCGGGCGGGCTCGCTCCGTGCGGATGTCGAACCGGACGACGTCACCATGATGTTGCTCGGCATCTTCTCCACGGCGACCGGCAACACTCCGGAGCAGACAGGGCGACT
The DNA here is from genome assembly GCF_040689485.1 of Streptomyces sp. NPDC051322. Classification (NCBI taxonomy): domain Bacteria; kingdom Bacillati; phylum Actinomycetota; class Actinomycetes; order Kitasatosporales; family Streptomycetaceae; genus Streptomyces; species Streptomyces sp. NPDC051322. The sequence continues at coordinate 154,532 of NZ_JBFBAK010000007.1, read as the reverse complement.
GCTCGACCTCGTCGTCGACGCGCTACGTCCGAGGGAGAGGGAGGAAGGTGCTGCCGAGTCCGGTCGTGACGGTCGATTCCGTCGGTGATCCCGGGGTGCTTCCGCCGCTGTTCCCCGAAGAGGAACTGCTGGTGACCAGGGCGGTCGCCAAACGGAGGGCGGACCCACTTCGGTGCGTGCCTGCGCCGCATCGCACTGGGACGGTTTCCGGGCAGCGGCGGTGGCGCGGGCGGACCAGGTCGTTTCGATCGGGATGGACGCGGAGCCTCATGAGCCGATGCCGGGCAGGGGGGAGCTGGAACCCTGGTACCCGATGACCCGGCGCTGGCTCGACTTCGAAGAGGCGGCCATCACCGTGGACCCGGAAGCCGGCACGTTCGCCGCCCGGCTCCTGGTGCCGGGACCGCTGGTGAACGGGCGGCGGCTCACCGGGTTCGAGGGCAGATGGGCGGTCGGCGACGGTCTGCTCCGTACGGCTGTCGCGGTCGGCCTCTGACGGCGGACCTCTGACGCCAGGCCTCTGAAACCGGGCCTTTCGCCAACCATGCTCAAAGAGTGCGCGAAACGTGCTCGCAACTGCACTGAGGAAGGATTTTTCGAGCAACTATTGTCATGCGTGTGGGTCGCAGTGCAGGATCAAGGCATCTCGCAGGCCTCGAGCCCCGGATCCGCTCCGTGGGGTCAACAGGTCTGCGTTCCCTGATCCCCCTCTACACGGAGGTGACCGTGTCGGCCGCCGTGCCCACCTCCCCTCGTCCGGTCGCGCCGCAGTCGGAGCCCCCTGACGAACCGACGTCCGCCCGGATCACCGCCCGGACGGGACGCACGCCGGAGCGGAAGCCGCTGCGGCAGCGGTTCCGGCGTGACCGCATGCTTCTGCTGCTGTGTGTCCCCGGCATCCTCTACTTCGCGGTGTTCTTCTACCTGCCGCTGGCCGGAAACGTCATTGCGTTCCAGGACTACCAGCCGTTTCTCGGCTTCAAGGGCAGTCCGTTCGTCGGTCTCCGGAACTTCACGGAGCTGCTGGCGCAGCCGGACTTCTGGGTCGCGGTGCGCAACACGCTGGAGATCACCGTGCTCCAGCTGGTTCTCTACTTCCCGGCGCCCATTGCCCTCGCTCTCCTGCTGAACTCCCTGGTGGGCGATACGATCCGGCGTTTCGTCCAGACCGTCGTCTACCTGCCCCACTTCCTTTCGTGGGTGGTGGTCGTCGCGATGTTCCAGCAGGTCTTCGGCGGCACGGGAACGGTCACCAGCCTGCTGCAGAACCACGGGCTCGCGGTCGGCAACCTCATGAGCAATCCGGACACCTTCAAGGTGCTCGTGACCTCGGAGATGATCTGGAAGGACTGCGGCTACGGGGCCATCATCTTCCTCGCGGCGATGGCTTCCATCGACATGGCCCAGTACGAGTCGGCAGCGATGGACGGTGCGGGAACCTGGCGGCGGATGTGGCATGTCACGCTGCCGGGCATCCGGCCGGTGATCATCATGATGCTCATCCTGCGCCTGGGGGACATCCTTTCCGTCGGCTTCGAGCAGATGCTGCTGCAGCGCGACGCGGTCGGCGCCGATGCGGCCGAAGTCCTTGACACCTACGTCTACTACCACGGCGTCATCGACGGCGACTGGGGCATGAGCACGGCCGCCGGCCTGATGAAGGGCGTGATCGGCCTCGGCCTGATCATCGCGGCGAACAAACTGGCCCACCGCTTCGGTGAGCAGGGGGTCTACCGATGACCACGTCGATCGCTCCACGTCGCGAGAACCTGCTGGCCCGTATGCGATCCGGACAGCGGCCGCCCTGGATGGAACGCCCCGGCTGGTTCGGTCAGGGGGCGAAGGCGGCGGCCCTGGTACTGATCGTCGTCATGGTGACCTACCCCTTTCTGCTGGCGCTCGGCACCAGCCTGGCCGGCCAGAAGGAACTGGAGGCCCGCGGGGGTTACGTGCTCATCCCGCACCACCCGACGGTCCAGGCGTACAACGTGCTGCTGCAGGGCGGGGTGGTCACCAGAGCGGTGCTGGTCAGTATCGCCATCACCGTCATCGGCACCGCGCTCAGCCTGCTCTGCACGGTCACCCTCGCCTATGGCCTGTCCCGGCCCGGCATGATGTTCGGCAAGTCGCTGCTGATGCTGGTGCTCGGCACCTTCCTCTTCGCGCCGGGCATCATCCCGACCTATCTGGTGGTTCAGCAGCTCGGCCTGCTGGACAGTTACGCGTCACTCATTCTTCCGGTCCTGCTCAATGTCTTCAACGTGATCGTGGTCCGGGCGTTCTTCCAGGGGATACCCGACGAGCTGTACGAGGCGGCCCGGCTCGACGGTGCGGGCGAACTGACCATTCTCCGGCGCCTTGTGCTGCCGCTCTCCAAGGCCGTGATCGCCGTGGCCGGCCTCTTCTACGCGGTCAGCTACTGGAACAGTTTCTTCAACGCCCTGCTGTTCCTGAACGATTCGGGCAAGTACCCGCTCCAGGTCATTCTGCGCTCGTATGTCGTACAGGGCGAAACCATCAACGCCCACGCGCTCGGCGTGAACGTACTTCCGCCATCGATCTCACTGCAGATGGCAGTGCTGATCATCGCGCTGGTGCCGATCCTGTGCGTCTATCCGTTCCTGCAGAAGCACTTCGCCAAGGGTGTCCTCACCGGCGCCGTCAAGGGCTGATTCCGTCCACCGATCCTGCTTTCCCGGGAGAACCATGTCTTCCCAGCACGTCAACAGGCGTACGTTCATCGGCGCTGCGGGCGCCGTCGGGCTCGCCGCCACCGGAATGGCGTCCCTCAGCGGCTGTTCCACCGGAACCGCCGCAACGGGCAAGGGCGCAGAGGCATTCAGCAAGGTCGAGCTCCCTTCGTTCGTTCCTGCGAAGGTCGCCGCGCCGGATCTCGCGGGCAGCGCCGACGGCCTGGATGCCGCCTACCTCCGCTACCCGAAGAACCTGGTCAAGTCGGTGGCCGCGCCGCCAGGTGACGGGACCGCGGTCACCGCACTGACCGAGACCTTCACCACGCCGGCCCCCGCGATGGGGAGGAACGCCTACTGGAAGGAGCTCAACAAGCGGCTGGGCTCCGAATTCAAGATGAACATCGTCGTGGAGACGGCCGACGACAGCTACTCGTCCAAGTTCAACGCGGCGATAGCCAGCGGCGATATCCCCGACATGGTGTGGATCCCGCCGAACCAGGGGCTTCGGCGGATTCCCGATCTGCTGGAGGCGAAGTTCCACGACCTCACCCCGCACCTGGCAGGTGACGCGGTGAAGAAGTATCCGAACCTTGCCAACCTTCCGGAATTCGCCTGGAAGACCGCCGTCATCAACGGCAAGATCTTCGGCGTTCCGGTGGCCTACGGCCGGATGGGCCAGGTCTATGTCATCAATGAGGACTTCTGGAAGCCGGTCGGTGGAGCCACCTTCACCAGCGCCGAGGATTTCCTGGCCAAGGGCAGGGAACTGCTCGACGTCCGCCGCAAGAAGTATGTGCTGGAGCCGGCCTATGTGAACCATGTGGGCATGTACGCCCAGTGGTTCGGCGCGCCGTCCGGCTGGGCGGAGCGCAAGGGAAAGCTGGTGCATGAGTTCGAGACCGTCGAATACCGGGAGGCACTCGAATTCGGCGTCAAGGTGAGCAAGGCCGGGCTGTTCTGGCCGGACCCGAACCTCACCACGACGCGTGAGAAGATGGCTCAAGGCACCCTCGGCGCCTATGTGCAGTCCTTCCCGTCGTTCCTGGTGGACGTGAAGACGTACCACTTCCCCTTCGGCATCATCACCCCGTTCGCCGCCAAGAAGGGGGCGACGCCACACTTCTTCTTCGGGCTCGGCTCGGTCGGATACACCGCGATCAACAAGAAGGCCGACAAGAAGCGGCTGGAGACGCTGTTGCGGGTGCTGGACTATCTGGCAGCCCCCTTCGGTACCGAGGAGCGGCTGTTCCTCGACAACGGCATCGAGGGCACGCACTTCCGCCGCACGGCGAAGGGCGACGTGGAGCTCACGGACAAGGGGAACGCGGAGGCCGTGACGACCGCGATGCCGGTGTCGTTCCTGGCCAACGCCCCCGAGTACCTCTACCTCCCGGGCCAGGCGGACCTGACCCGCCGGATCCACGACTGGCAGAAGAAACTCATCGCCATGGCCGTGGTCAACCCGACCGTCGGCCACTACTCCGACACCAACGCCGCCCAGGGCGCCTCCCTGACCATGGAGATGAACGACGGGATCAAGGACATCGTGGCAGGCCGCAAGTCACTGTCCGAATTCGACGGGATGGTCCGCAAGTGGCGGTCCGGTGGTGGTGACAAAATCCGCAGTGAATTCGAGGAATCCCTTGCGAAGAGCGGCAAGTGAGTCCAGTGGGCGCCCATTCGACTTCCGTCAAAGGAGCAACATGCAAGACCTCCGCATCGGCGTAGTGGGTCTCGGCCTGCGCGCCAGTCTCGCGGACGCCGCGCACCGGCCGGGTTCCGGATCCGTGGTGACCGGCGTCGCCGACACCGATCCCGTGGTCCGCGCCACGGTGGCGGAGCGGTTCGCCGGAGCGGTCGCGGTGCAGGACCACCGGCGACTGCTCGACGACGCCACGATCGACGCGGTCATCGTGGCCACCCCCGACGACACCCATGAGGACGTCGCCTGCGACGCGCTGCGGGCAGGCAAGCCGGTGTACGTCGAGAAGCCGCTGGGGATCACCGTCGAGCAGTGCGACGCGATCCTGCGCACCGCCCACGAGACCGGCACGCGCCTCTACGTCGGCCACAACATGCGGCACATGGGCGTCGTACGGCTGATGCGCGACCTGATCGCACGGGGCGACATCGGTGAGCCGAAGACCGTATGGGTACGGCACTTCGTGTCGTACGGCGGTGACTACTACTTCAAGGACTGGCACGCCGACCGCCGCCGCACCACCGGGCTGCTGCTGCAGAAGGCCGCGCACGACATCGACGTGGTGCACTGGCTGGCCGGCGGCTACACCTCGCGCGTCAATGCGATGGGCGACCTCATGCTGTACGGCGACCTGCCCCGCAGGGAGCCGGGGACTCCGCGCCCCGACGGCTGGCTGCGGGAGTTCGACTGGCCGCCGACGGCGCGCAAGGACCTCCACCACGTCGTGGACGTCGAGGACGTGTCCGTGATGAACATGCGCCTGGACAACGGGGTGATCGCGGCCTACCAGCAGTGCCACTTCAGCCCGGACTACTTCCGCAACTACACGGTCATCGGTACCGAGGGGCGTCTCGAGAACTTCGGTGACCGGCCGGGCGACGAGGTCAAGGTCTGGAACACCGGGCCGACCGGATACCGTGCGGACGCCGATGCGGTGTACCGGGTGCCGGATTCGGCGGGCTCGCACGGCGGCGCGGACGGTCGGATCATCGCGGAGTTCTGCCGGTTCGCCGCAGAGGGCGGCACGACCGACACCTCACCCGTCGCCGCCCGGATGAGTGTCGCCGCCGGCGTGCTGGCGACCCGTTCGCTGCGCGAGGGCGGCACGCCCTACGACGTACCGCCGCTCGATCCGGAGCTGATCGCCTACTTCGCGTCGGGCCAGCAGCGCAACCGGACACTCACACGGTGATGACCTCGACGCCCGCGTCGGTGAAGAGGCCGGCCATGTCCTCGGGGATTCCGGTGTCGGTGACCAGGACGTCCACCTGATCGGTGGTGCAGATCCGGGCGAAGGCACGGGTGCCGAGCTTGGTGGAGTCCGCCGCGACGACCACCCGCTCGGCGCGCTCGCACAGCAGCCGGTTGATTCCGGCCTCGTCCTCGTGGTGCGCTGCGGCGCCGTGGACCACATCGAAGGCGTTCACGCCGAGGACGGCGGTGTCCATGGTGATCTGGCCGAGGACACCGTCGGCGAGCGGACCGGTGAGTTCGTACGACTGCGGGCGGGCCACCCCGCCGGTGATCACGATCTTGAACTGCGGCCTGATGGCAAGCTCGTTGGCGATGTTGAGCGCGTTGGTCACGATGGTGAGCGCCGGGGTGCCGGATGCCAGGTCGGGGCGTAGGGCGAGGGCGCGGGCGACCTCTGTCGTCGTGGTGCCGCCGGTGAGGCCGACCGCCTCCCCGGTGGTGATCAGTTCGGCGACCGCCTGGGCGATGCGCTGCTTCTCGGAGGCCCGGCGGGCCGTTTTGTAGCGGAGCGGGAGTTCATAGCTGACGCCGTGGACGACCGCGCCGCCCCGGGTGCGTACGAGCATCTGCTGCTGCGCGAGCTGGTCGAAATCGCGCCGGATGGTGGCGGCGGAGACGTTCAGTGCGACGGCCGCTTCCTCGACGTCGAGACGGCCCTGCTCGACGAGCAGTTCCAGAAGTTCCTTCCAGCGGGCGTCGCGGGACTGTGACATCTTTCGCGCTCTCCTCTTCGGCCCTCGTCGGCGGATCGCAGTGACCTTAGCCCAGGACCACCAGTGTGCTTGATTCTGCTTGAAACATGGCAGTATCTTGCATTAATGAGCATGTAATCGTAGTAGGTATCAGAGGGGTGGAATCCAGCATGAGCCATGTCCAGAACGAGCTGTCCAGTCAGCCCGACTGCTGGGAGCGCGCGGCCGGCCAGGCCGGTAGCCTTGCGGCCGCACTGCCGGCCCCGGGGGAGCGCGTAGCGATCGTCGGATGCGGGACCTCGTGGTTCATGGCGCAGGCCGTGGCCGCCCTTCGGGAAGGCGCGGGACAGGGCGAGACCGATGCCTTCGCCGCATCCGAGTTCCCCTTCGGCCGCGCCTACGACCGCGTGATCGCACTGACCCGGTCGGGCACCACGACCGAAGTGCTCGAACTTCTCTCCCAGGTGCGGGGGAAGGCTCGGACGACCGCCATCACCGGCGACCCCGAGACCCCGGTGATGGAAGCCGCCGACGATCTCGTGGTCCTCGACTTCGCCGACGAACGGTCCGTCGTCCAGACCCGGTTCGCCACCACCGCGCTCACTCTGCTGCGCGCGCACTTCGGCCTGCACAGCGCGGCCGTCGTGGCGGACGCGCGCATCGCGCTCGCCGATCCGCTGCCCGAAGGGCTGGTGGACTGCTCGCAGTTCACCTTCCTCGGACGTGGCTGGAGCGTCGGTCTCGCCCAGGAGGCCGCGCTGAAGATGCGGGAGGCCTCGCTGTCCTGGACCGAGGCGTACCCGGCCATGGAATACCGCCACGGTCCGATCAGCATCACCACCGAGGGCACCGCCACCTGGATGTTCGGCGACGCCCCCGTGGGCCTCGACAAGCAGGTCAGGGCCACCGGAGGCAGCTGGGTGGCCGGCGGACTCGACCCGCTCGCCGAGCTCGTACGGGTGCAGCGCCTCGCCGTCGCGATCGCGGACGCCCGGGGTCTCGACCCGGACGCCCCGCGCCACCTCACCCGTTCCGTCATCCTCGACGAGGGCTGAGCGGTGCCCCTGGTGCGCAGCGGCCCGCTGGTCGCCGAGGCCGCAGCGCGCAACGGCGCGGTGGCCGCTTTCAACATCATCACCCTGGAGCACGCCGAAGCGGTGATCGCCGGGGCCGAGGCCGCCGGGGCCCCGGTCATCCTGCAGATCAGTGAGAACGCGGTGCGGTACCGCCAGGGACAGGTGATGCCGCTGGCCCGCGCAGCGGCCGAAGCGGCGCGGCTGGCCTCGGCGCCTGTCGCACTGCACCTTGACCATGTGAAGAGCGACCTGCTGCTGCGCCAGGCAGCCGACGCCGGGTTCAGCTCGGTCATGTACGACGCCGCTCACCTGCCGTACGCGGAGAACCTCGCCGCGACCCGCTCCGCCGCCGACTGGGCGCACGCCCAGGGGCTCTGGATCGAGGCCGAGCTGGGTGAGGTCGGGGGCAAGGACGGGGCCGCGCCACTGGAGGCGCACGCTCCCGGAGCGCGGACCCACCCCGAGGAGGCGTGCGCCTTCGTGGCCGCGTCCGGGGTGGACGCCCTGGCCGTGGCGGTCGGCAGTTCCCACGCGATGACCTCGCGTACCGCCATCCTCGACCACCAACTCATCGGCCGGCTAAGGAAAACAGTCGAGGTGCCATTGGTGCTGCACGGTTCCTCCGGGGTCCCGGACGCCGAACTGACAGCAGCGGTCACCGGCGGCATTTCCAAGGTCAACATCGGCACGGCGCTGAACCTCGCCATGACCGCGGCGATCCGGGAGGTACTGACGGCCCAGCCCGAGGCCGTCGATTCGCGGAAATACCTCAAGGCCGGCCGACAGGCCATGGCGGAGACGGCGGGCCGCCTGATCACGCTGCTCGCAGCGGCTGCCGTCGGATAGGGCGGGGCAGCGGCCGGCGCGTTACTTGATGAGCCGGGCCACGGCCCACTTGGCCTCCTGGGACAGCATCCCCAGGCTCCGATGTGCCGATTTGCCCATCCCGGACTGCAGTTCGGCGCCGGCCGACAGCGACTCACGGGCGATCAGGGTCAGCTTCGCCCTGGCCGCCGCGAGCGCGAGCTCGAAGTGCTCGGCGGTGATCAGCCGGCCGATGCCCAGACGACGCCACTGCCGGCCGGACTCGTCCGCGTCCAGCATGCCGGGCACCTGCTGCAGGGTCCGCCAGGCGGCCGGCAGATCGCCCGTCAGCCGCTGAAGCTCGGTGAGTTTGCGTGCGGCCAGCGCCCGCTCGCGGGGCTTGTCCTGCTGCGCGGCGTAACCGGACTGGGCCCGCGCAGCCTGGAAGTGGTCGCCGAGCGCTTCGAGTTCGGCGCTCAGCATCCGCAGCACATCGGCCGACGGCCCGGCGCCGTCCAGAATCCGCAACAGCGCCACCCGGGCGTGTTCGGTACGGCCCTGCCGCCGGGCCAGCCGGATCCAGGTCAGCTCGGGCTGCCGAGCCGGGTCATCACCGAAGAGCGCCTCGTCCGCCGCGCGCGCCCAGGCGGCGAGCGGCGCCGGCCCTCCGGGTATCGCGGGCGGCCCCCGCCGGGCGGCGGACTTCGACGCTCCGATCTCGCGGAGCAGCGGCACATCGGAGGCGCACCCGTGCAGCCCGACCAGTACGGCGGCCAGCCGCAGTTCCTCGCCCGCCCCCGGGTCAGCGGCCTCGTACGCCAGCAGCCGCCGCAGCAGCGGAAGATCGGTGGCCCGCCTGTCGAACTGCGCGGCCCGTAGCACCGCGGCCCGCCGTGCTCCGTCCTCGGCGACCGCGGACAGCGCCGCGGCATCGTCTCGAAGCCGGGCCAGATCCGCCCGGCCGGGCGCCAGCACGGTCTCCCGCAGCGGCGTCCGCGGATGCGGGTCGAGCAGCGCATGGGCACGACCGGTGGCGGCCTCGAGCAGCACATGCTCGGGCTCGGTCCGCAGCAGCGCCGTGTGCAGCCGGGCGGCCAACTCGACGGGGGAACGCTCGGCGAACCCCAGGGCGCCACGCAGCTCGGCCCGCCGGGCGTCGAGATCCGGGGTACTCGCGCGCAGCTTCTTCTCCGACTCGGCCACGGCGGCCAGCAGTTGCCGCTCGCCCGCGGCGGGGGCGAGCGGCAGCAGATCGCGCCAGGCCGGCAGGCCGATCAACAGCTCCAGCGTCTCGTCCGCATCGGCGCCGATCAGCCCCGCCGCGCCGGCGGCCGAGGCGTACAGCACCGGGCCTCCGCCGCACACGAAGTACGCACCGCCCGCCCCGTCCCCGGCCAGTGGGTCCGGCAAGGCGCCGGACGCCAGCCGCACGGCTTCGCCGCGCCCGGCCCGGCCCAGGTCGAAACCGAAGGAGCGGGCAGCCAGTTCGGTCAGCACGGGTTGCGCCCTCAGCAGGCCGATGGCATGTCCGGAAACCGTCATAGAGGAAACGTAACAGCCATGTCCGACATGACTCTCACGCATGGCTCTCACGCCGGTTGCAACAGGTCCCAACGGTTGCCGTACAGGTCCTCGAAGACGGCGACCGTCCCGTATGGCTCGTGGCGCGGCTCCTCCAGGAAGCGGACACCGGCGGCGATCATCCTGGCCTGGTCGCCGGCGAAGTCCTCGTAGTCACGGACGACCAGGCTGATCAGGGCGATACGGGACATGGCAGAGAGGTTATACGTCGCACCTGGCACGCCGAAGCGGAGGCACGGGGGAGCAAGGAACAATGCGGGGCATGACGTCGCAGCACCTCCTGGACCGGGCCGGACGCCTCGCCGCGTCCGGGCACCGGCGGATCCTCGGCATCGCCGGACCACCCGGGGCGGGCAAATCCACCCTCGCGCGCCAACTCGCCGCCCGGCTCGAAGGGCGCGCGGTGGTCGTCCCGATGGACGGCTTCCACCTGGCCCGGAGCGAACTGCGCCGTCTGGGAAGCACCGAACGCAAGGGTGCCCCCGACACCTTCGACATGGGTGGTTACGTGGCCCTGCTCGCCCGGTTGCGTGCGCCCGGCAGTGACACCGTCTACGCGCCGGCGTTCGACCGGACACTCGAGGAGCCGCTCGCGGGTTCCGTCCCGGTCCCGGCGGACGTACCGCTGGTCATCACCGAGGGCAACTATCTGCTGCACTGGCCGCGCGCCCGGGTGTTGCTCGACGAGACGTGGTTCCTCGCGCCGGACGACCGGGAGCGCGTGCGCAGACTCGTCGAGCGGCATGTGCGGCACGGCAGGAGCCGGGAGGTCGCCGAACGCTGGGTGCACCGGTCCGACGAGGCCAACGCCCGGCTCATCGAGGCCGGCCGGGACCTGGCCGACCTGATCGTGTCGGACCTGTAGGCCGCGCACCCGAGGCCGCACCGGAGTTCGCACGCGGGTCCGCACGCGAAGGCCACGTGCGGGTCGCACACGCGGCCCGCGCCCGGCAGGATGGGGCCATGTCTTTCGAACCCGCACCGTTCACCGCCGAGGACTACCGAGCCCGGATGGACCGCGCCGCGCGAAGCGCCGCGGACGCCGGTCTCGCCGGGGTGCTCGTCGCGCCCGGCCCCGATCTGGTCCACCTCACCGGGTACCGGCCCATCTCCACCGAGCGACTGACCCTGCTGGTCATCGCCGCCGGCCGGGAACCGGTGCTCGTGGTGCCCACGCTGGAGGCCCCGGACGCCGAGGACGCCGCAGGTGCGCCCGCCCTCACCCTGCTGGACTGGACCGACGGCCGGGATCCCTACGCCGTCACCGCGCCCCTGCTGGGCAGCGGCGGCCGGTTCGCGGTCAGCGACAACGCCTGGGCGATGCACCTGCTGGGGCTGCAGAAGGCGCGGCCGGACACCTCGTACGCCGCGCTGACCGAGGCGCTGCCGATGCTGCGCGCGGTCAAGGACGCGGCCGAACTGACCCGCATCGAGGCGGCGGGAGCCGCGGCCGACGCGGTGTACGACAAGATCCTCGGGCTCCGCTTCGCCGGCCGCAGGGAGTCCGACATCGCCGCCGACCTCGCCGCCCTGCTCAGGGAGTTCGGCCACTCCCAGGTGGACTTCACGGTGGTCGGCTCCGGGCCCAACGGCGCCAATCCGCACCACGAGGCGGGCGACCGGGTCATCGTCGACGGTGACATGGTGGTGCTCGACTTCGGCGGCCTCAAGCACGGTTACGGCTCCGACACCTCCCGTACCGTGCACGTCGGCGAGCCGACCGCCGAGGAGCGGCGGGTGCACGAGGTCGTACGGGAGGCTCAGCAGGCCGGATGCGCGGCGGTGCGGCCCGGCATCGCCTGTCAGGAGATCGACCGGGCCGCGCGGGCCGTCATCGACGCGGCCGGATACGGCGAGCGGTTCATCCACCGCACCGGCCATGGCATCGGGGTCACCACCCACGAGCCCCCCTACATGATCGAGGGGGAGGAGCAGCTGCTGATGCCCGGGATGTGCTTCTCCGTCGAACCGGGGATCTATCTGCCCGGCCGCTTCGGCGTCCGTATCGAGGACATCGTCACGGTCACCGAGGACGGTGGCCGGCGGCTGAACAACACCTCCCGTGAGCTGGCGATCGTCGAGTAGCACGGGCCCGCACCGGGCCACGCCCCGTCAGGAATCGGCCAGCACGACGCAGGACCGGGGCGGCAGCGACAACACGCCGTCGTCGCCCGGGGGGCGGATCTGTTCCCATGCGGCCAGCACCCGCGTGTCCCGGCCGTTCAAGGGGATGTCCGCGACGTCCCGGCCGAGGTTGACCGCGATCCGCAGATCACCTCGCCGGAACGCCAGCCAGCGGGCCTCCTCGTCGAAGGCCACCTTCACGGCGGCGAGATCCTGGTCGACGAGGTCCGGTTGGGTGCGGCGCAGCGCGATCAGCTCCCGGTACCACCCGAGCAGCCGGGCATGCGGGCCGTGTTCCGGCTCCGACCAGTCCAGACAGGACCGCTCCCTGGTTGCCGGGGACTGCGGATCGGGGACATCCTGCTCCGACCACCCGTGCTGCCCGAACTCCCGCCGCCTGCCGTTGCTCACGGCCGCGGCGAGTTCCGGGTCGGTGTGGTCGGTGAAGAACTGCCAGGGGGTGCGGGCTCCCCATTCCTCGCCCATGAACAGCATCGGTGTGCACGGGCCGGTCAGGACCAGGGTCGCCGCGCAGGCCAGCAGTCCGGGGGAGAGGGTGGCCGAAAGGCGGTCGCCGAGCGCCCGGTTGCCCACCTGGTCGTGGGTCTGCGCATAGCCGAGGAAACGGTGCGCGGGCGTCGATGTACGGTGCACGGGCCGGCCGTGCGTGCGGCCCCGGAAGGTCGAGTACGTGCCGTCGTGGAAGAAGACCCGGGTCAGCGTCTTGGCCACCGCGGCCAGCGGCGCGCGGGCGAAGTCGGCGTAGTAGCCCTGTGATTCGCCGGTCAGTGCGGTGTGCAGGGCGTGGTGGAAGTCGTCGTTCCACTGGGCGTGCAGCCCGAGGCCGCCCGCCGCGCGCGGCGTGGTGGTGCGCGGATCGCAGAGATCCGACTCGGCGATCAGGAAGAGCGGCCTGCCCAGCTCGGTGGCGAGCGTGTCGGTGGCTTCCGACAGCTCCTCGAGAAAGGTCAGCGCCCGGTTGTCGGCCAAAGCGTGGACGGCATCGAGCCGCAGCCCGTCGAGCCGGTAGTCCCGCAGCCAGGCCAGCGCGCTGCCCAGCAGATACGCACGGACCTCGTCCGAACCCGGCGCGTCGAGATTGACCGCCGAGCCCCACGGCGTGTGATGGGTGTCGGTGAAGTACGGGCCGAATGCGGGCAGATAGTTGCCGGAAGGACCGAGGTGGTTGTGCACCACGTCGAGCACCACCCCGATGCCGAGCGCATGGGCCGCGTCGACGAAACGCTTGAGCCCCTCCGGCCCGCCGTACGGCTCGTGCACGGCCCACAGCGAAACCCCTTCGTACCCCCAGCCGTGCCGGCCGGGGAACGGGCAGACCGGCATCAGCTCGACATGGGTCACGCCGAGCGAGACGAGATGCTCCAGCCGCCGGGCGGCCGCGTCGAAGGTGCCCTCGTGGGTGTACGTACCGATGTGCAGCTCGTACAGCACCGCGCCGGGCAGGCCCCGCCCCGGCCAGTCCGTCCGCCACTCGTAGGCGTCCGCGGACAGCACCGCGCTGAGCCCGTCGGGCCCGGCCGGCTGGCGGCGGGAGCGGGGATCGGGGAGCACCGGGCCGCCGTCGAGCGAGTAGCCGTAGTGGTCCCCCTCGGTGGCCTCCGCGCTGAGCATCCACCAGCCGTTCCGGGACGGGTCGCGCTCCATGGCCAGCGTCCTGTCCGCCAGCTGGAGCGTGACGAGATCCTTCTCCGGCGCCCATACCTCGAACAGCACGCGGTTCCCCCTTGTCGACGGTCCCTGGCCCTCGTCCACGGTCCCTCGTCCTCGGTCATCGGTCCTTGCAACAGTCGATCCGTCCCATCTTGGCAAGATCGGGGCCTGGAGCGAGTGAACTCGGGCCATTAGGGTCACGAACCATGACCTTGCCGCCGCTGCCCGGACCGCTGCCCGCCTTCCCGCCCGGCTTCCTGTGGGGGGTGTCCGCATCCGCCTTCCAGACCGAAGGCGCGGCCGCGCGCGACGGGAAAGGGCCCTCCGGCTGGGACGATTTCGCGGCGCAGCCGGGGCGGATCAAGGACGGCAGCGACGGCTCGCTCGGCACCGGGTTCTACGACCGGTACCGCGAGGACGTCGCGCTGCTCGCCGGTCTGGGAGCCGGGGCCTTCCGGTTCTCCGTGAGCTGGCCGCGCGTGGTCCCCGACGGCAGCGGCCCGGTCAACCCGGCCGGCCTCGACTTCTACGACCGGCTGGTCGACGAACTCTGTGCGCACGGCATCGCCCCGGCCCCGACCCTGTACCACTGGGACACGCCGTTGCCGCTGGAACGGGCGGGCGGCTGGCTGAACCGTGACACCGCCCACCGTTTCGCCGACTATGCGAGCACGGTCGCCGAGCGGCTGGCCGACCGCGTGCCGATGTGGATCACCATCAACGAACCCGCGGAGGTGACCCTGCTGGGCTATGCGCTGGGCGAGCACGCACCCGGCAGGAAGCTGCTCTTCGACGCACTGCCGGCCGCCCACCACCAGCTGCTCGCCCACGGCCTCGCCGTCCGTGCGCTGCGCGCCGCCGGGGCCGCGGAGATCGGCATCGCCGTATCGCACAGCCCCGTCCGGACGGCGGGCGCCAGCGAGGAGGACCGGTTCGGAGCGGAGCTGTACGACACGCTCTACAACTGGCTCTTCGCCGACCCGCTGCTCACCGGCGCCTACCCCGACGAGAACTTCGCGGCCCTGATGCCGGGCCCCGTCGCGGAGGACCTCGAGGTCATCTCCAGCCCCCTCGACTGGTATGGGGTGAACTACTACAACCCCACCCTGGTCGGCGCGCCCGCACCCCAGGCCCTCGACTCGTTCGCCGGCTTCGACATGCCCAGCGAACTGCCCTTCGGCATACGGCAGATCGAAGGTTACGAGATGACCGACTTCGGCTGGCCGGTGGTCCCGGAGGGACTGCGCGACATGCTCGTCGGACTCAGGGACCGCTTCGGCGACCGCCTGCCGCCGCTCCGCATCACCGAGAACGGCTGCAGCTACGACGGCATCGAGGACACCCGCCGGATCGCCTTCATGGACGGTCACCTGCGGGCCCTGCACGCGACGATGGCCGACGGGATCGACGTCCGTTCCTACTTCGCCTGGTCACTCACCGACAACCTCGAGTGGATCGAAGGGTACGGACAACGCTTCGGCCTGGTACACGTCGACCACGCGACGATGCGGCGCACGCCCAAGGACTCCTACCGCTGGTACCGGGACGTGATCCGGGCCCAGCAGGGTGTCAGCCGTCCCACACCAGGTTGAGCGCACGCTCGAGGTTGACGTATCCGGCCCGCCCGAGGGCGGCCGTCATCGGCACGTTGGCCAGATCCGTCGACGCGCGGATCCGCGGTAGCGCGAGCTCGTCGGGTCCGGTCAGCGGCCGGATCCCCAGCTCCTGGCCGGTCGGTGCAAAGGTCACATCGGCTTCTGAGGGGGCGTGATGTCCGCAGACCGTAACAATCGCCGCCCGGGTCGGTCACGCGCATATCGCGCAGCGGGGCCCGTCTGGACACCTCTGCCCGCCCGGCCCGACAATCACCTGTGTGACGTCCTCCTACGAGTCTCCCGCGTACGAGCCCCACACGGCTCCCGCCCGGCTGTCCGACGCCGAGCGCGACCGTGTCCTCGGCGTACTCAGGGAGGGCGCCGCAGAGGGCAAACTGTCGCCCGACACGTTCATGCGCCGCATGGAACTCGCGCTGGCTGCCCGTCGGTCCGCGGAACTCGTGGTGCTCACCGCCGACCTGGAGGACAAGCGCGGCTGGTCGCAGCGGCTCCTCGGCGCGGTGGGCCAGATGTCCGCGTTCTCGGAACGGCTGCACAGGGCCTGGACCTCCGAGCGGCTGCCGAAACTGCTGTTGCCCGCTCCCGGGCCGTATCCGCTCCGCATCGGCCGCGACCCGGTCAACGGCCTGCGGCTGAACCACGAGACGGTCTCCCGGGTCCACGCCGAACTCGGTGTGCAAGCCGGCGTGTGGGTGCTGCGCGACCTCGGCTCGACCAACGGCACCACGGTCAACGGACGCCGGGTGGCCGGAGCAGTGGTGGTGCGCGACGGGGACGCGGTGAGCTTCGGACGGATGGGCTTCCGGCTGTCGTCGGGGTGAGGCCCCCGCTCATCGGCCGCCAGGACTCCTTCAGAGCTCCGCCGGTGCGAGCCGCTTGAGCAGCGCCACCGGGCGGCGGTCGAGGAGCTCCCCGAGCGGGACCGCACCGGTGAACTCCCTTTCGGGGGCGAGCAGATCGCTCCACCGGCCGGTCGGCAGGGTCAGCGTGGTCTCGCGCCAGCCGCCGGCGTCCGCGAGTCGCAGCGACAGCCGGGTGACCGCGGTGACGACCTCACCGGAGCGGCAGAACGCCAGGCAGTGGTCGGAGGCCGGCCCTTCGGCGGCCAGCGGCGCATAGGTTCCCGACTCGCCGAAGAGCTCCGGGTATTCGCGCCGCAGCAGGAGCGCCGTGGTCGTCACGGCCAGTTTCTCGGCCGCGAGGCCCTCCCGGCCCGGGCGGCCCACCGGGTCGGCCGGCGGTGGCATCGGGCTCCGGTTGTCGGGGTCCATGAGGGCCAGATAAAGGCCTTCGGTGCCCTGGTAGAGGTCCGGCACGCCGGGCATCGTCAGCTGTACCAGTGTCGCGCCGAGCACGTTGGCGCGAACGTACGGATCGAGACCCTCCGAGAACGCGGCGATCGCGGCGTGCGGCGGCCCGGCAGGTCCCGCTGCCACGAAATCGGCCACCGCCTGCTCGTACGCCGGGTCCTGCTCGGTCCAGCTGGTGAGCAGGCCCGCCTCCCGTACGGATTTCAGCAGAGCGGGGCCGAGCCGCTCCCCGTCCGGCGCCCCGAAGCCGAAGGCCGTCTGCCAGGCCACCCAGGCCACCTGCGGATCGGGGGCGGGGGTGGTCAGCCGCGTGAGCAGGTCGGCCCACTGTCCGGGGCACTCGGTCAGTACCGCGGTGCGTGCCCGGACGTCGGCGCTCCGTTTGGTGTCGTGGGTGGTCAGTACGGTCCCGGTGGCCGGCCAGTCGCGGGCGAGCCGGGCGCAGAACGCGTGGAACTCCTCGGGGCTCACCGCGGGCGCGCCGGGGTCCCCGCCGACCTCCCCGGCGGAGATCAGCGGGGTGTAGCGGTAGAAGGCGGTGTCCTCGACGGATTTGGCGCGCAGCGCGGAGGCGGTCTGAGCGAAGCGTGCGCAGAAGGCGGCGTGCGCCGGGCCGCTGCCCAGCTTGCCGAGTGCGAGGTCCCGCACGACGGCCACCACGGATGCCTCTTCGTCGACGGTGAAGGACGCTGCCGCCTGCCGGACCGTCTCCGCGTCCAGGGTGGCCTCCGCGGCGTCGGGTGTCGGGCCGCCGGCGGTCGCGTAGGGCCGGTAGACCGGCACCCGCACCAGCAGCTCGCGCAGCGCGACCCGCAGCGCCCAGGGCGCATGATCGCGCAAGGCCGGGTCCGCCGCACAGATCTGTTCGGCCGTACGGACCAGGAAAGTCGTCTCGGCGACCAGCTCGTGGGTGATCACTTTGTACGCGGCCCGGCGCACCGTCGACGCCCAGTAACCGCCACGGTCCGCCGGCGGCTCGGCGAAGGCCCGGTAGTGCCGGACGAGTTCGTCGAGGCCGGCCGGGTCCGTGAAAAGTCCGTCGATCCGGTGCAGCGCGTCGTAGCCGGTTGTCCCGGCCACCGCCCAGTCGGCGGGCAGCGGCTCGTCGCCGGTGAGGATCTTCTCGACCACCGTCCACCGGCCGCCTGTCGCCTCGCCCAGCCGGCGCAGATAGGCGCCCGGGTCGGCGAGTCCGTCCGGGTGGTCGACGCGCAGCCCGTCCACCACGCCGTCGTCCATCAGTTCGATGACCTTCGCATGGGTCGCGGCGAAGACCTCCGGGTCCTCGACCCGCACCCCGATCAGGTCGGAGATGGTGAAGAAGCGCCGGTAGTTGAGTTCGGTCCGGGCCAGCCGCCACCAGCCGAGCCGGTACCACTGGGCATCCAGCAACTCCTGCAACGGCAGTTGCGCGGTGCCCTCGCGCAGCGGGAAGGCGTGCTGGTAATAGCGCAGTACGTCACCGTCGACGGTCAGCCGTTCCAGCTCGTCGCCGATCCGGTGGCCGAGTACCGGCAGCAGCACCCTGCCGCCCCCGGCCTCCCAGTCGATGTCGAACCAGCGCGCGTACGGCGAGCCAGGTCCCTCACGCAGCACCTCCCACAGCGGCCGGTTGAAGCGCGGGGCGGCCGCCATGTGGTTCGGCACGATGTCCAGGACCAGGCCCAGGCCGTGCGTGCGGGCTGTCCTGGCCAGCCCCCGCAGCCCTCTCTCGCCGCCCAGCTCGTCCCGTACCCGCGCAGGGTCGACGACGTCGTAGCCGTGTGTGGAGCCCGGCACCGCGTCCAGTACCGGCGACAGATGCAGGTGCGACACGCCGAGGGCGGCCAGGTACGGGACTGCTTTCTCGGCGGCGGAGAACGGGAACTCCGGCTGGATCTGGAGCCGGTACGTCGCAGTGGGCGTCATGAGAACCTACGTACCCCGTTTCGGCGGCCTCCTGTCACCGCACGCCGACTCGCCGTCAGGCGGGCCGTTTCAGCACGGTCAGACTCCGCCCGATGAGAGCAATCCGGTCGCCGGCGTCCACCTTCGGCCCCTGGCCCGGCGGCACACCGTCCGGGCGAGCCGTGTCGACGACCACCTCCCACTGCCGGCCGTGGTTCACCGGCACCAGGAACTCGATCTCGTCGGCGCCGGCGTTGAACATCAGCAGGAACGAGTCGTCGGCGATCCGCTCGCCGCGGGTGCCCGGCTCCGAGATGGCGTTTCCGTTCAGGAACACCGTCAGCGCCTTGGCATGCGCGGCCTGCCAGTCGCGCTGCCCCATCTCGCCGCCCTCGGGCGTGAACCACGCGATGTCGGAGAGCTCGTCGTGGGTGCCCTCCACCGGGCGGCCGTGGAAGAAGCGCCGGCGTCGGAAGACCGGATGCTCCCGGCGCAGCGCGACCATCGCACGGGTGAAGTCGAGCAGGGTGCCCGCACCGTCCGCTTCCGACCGTCGTGGCCCGGGTTCGGGCCAGGCGACCCACGCCAGCTCGCTGTCCTGGCAGTAGGCGTTGTTGTTGCCGTGCTGGGTACGGGCGAACTCGTCGCCGTGGCTCAGCATCGGCACCCCCTGCGAGAGCAGCAGGGTGGCCATGAAGTTGCGCATCTGCCGGTTCCGCAGTTCCAGCACCCCGGCGTCGTCGGTGTCACCCTCGGTGCCGCAGTTCCACGACCGGTTGTGGCTCTCACCGTCCCGGTTGTTCTCGCCGTTCGCCTCGTTGTGCTTGTCGTTGTACGCGACCAGGTCGTGCAGGGTGAAGCCGTCGTGACAGGTGGTGAAGTTGATGGAGGCGAGCGGCCGCCGTCCGTCGTCCTGGTAGAGGTCCGAGGAGCCCGTCAGCCGGCCGGCGAACTCCGCGAGGGTGCGCGGTTCGCCGCGCCACAGGTCCCGGACGGTGTCGCGGTACTTGCCGTTCCACTCCGTCCACAGCGGCGGGAAGTTCCCCACCTGGTAGCCGCCCTCGCCCACGTCCCACGGCTCGGCGATCAGCTTCACCTGGGAGACCACCGGGTCCTGCTGGACCAGGTCGAAGAAGGACGAGAGCCGGTCCACCTCGTGGAACTGCCGGGCCAGGGTGGCCGCGAGATCGAAGCGGAAACCGTCCACGTGCATCTCGGTGACCCAGTAACGCAGCGAATCCATGATCATCTGCAGTACGTGCGGGGACCGCATCAGCAGGCTGTTCCCGGTGCCGGTGGTGTCCATGTAGTAGCGGGGATCGTCGGTCAGCCGGTAGTACGAGGCGTTGTCGAGGCCCCGGAAGGAGAGCGTCGGGCCGAGGTGGTTGCCCTCCGCGGTGTGGTTGTAGACCACATCGAGAATGACCTCGATCCCGGCCTCGTGCAGCGCCCGCACCGCCTGCTTGAATTCGAGCACCTGCTCGCCGCGGTCACCCCATGAGGCGTAGGCGTTGTGGGGGGCGAAGAAGCCGATGGTGTTGTAGCCCCAGTAGTTGGACAGTCCCGCGTCGGCCAGCCGGTGGTCGTTGACGAACTGGTGTACCGGCATCAGTTCCAGCGCGGTGATACCGAGCTCGGTCAGATGTTCGATGACGGCCGGATGGGCGAGCGCGGCATAGGTGCCGCGCATCTCGTCCGGCAGGCTCGGATGAAGCATCGTCAGGCCTTTGACGTGCGCCTCGTAGAGCACCGTCTCGTGGTACGGCGTGTGCGGCAGCCGGTCGTCGCCCCAGTCGAAATACGGGTTGACGACCACCGAGGTCATCGTGTGCGGAGCCGAGTCCAGGTCGTTGCGCGAGTTCGGCCTGCCGAAGTGGTAGCCGTACACCGATTCGTCCCACTTGATCTGCCCGCTCACCGCCTTGGCGTACGGGTCCAGAAGCAGCTTCGCCGAATTGCAACGTTGCCCGCTCTCCGGCTCGTACGGCCCGTGCACCCGGAATCCGTACCGCTGACCGGGCATGATCCCGGGCAGGTAGGCATGGCGTACGAAGGCGTCGGTCTCCCGGAGTTCCACCGCCGTCTCTGAACCGTCGTCGTGCAGCAGGCACAACTCGATTCGGTCGGCGGCCTCCGAAAAGACCGCGAAATTGGTCCCGGCGCCGTCGTACGTGGCGCCGAGGGGGTACGTCTGTCCCGGCCAGACCTGCATGGAGAGGACTCTTCCACATTCGGCCGCCCGTGATGCCTCTCAGCGCGTCCCCGCCACGAACCACTATGAATCGCCTCACCCGCGAGGAAGCTCCGTCTCCGGAACGGGCCGCAAGACGGCATGAGTTGAGAAATCAGCCTGTGCATCGGGCTGCACCGCCTCCCACGCTCGGAGTACCCTTCCTTGATCGTTGCAGGGGGACCGAAAGGCGGTACGCGGGTGGGCTCGGGAGGGCTGGAGCTGACCCCAGGTGACCCAGGTCACGACGGGGGCTCCACAGACGTCCCACCCGGAGCGGTCTCTCTCGCCCGGCCGATGGAGATAGGGGCCGAGCTGGACTGGGGTGCGGACGCCTGGAACGAGGTGCGCACGCGCGCCCAGCGGGCCGGGCGGGCGTATATCTGGCTCAACCTCGTGGAGCAGCGGCTCCGCGCGGTGGTGGCCGCTGTGCTGCGTCCGATCTATGAACCGGTGCACGGCGACGACTGGGTGGTCGCGGCCGCGGGACCGGCCGGCCAGGAGTGGGTGCAGCGTGCGGTGGCCGTGCGCGAGGTCTCCCGCCGCAAGGGCTATCTGCTGGACCCGGCGGACGACAACGTCCTCAGCTTCCTGACGCTGCCGCAGCTGCGCGAGCTGATGGTGCAGCACTGGCCGTGCTTCGAGCCGTATTACGACGACCGGCGCGACGTGGAGCTCGCCCTGGACGAGCTGGAGGTCACCCGGAACGTCGTCTCCCGCAACCGCGCCCTGTCCGAGGCCGTCCTGGCGCAGGCCGAGCGTGCCTCCTCGCGGCTGCTGAACATCCTGGGCGCCGGGTCCGGTGCCCCCTCCGCGGACCGGCTCCCGGTGGACGCGGTGGAGGACCTGGTGGGCGACCGCTACGCGGACGTCATCAGCGTCCACCCCGACCGGGTGCGGCTGCAGCGACAGATCCCCGCCGAGGACCTGTTCGGCGGCGCGCGCCGGCTCGACGCCATCGGGATAGGCCTGAACCTGCTCGTGCAGAACTTCTCCGGCCGCCGGCTGGTCAGGCTCGCCGAGTCGGGCTGCCGGGTACGGCTGCTGTTCCTCAACCCGGCGAGCAGCGCCGTCAAACGGCGGGAGCGGGAACTGGGGCTCAAGAAGGGCGAACTGAGCCGCACAGTGGAGATGAACATCCTGCACATGCGACGGGTGCGGTCCCGGCTGCGGGACCCGGGCGCCTTCGAGATCCACGTCTTCGACGAGACCCCGCGGTTCATGGCCTGCCTGGTCGACGGCGACGGTGCCGACGGCCTCGCGGTGGTCCAGTCGTATCTCCGCAAGGCTCGCGGGATGGAGGCACCGGTGCTGGTGCTGCGCGGTGGCAGCCGGGCGGTGGTCCGGCACGGCCAGGATTCCGAGCACGGACTCTTCGAGACCTACCGGGACGAATTCGAGTCCGTGTGGACGGACTCCCGCCCCGTCTCCTGAGCCCGGCTCCGCGTTGTCAGTGGCGCGTGCGAAGGTGGTCCTCACTTGGGGGACGCACCACGAAGGAGGGCCGCCATGAGCTGGCATCGGGGACCGCTGGTCGGCTTCGACCTGGAGACGACGGGCACGGATCCGCTGGAAGCGCGGATCGTGACCGCAGCGGTCGTCAGCAGGAAGGACGGCAATCCGTCAGAACAGCGGGAATGGCTGGCCGATCCGGGGATCCTCATCCCCGCACAGGCCTCGGCGATCCACGGCATCAGCAGCGAGCGGGCGGTGGCCGAAGGCAGACCGGTGCCCGAAGTGGCCGACGAGATCGCCCGAACGCTCACGGGGTACTGGGCACAGGGGATCCCCGTCGTCGCGTACAACGCGGCGTTCGACCTGACCCTGCTGACTGCCGAGCTGCACCGGCACGGACTGCCTTCGCTGAGCGACCGGCTGGGCGGCCCGATCGGTCCGGTCATCGATCCGCTGACCATAGACCGGGGGGTCGACCGGTACCGCAAGGGCAAGCGGACCCTCGAAGCGGCCTGCGCGGAGTACGGCGTGGTGCTGGACAGCGCGCATCAGGCAGCGGCCGACGCGTTGGCGGCGGTGCTGGTGGCGATCGCGATAGCCGAACGGCACGCCCATGTCGCCGCACTGGCCCCTGCCGAGCTGCACCGCCACCAGATCGAGTGGTACGCCGAATGGGCGACCGGTTTCCAGGAGTTCCTGCGCAGCAAGGGCAACGCGGACGCGGCGGTGGAGACGGCCTGGCCGCTGCGCGCGGTGGCGTCAGCCGTTCGACCGGGGGCATGAGCGGCAGAAACGACCCGGCGACTCAGACGGCACGGGCAGTGCGGACGGGGCGTCTCAGAACGGATACCACCGCACCGTGGGATCGCTGTCGCGCAGGGAGGCCACCCGGCGGCGGAATTCGGCCGGCGCCGCGGGATTGCTCGGCGCGTGCTGCGCCACCCAGGCGCAGCTCGCCGTCTCGCGCGCACCGCGCAGGACCGCGCAGCCTTCCCACTCGCGGACGTCCCAGCCGTAAGCGCGGGTGAAGTCGTCGTACGCCTGTGCGGGCAGACCGTAGCGGTCGCGGGCGAGGGCCATGACGACCAGGTCGTGTTCACGGAAGTCCGAAGAGAACGTCTCCAGATCCACCAGCACGGGGCCGTCGGAGGTGACATGGACGTTACGGGGGAGCGCATCGCCGTGGATCGGGCCCGGCGGCAGAGCCGGCGTCAGAGCTGCGGCCGCGGCGGCGAAACCGTCCCGGCGCGCACGCAGAAAGTCCGCATCGGTCCGGTCGATGGCGTCCCCTGCCAGCCGCAGCCAGCGCTCGACGCCGCCGAGCAGTTCGCGCCGGGGAAGCGGGAAGCCGGGGGATGGGAGCGTGTGGACGGTGCGCAGCAGGGCCGCGAGGTCGACAGGCTCCGCGGGGCGTACGGCATCGGGCAGCCGGTGCCAGAGGGTGACCGGGTAGCCGTCGACCAGTCGCGGCGTCGGCTCGGCCGCCCGGACCGCGGGGATCCCGGCCCCGGCCAGCCAGCCCGCGACGGCCAGTTCGCGCTCGGCCCGCTCCAGCAGCTCGGCGTCCCGGCCGACCTTGATGACGAGGTCCCCGGCGGCGAACACCGCGTTCTCACCGAGCGTCAGCAACTCGGCGCCCCGCGCCAGCCCTGCCGCAGCCAGTACGTCCCTGGCCCTTGCCTCGTCCATGTGGTGTTCTCCCGCCGTCGATGGAACCGGGCAAGTCTCGCATCCCACCGGACCGCACGGACCGGGACACCGGCGGAGCCACCAACACCGGCAGACCAACACCGGCCGGCCCACCAACACAGGCGGGACCCACGAACACCGGCGGGCAGCCCGGCCCATGAAGGTCGAACTGCCCGCCCGGTTCAGGAATCCCGCCCGGTTCCGGCCGAAGTGACGGTATGCGTCAGACGCGGACCCGTCGCGGGTCGTCGTCATCGTCCGGGACGACCGGGGCGACGGCCGGGGGAACTGCGGCTGCCGGCGACGGCTCGGCGTATGCCGACTCGTCGTGGGTCAGGTCCGGCAGCCACCGCAGCCACGTCGGCAGGTACCAGTTGCGGTCGTCGAGCAGTGCCATGACGGCCGGAAGCAGCACCCCCCGGATGATCGTGGCGTCGATCAGCACGGCCGCGGCCAGGCCGACGCCCATCTGCTTCATCGACTGCATCGACAGCGTTCCGAAGATCGCGAACACCGCCACCATGATGATGGCCGCGCTGGTCACCACGCCGGCCGTGGTGACGACACCGTGCTGGATGGCGTCCTTGGTGTTCCTGCCCTGCATCCGTGCCTCGCGGATCCTGGACACCACGAACACGTGGTAGTCCATCGACAGCCCGAAGAGGATCACGAACAGGAACAGCGGCAGCCAGGAGATGATCGCGCCGACACCCTCGGCGCCGACCAGCGAGGCGCCCCAGCCGTGCTGGAAGACGGCGGTCAGAATGCCGTACGCGGCGCCCACCGACAGCAGGTTGAGCAGGATCGAGGTCACGGCGATGGTCAGCGACCTGAAGCAGAGCAGCATCAGGATGAAGGCGAAGGCGACCACGAAGATGAAGACCGGGACCACCGCGCCGACGATCTGGTCATTGAAGTCCTTCGAAGCGGCCACGTTGCCGGTGACCGGAGCCCGGACGCCGTCGACCTTGCCCAGGGTGTCCGGGCGCACCGTGTCCCGCAGCAGTTGCAGGCTCTTCTCCGCCTTCTTCTGGTCCGAACCACCCACCAGCGGCACGTCGATCACCGCGACGTTCTGGTTCCGGTGCAGGACGACGTCCACCGGGCCCTGCGAGGCACCCGAACCGACCGCCTGCCGACGGAAGTCGGCGATCGCCCGGCGCACCGGTGCCGCATTGATGTCATCGGCCTTGACGACCACCTGTGCGGGGTCGGCGCCACCGGGGAAGGCGGCGTTGAGCCTCTCGTAAGTGCGGACGATGGAGAGCTTGTTGCCGAACTCCTGGTCCAGCGTGAGGTTCTGGGTGTGCATCCCCAGGGCGGGCAGCGCGATGGCGGCGAGTGCGCCCGCTGCCACGATGATGGACGCCTTCGGCCGCCGCAGCACACCGCGGAGCACGGCACGCCAGACGCGGCTCTCGCCCGACGGGTTGGTCCGGCCGCGCTTGAGGCGGTTCAGGAACGGCACCCTGCCCTTCTCGACCCGGTCGCCGAGCAGCGAGAGCAGCGCCGGCAGTACGGTCACCGAGCCCACCATCGCCACGGCGACGACCATCAGCGAGGCGAGGCCCATCGCCTGGAACTCGGCGATCCCCGTGAGCAGCATCCCGGCCATGGCGACACAGACCGTCACCCCCGAGACGACGATCGCGCGTCCCGACGTCGCCGCCGCGATCCGCATCGCGGTCCCGGCGTCGCGCCCCGCGGCCCGCTCCTCGCGCTCCCGCCGCAGGTAGAAGAGGCAGTAGTCGACACCGACCGCCAGACCCACCAGCAGCATCACCGAGTTGGCCGTGTCGCTCATCGGCTGGACATGGCTGACGACCGCCATCAGACCCATCGTGGCGATGATCGCGGTGATCGCGAGGGCCACCGGGAGCAGTGCGGCGACCAGCGCACCGAAGGCGATCAGCAGAATGCCGAACGCGACCGGTACGGCGGAGTACTCCGCCTTCTGGAAGTCGCTGCCGAAGGCGTCGTTGAAGGTCTTGCCCATGCTCGCGCTGCCGATCTCGTCGATCCGCAGCTGCCGGTGCTCGTCCTGGACCTGCTTGACCGCCTTGATGACCGGCTCGACCCGGTCCGGCGCGGTGTCCGAATCCCCCCGCATCTTGAACTGCACCAGCACCGAACGCCCGTCCTTGGAAATGGACTTGGTGTCGTACGGCGAACTCACCGACTGGGTCCTGCCGGTGTCCTGTACGGCCTTCATCACGGCGTCGACCGTCTGCCGGAACTCCGGGTCGGTGGCCTTCACCGTCCCACCGGACGCCTGGATGAGTACCGTCTCGCCGGCCGGTTCCTTCAGGCCCGCGTCATCGATGATCTGTGCGGCTTGTCCCACTTCGCCGGACAACTGGTTGCTCTCGGTGACGTCCACCCGGCCCGCGGCCGAGCCGAGGCCCATCGAGAGGACGACGAAGAGCACCCAGATCCCTACGGCCGCCCACCGGTGCCGGGCGCTCCACCCGCCCGCCCGGGCGGCGATCCCCCGCACCCGCGTACCGCGTGTATCGCCTCTGTCCCCATTCCCCATGACGGGCCTGCCCCCTCCGGCACGATGGCGGCACCGTGCCGTCATCTCCACCTCGAAGGTATGGCCGTGATAAGCGGCTCTCGTCGTGCTGTTCGGTGAACCGGCGGACCGTTCCGTCCTCCTTGCGGAGTGGGTGTTCCCCAGGGAGCCGCATGTTGGTCCCTTACACGTAAAGGGCCCGGTGGTGCGGCCGACTATGTTTCCTCACATGGAGATCACCTACGCGGCACTGCTGCGCGGCATCAATGTGAGCGGGCACAAGCGGGTGCCCATGGCGGAACTCAGGGCACTGCTCACCGAGCTGGGCCACCGGGATGTCCGTACGCACCTCAACAGCGGCAACGCCGTCTTCAGCAGCGAGTCGACCGACCAGGACGAGCTGGCGGCCGGCCTGGAGAGGGCCATCGAGAACCACTTCGGATTCAGCGTGCCCTGTCTGGTGCGTGACGGACGCTATCTGCGGGCGGTGGCCGAGGCATGTCCGTTTCCGGCCGCCGAGTTGGCGGGGAAGCAGCTGCATGTCACGTACTTCTCCGGCCCCGTCGACCCCGAGAGGTACGCCGCGATCGATCCGGAGGCCTATCTGCCCGAGGAGTTCCGTCTCGGCGACCGGGCTCTCTACCTGTACGCACCCGACGGTCTGGGGCGCTCCAAGCTGGCGGAGGTGCTGAACAGGCCCGCTGTGAACAGAGGTATCACCGGCACCTCCCGCAACTGGAACACGGTCGTCAAGCTGGTGGAGATGACCGGCGTCAGCGCGGGCTGACCCGCTCCGCACGGGCCGCCCAGCGGCCCTCCGTGCGGGTGATCAGCACCGGGTGGTCGAAGCATTTGCTGACCTGGTCGGTGGTGAGTACCTCGTCGGCCGGTCCGGACCCCAGACACTGACCGCCGCGCAGCAGCATCGCATGCGTCGTCGAAGCGGGCAGCTCCTCCAGGTGGTGGGTGACCAGCACCGTCGCCAGCTCCGGATGCTCACCGCGCAGCGTGTCCAGACTGCTCAGCAGCTGCTCGCGCGCCGCGAGATCCAGCCCGGTGGCCGGTTCGTCCAGCAGCAGGAGACGCGGGCTGGGCATCAGCGCCCGGGCGATCAGCGCCCGGCCGCGCTCGCCCTGGGACAGGGTCGGCCAGCGGGACCCGGCCTTGTCACCGCCCATACCCAGCATGGTCAGCAACTGCTCGGCCCGCGCGACCTGCTCCGCCGTGGGCGACCAGCGCGGGACCGGTTCGATGGAGTTGGTCAGCCCGGTGAGTACGACCTCGCGCACCCGAAGCGGCGAATGCAGCGGGTGGCGGGGGTTGATGTGCCCCAGGTGGGAGCGGAGTTCCCGCAGGTCGACCCGGCCCAGCGTGCGCCCGAGGATCTGTACGGTCCCGCGCGTCGGATGGGTCACCGCGCCGAGCAGCCCGAGCAGGGTGGACTTGCCCGCACCGTTCGCTCCGAGCAGTGCCCAGTGCTCCCCGCTGCGTACGGTCATCGAGACCGAGTCGAGCAGCAGATTGCCGTCCCTGACGACATCGACGTCGTCCGCCCGGATCACCACGGTGCTCACAGGTCGTTCAGCTCCTTCATGTCGTTGCCGGGCGTCGGCAGCAGAGCTGGTGAGCGGTGCAGCAACGTCAGTGAGTCCCGCCGATCGACGGGGATGGTGTGCGGAGCGGTGCAGCCGAGCCTACCTTCATGCCGGAAGCCCCTCAGTCGACGGGTATCCGACTGAGGGGCCATGGCCGCCGGCTCCGCGGCGGGGCATCAGGTCTTCTTGAGCTCCTTGAGATGGGCGAACACAACCACATTGGCGCCGTAACCGGTCTTCGGATCGAAGTGACCGCCGCAGGTCAGCAGCCGCAGCTCCGGTCGGCCGTTGTCGCCGTAGACCTTCGCGTCGGGGAAGTCCTTCTTCTTGTACGTCTTCACCGAGTCGACGCTGAAGACCGCCGTCCGGTCATCCGCGCGCGTGATGTTGATCAGGTCGCCCGGGTGCAGGGCGTTGAGATTCAGGAAGATGGCGGGACCCGTCCGGGTGTCCCGGTGCCCGACGATCACCGCTGTCCCCTCGGCGCCGGGGCTGGGGCCGTCCCGGTACCAGCCGACCTCGTGGGGCTTGCTCATCGGCGGGGTGTTGAGCTGTCCCTGCGGGTTGAGTTCCAGACCGATGACCGGAGCTTCGATCACCAGGGCCGGAATGGCCAGCTTCGTCGGGGCCGTCGGCGGCAGCGGGGCAGGTTTCGAAGCCGCGGACGGCCCGGGGTGCGGTGCGCTCCCGGCACTGGCGACCGGCCGACCGGCGGGCGCATCATCGCACCCCCGGACGATGCCGGTCACCAGTGTCAGAGTCACCGTTACCGTGATGGAGAGGCGGCAGGCCCGACTCGGTCCCCGTCGGCGGCGGTGGGGCGGGTTACGCCGCACCATGGGCGCGGCGGCGAGCCCGGCGGACGAAGATCAGTCCGGCTGCTCCGAGCGCACCTGTGACAAGCAGCGGTCCGACAGGCGAGCCGCTGTCAGCGGTGTTCTGGATGTCGGGAACCCCGCCGCCGCCGGCGTGCACCGCGCCGGACGGCCTGCCGTTGTCGCCGGCTTGCCACTCGTGGTCGCCGCCGGCCTGCCACTGGGGCCTGTCGTCGTGTCCCGGGTCGTGGGTGCCGGCTTCCGGGCAGTCGACCTTGAAGCTCTTCGGGACGGCGCCGGGGGCGGTCCAGGTGAGCTGGTACTGGCCGTTGGGAAGAGCAAGGTTCGTCGTGGTCCCGGTGCCGTTCAGCACCGGAAGGCTGCTCACCAGGGAGGGCAGGTTCGGGTTCGGTGGGGCGGGATGAATGGTCCAGGGGATCGTCGCCAGCTCCGGCGCGAAGTTCGCTGCGGCGAGGTTGAATCTGCAGACCGTGGTCTCGTCCCGGGTGTCGGTCGCGGGGGTTCCGGGCTTGTGGATGCGTAGCTCACCGCTGTCGCCGGGAGCGGCAGCAGCGGACGTCGCTCCCACCAGAGAGATCCCCGTGAGTGCCAGAGCGGCGAGCGCAGCCATGCCCGTGCGGATGACGGGGGAGTGGGTGGAGGAGGTGGTGATCACGCGGGGCTCCTTCAAGCCGAGATGATTGTCGTACAAATCACTGCTATCTGACTGCATGTCACAAGCACGGCCAAAAGCGAAGGAAGCGGGATGCATGTTCAGCGAATAGGCCCCATTCGGCCGAGCGAGGGTTCGCCACCACCCCTCCGAGTGCCGGTCCGCGCTGATCGGACCGGCCTATGCTGGACACGTGCCGATCTCTTCCCGATCGGCTGCCCTGACCTGCGGGTACAGCTAGGGAGTCGCGGTGCGCCACATCATCATCGGAGCGGGAGCCGTCGGCGGTGCCATCGGCGGCAGGCTGGCGGAGAGCGGCAGCGAAGTGCTCCTGGTGGCCCGTGGCGCCCACTACGAGGCGCTGCGCGACCATGGCCTGCGGCTGGTGACCCCGCAGGGCACCCGCACCCACCGGCTGCCGGTGGCCGAAGGGCCGGAAGCGGTCGAGCTGCGCGCCGACGACGTCCTGGTCCTCACGGTGAAGACCCAGGACAGCATCGCTGCCCTGGACGCCTGGGCCCCGCGCGAGGTGGCCGGTACCGGTGGTGCCACCGCGGGTGAGGTACTGCCGCTGGTCTGCGCGCAGAACGGCGTCGAGAGCGAACGGCTGGCGCTGCGGCGCTTCAGCCGGGTGTACGGCATGTGCGTCTGGCTGCCCGCGCACTTCCTGGAACCGGGGGTGGTCGTGGCCGACTGCGCTCCGCTCACCGGACTGCTGCACATCGGCCGTTACCCGTCGGGCCTGGACGAGACCGCCCGGAGCATTGCCGGGGCACTGGAGAAGGCACCCTTCGAGGCGCCGGTCGTCCCGGACGTGATGCGCTGGAAGTACGCCAAACTCCTCGCCAACCTGGGCAACGCGCTGCGGGCGGTGTGCGGGACGTCCGGAGGCGACGCCCGGGCGGAGCTTCTGGAGCGGGCCGTGGCCGAGGGCCGGGCCGCCTTCGCGGCAGCCGGCATCGAGGCCGTGAGCGACGAGGAGCAGCGGGAAGCCCGGGGACACAAGGTCGATCCGCAGCCGCTGGAAGGGCATCCGCGTGGTGGCGGCTCCTCCTGGCAGAGCCTCAGCAGGGGCACCGGCACGATCGAGACCGACTACCTCAACGGCGAGATCGTGCTCATCGGCCGGGCACACGGTGTACCCACACCGGTCAACGCGGTGTTGCAGCGGGTGGCCGACGAGTTCGCCCGTGATCGGCGGCCCGCGAGCTCGTTGCCGTTCGGCGAACTGGCCGCGCGGGTGGGCGGACCGGTGCCTCAGGCGGTCATCGCGAGGGGGAGCGCCGCGCGCGACTCGTCGTAGCGGGTGAGCAGCACCCGCGCCAGGTCCGCCGAGGGGCCGAGCACCCGGGCCAGTACGTCGGCGCCCGCCGCCCGGGCGCCCGCTTCGATGCGGTCGGGGAGGCGGCCCGGCGCGATGACGTACGGGGCCACCGCGACACGGTCGACGCCGGTCGACCGCAGCTCCCGTACCACGTCCTCGGTACGGGGCAGAGCAGCGGAGGCGAACGCAGGCCGCACGGCGCACCAACCGGTGTGCCGCAGCTCCCGCGCAATTTCAGCGATCACTGCGATCGCCTCCGGGTCCGTGGAGCCCGCCGAGGCCAGTACCAGCCCGGTCGAGCGTTTGTGGGCGGGGGTGAGCCCCGCCTCGTACAGCCGCCGCTCCAGCGCCGCCAGCAGCAGCGGGGACGGGCCGAGTACGTCCGCCTGGCGGATCCGCAGCCGGGGCGGAGCCTGGCGCAGTACGGCGGGGATGTCCGACTTCGCGTGGAAGGCGCGGTTCAGCAGCAGCGGCAGCGCCACCACGTCCCGGACGCCCTCCGCGGCCAGCCGGTCCAGTACCTGCGGGACCGCGGGGGCGTTGAACTCCAGGAAGCCGGTCTCCACCCGCACCCCGGGCCGCAGCGACCGCACGCGCCGGGTGAGCGCGTGCACGGTCGCCGCGTGCCGGGGATCGCGGCTGCCGTGGGCGATGACCAGCAGCACCGGACGGGGGTCGTACATGGCGGGCCTCAGCTCCTGACCAGCAGGCCGCGGGTGCGCAGCACTCGCCGTTCGAGCGGACTGAAGATGAGCAGGTCGATGGCGATGCCGACGATCAGGATGAGGAAGATGGCGAGGAAGACCATCGACATGCTGCTGGTCTCCCGGCCCTGTTCGAGCAACTGGCCGAGGCCCACGCCCAGATCGGGCGACGAGGCGATGATCTCGGCCGCCATGAGCGACCGCCAGGAGAACGCCCACCCCTGCTTCAGTCCCGCCAGGTAGCCCGGCAGTGAGGCGGGAAGCACCACATGCCAGGTGCCACGGAGGCCGGTGGCACCCATCGTCCGGCCGGCCCGCAGGTAGAGCGGCGGCACCTGATCGACACCGGAGACCAGGCCGTTGGCGATCGAGGGGACCGCGCCCAGCAGGATCACCGCGTACATCATGGTGTCGTTGAGCCCCAGCCAGATCACCGCCGGCGGCACCCACGCGACGGACGGCAGCGACTGCAGACCCGAGAGGATCGGGCCGATGGCGGCCCGTACGAACTTCACCCGCGCCACCAGCAGGCCCAGCGGCGTCCCGATGACCAGGGCCAGCAGGAAGCCGAGCAGGCCGCGCGAGACGCTGGTCCAGATGTAACCGAGCAGGGTGCCCTGCAGCCAGGCGTCGGTCACTTCGCCCCACACCTGGGACGGCGCCGGCAGCTTGTAGTCGTCGGTGACATGCGCCCAGATGAGGAGCTGCCACACCACCAGGACCAGCACCACCGCGATCGCCGGCGGCAGCACCTTGCGCACCAGCACCTCGCGCACCGGCACCCGGTCGATCCGTACCGTGTCCAGGGCGTCCAGGCCCGCTTCGAGGCCGGCCAGTTCGTCGGCCTTGACGTCAGTGTTGGCCATGGCGGCGGATCTCCCCACGCAGTTGTTCAGTGATCTCCACCGAGAGCTCGGCCACCGCGGTGTCCTCGATCCGGCGCGGATGTGGAATGTCGACCGTCCACTCGTGGGCCACCCGGCCCGGTCGCGAGGACAGCAGGACCACCCGCTCGGCCAGCCGCACCGCCTCCCGGACGTTGTGGGTGACAAAGAGGACGGACACGCTGGTCTCGCTCCAGATGCGGGTCAGTTCGTCGTGCAGCACATCCCGGGTGATGGCGTCCAGCGCCGCGAACGGCTCGTCCATCAGCAGCAGTTGGCTGTCCTGCGCCAGCGCGCGGGCCAGCGCGACCCGCTGCCGCATGCCGCCGGACAGCTCGTGCACCCGCTTCCCGTACGCCCCGTCGAGGCGTACCAGACCGAGCAGCCGCTCGGCCTCGCCGCGCCGGTCGGATTTCGGCGTGCCCCGCAGCCGCAACGCCAGCTCGATGTTCTTGCCGGCGGTCAGCCACGGGAACAGCGCGTGCTCCTGGAACATCAGCGCGGGCCGGCCCCCCGGGGTCTCGATGGACCCCGTGGTCGGCCGGTCCAGCCCGGCGACCAGATTGAGCAGGGTGGACTTGCCGCATCCCGACGCCCCCAGCAGCGTGACGAACTCGCCGGGCGCGACATCGAGGGTGATGTCGTCCAGGACGAGCTGCTGCCCTGCGGGTCCGCCGAAGGACTTCGACACGTGCTCGATACGGGCCGCGTGCGTCACCGCGGCGCGGTCGTCGGCCTTGGCGAGTGCGGTTGCCATGGTCGTCACCTCCTGGGAACAGAACGGGGATACGGGTTACTTGACGCCGAGGCCGGCGTCGGAGACGGCGGGCTGTCCGGCGGCCTTGAGCACCTTGTTCAGCGGCTTCAGGTCGTAGATGCCCTTGAGGTCCGGCTTGTCGAGCAGACCGGCCTTGACCGCGTGCGCCGCCTCGGTGTTGAGGGTCGCCGCCAGCGGATCGTCGGTCGTCTCGATGGACTTCCACGCCGGGTCCAGGACATCGGCGGGCAGCCCCTTGCCGGAGAGCTTCTTCAGCGCCGCGTTGGCCGCCGCCTTCGCCTCCTCCGGATGGGCCTTGATCCAGGCGTTGGTCTTCACCGAGCCGCGCAGCACCGCCTCGACGACGTCGGGGTGCTCCTTGAGGAACTTCTGCGACACCACGATGTTCGTGATCACGAACTTCTTGTCCGGCCACAGGCTGCTCTCGTCGAGCAGCACCTTCGCGCCCCGCTGGACCAGCCTGGAAGCGGTCGGCTCCGGCACCCAGGCCCCGTCGATGGAACCCGAGGAGTAGGCGTCCGGGGTCACCTTGTTGTCCGTACGGACCACGGAGACGTCACCCTTGCCGCTGTTCGCGTCGACCTTCCAGCCGCGGTCGGCGATCCAGTTGAGGAACGCGACGTCCTGCGTGTTGCCGAGCTGCGGGGTGGCGATCTTCTTGCCCCTGACGTCGGCCAGGGTCTTGATCTTCTTCGGGTTGACGACCAGCTTCACCCCGCCGGACGCGGAACCGCCGATGATCCGCAGGCTCTTGCCCTGGGACTGCGTGTAGGCGTTGATGGCCGGGGAGGGGCCGATCCAGCCGATGTCGATCGAGCCCGAGTTGAGCGCCTCGATCTCGGAAGGGCCCGCGCTGAAGGTCGATGCCTTGAGCTGTGTTCCGCCCAGTTCCTTCTGCAGCAGACCCTCTTGGTCGCCGACCAGCGCGGTGGCGTGCGTGAGATTCGGGAAGTAGCCGATCCGCACCGTGTCGGCGGAGAGCTTCTTCGCCCCGGCGGCGACCTGGGCCTTTCCCGTCTCGTTCTTGGCGGCCTGGGATCCGTAACCGCAGGCGGTGAGCGCCACGGCCAGCAGCGGGAGGGCGGCGGCGACGGCGAGGCTGCGGCGCAGCCGGCCAGGGCGTGGCGGGAGGGTGGCAGGCACGGGAGGTCTTCCTCTCGTTGGCCCGGGTCGGGGCGTCCGTCAGGGCGCGGCCGGGCAGTCGGCAGGTCTTCGTCGGTACGGGTACGGCGAGCGGGGCTTCCGGGCGCGCGGGCAGTGCGCGTACGTCAGAGCGCACATCGCGCCACCCCGCCCTGCCCACTGCCCAGGACCCCGCTGCCGATCCGGCCGCCCTCCTTCGCGAAGGTGCCGTAGATGTCGAAAATGTCGAGGGACACGACTAGAAGTCCCATCCCGCTTCGTCCTGCGCCGGCACCGCTTCGGCCACGGCCTCCGCCGTGACGGCGAAGGCGTCGCCCGCCATGCCGGCTGCCAGCGTGGTGCCGTCGGCCGGGTCGATCAGCAGGAAGGAACCGGTACGGCGGGAGTCGGCGTAGGCGTCGAGCGCGAGCGGCTCCGCGGTGCGGATGACGACCCGGCCGATGTCGTTGGCGACCAGCTGCCCGGGATCCGGGTGCTGGGAGAGGTCGTCGAGGGTCAGCCGCGACGGGATGTCCTTGACGATCGCCTTGACCGTACGGGTGGTGTGCTTGAGCAGCACCCGCTGACCCACCGCGAGCGCCGAGTCGGCCACATGGCAGACGGTCGCCAGGACGTCCTGCGTCGGCACCGGTGCGTCGCCGCTCGGTGCGATCAGATCGCCGCGCGAGATGTCCAGGTCGTCGGTGAGCCGCACGGTCACCGACTGCGGGGCCCAGGCGATGTCCGCGCTCTTCCCGAGCACGTCGATCGCGGCGATCGTGGACGTACGGCCGGAGGGCAGCACCGTCACGGCCTCGCCGACACGCAGCGCGCCCGAGGCGATCTGGCCCGCGTAACCGCGGTAGTCGGGATGCTCGGCGGTCTGCGGGCGGATGACGTACTGGACGGGGAACCGCGCATGGCAGTGGCTGAGGTCGTGACTGGAGGGCACCGTCTCCAGGTGCTCCAGGACGGTCGGACCGCCGTACCAGTCCATCCGGCCGGACGGCGTCACGACGTTGTCCCCGGCCAGCGCCGAGATCGGGATGGCGGTGATCTCCGGGACGCCCAGCGAGGCGGCGTACGCGGTGAACTCCTCGGCGATGGCGGCGAAGACGGGCTCCGCGTAGTCGACGAGGTCCATCTTGTTGACAGCGAGTACGACGTGCGGGACCCGCAGCAGCGCGGCGACCGCGGCGTGGCGGCGGGTCTGCTCGACGACCCCGTTGCGGGCGTCGACCAGTACCACGGCGAGCTCGGCGGTGGAGGCACCGGTCACCATGTTGCGGGTGTACTGCACATGACCGGGGGTGTCGGCGAGGATGAACCGGCGGCGGGGGGTGGCGAAGTAGCGGTAGGCGACATCGATGGTGATGCCCTGCTCGCGCTCGGCACGCAGCCCGTCGGTGAGCAGAGCCAGGTCGGGGGTCTCCTGACCGCGGCCCGCCGAGGCCAGCTCGACGGCCTCCAGCTGGTCGCTGAGGATCGACTTCGAGTCGTGCAGCAGCCGCCCGACGAGGGTGGACTTGCCGTCGTCGACGGAGCCCGCGGTGGCGAATCGCAGCAGCGTGGTGGCCGACGATTCCTCGGCCGACTGGACGGTACGTGTGGTCATTTAGAAGTACCCCTCGCGCTTACGGTCTTCCATGGCGGCCTCGGACATCTTGTCGTCGGCGCGTGTCGCACCCCGCTCGGTGAGTCGGGAGGCGGTGATTTCGGTGATCACGGCGTCCAGGGTGGTGGCCCGGGAGTCGACGGCGCCGGTGCAGGACATGTCGCCGACGGTGCGGTAGCGGACCTGGCGGGTCTCGACGCTCTCGGTCTCCTTCGGGCCGCCCCACTCGCCTGCGGTCAGCCACATCCCGGAACGCTTGAAGACCTCACGCTCATGGGCGAAGTAGATCTCGGGAAGCTCGATCTGCTCACGCTCGATGTACTGCCAGACGTCCAGCTCGGTCCAGTTGGAGATCGGGAAGACCCGCACGTGCTCGCCGGGCGCGTGACGGCCGTTGTAGAGCTGCCACAGCTCGGGGCGCTGCCGGCGGGGGTCCCACTGGGAGAACTCGTCGCGGAGCGAGAACACCCGCTCCTTGGCGCGGGCCTTCTCCTCGTCGCGGCGTCCGCCGCCGAAGACCGCGTCGAAGCGCTCGGACTGGATCTTCTCGGTGAGCGGCAGGGTCTGCAGCGGGTTGCGGAGCCCGTCGGGCCGCTCGCGGAGCTTCCCGGCGTCGATGTACTCCTGCACCGAGGCGACGTGCAGCCGCAGTCCGTGCCGCTCGACGAGGCGGTCGCGGATGGCGAGCACCTCGGGGAAGTTGTGGCCGGTGTCGACATGCAGCAGCGAGAAGGGCACCGCGGCGGGCGCGAACGCCTTCAGCGCGAGGTGCAGCATCAGGATGGAGTCCTTGCCGCCGGAGAAGAGGATCACCGGCCGCTCGAACTCCCCCGCGACCTCGCGGAAGATGTGCACCGCCTCGGACTCCAGCGCGTCCAGATGGCTGAGCGCGTACGGGCTGTCGGTGCCTTCTGCGCCTGCGGTGCCAGTGGCAGTGGTGGCGGGAACGGTCGTCATCGGGCGAGGCCCCTCTCGGTGAGCAGCGCATGGAGCGCGGCGGCGGACTCCTGCACGGTCTGCTGGTGCGACTCGATCCGCAGGTCCGGGTTCTCCGGCGCCTCGTACGGGTCGTCGACCCCGGTGAGCCCGGAGATCTCACCCGCCGCCTGCTTGGCGTACAGACCCTTCACGTCACGCTCCGAGCACACTTCGACCGGAGTGGCGACATGGACCTCCAGGTAGGCGGTGCCCGCCTGCTGGTGGCGCTTGCGGACCGCCTCGCGGCTGTCCGCGTAAGGGGCGATCACCGGGACCAGCGCCTTGACGCCGTTGGACGCCAGCAGTTCGGCGACGAAGCCGATCCGCTGGACGTTGGTGTGCCGGTCCTCGCGGGTGAAACCGAGACCGGCCGAGAGGAATTCGCGGATCTCGTCGCCGTCGAGCACCTCCACCCGGTGGCCCTGGCCGCGCAGCCGGTCCGCGAGTTCGTAGGCGATGGTGGTCTTGCCCGCGCTCGGCAGACCGGTGAGCCAGATGGTGGCTCCCTGGTCCGTCGTCATCTCGTTCTCCTCGTCCTTCTGAGCCCTGGTCATCAGCCGTGTCATCAGCCGTGCAGTCCGCACTCGGTCTTGTTCCGTCCCGCCCAGCGGCCGGCGCGTGCGTCCTCGCCCTCCTCCACCCGGCGGGTGCAGGGGGCGCAACCGATCGACGGGTAGCCGTCCATCAGCAGCGGGTTGGTGAGGACCCCGTGCTCGGCGACGTACGCGTCGACGTCGTCCTGCGTCCAGCGGGCGATGGGCGAGATCTTGACCTTCTGCCGCTTCTCGTCCCAGCCGACCACCGGGGTGTTCGCCCGGGTCGGGGACTCGTCGCGGCGCAGGCCGGTGGCCCACGCGCCGTAGTTCTTGAGCCCGTCCTCGAGCGGCTTGACCTTGCGCAGCGCGCAGCAGAGGTCGGGGTCGCGGTCGTGCAGCTTCGGCCCGTATTCGGCGTCCTGCTCCTCGACGGTCTGCCAGGGCAGCAGGGTGATGACGTTGACGTCCATCACGGCCGCCACGGCGTCCCTGGTGCCGATCGTCTCGGGAAAGTGGTAGCCGGTGTCGAGGAAGACGACGTCCACACCGGGGACGACGCGGGACGCGAGGTGCGCCACGACCGCGTCCTCCATGGAGGACGTCACGCAGAAGCGCTTGCCGAAGGTGTCCGCGGCCCACTTGATGATCTCCAGCGGGGACGCGTCCTCCAGCTCGCGGCCGGCCCGCTCGGCGAGCGTCTTCGGATCGTCGGTCTCCAGAGTGTTCGTCATATCCCGTCCCCTTCAACGTCTTCCGCGGAGTTGCGCTGGAGTCCACGGGCCAGCAGCCCGAGGAACTTCAACTGGAATGCGCGATTGCATGCCGCGCATTCCCAGGCGCCGGGTCCGCTTTCGTGGGGGCGCAGATCTTCGTCGCCGCAGTACGGGCAGAAGAACGGCGCGGCACGCTCGCTCACGAGAGCGCCTCGGCGGAGGCGCGCGCCGCCCAGGCGGCGAACCGCTCGCCGTCCTCACGCTCGGCCTGGAAACGCCTCAGTACCCGCTCGATGTAGTCCGGCAGCTCTGCCGATGTGACCTTCAGGCCGCGGACCTTGCGGCCGAAGGACGCGTCGAGGCCCAGGGAACCACCGAGGTGGATCTGGTAGCCGCCCACCTGGTTGCCGTCGGCGTCGGTGACCAGCTGGCCCTTGAGACCGATGTCGGCGGTCTGGATACGGGCGCAGGCGTTGGGGCAGCCGTTGATGTTGATGGTGATCGGCTCTTCGAACTCCGGCAGGCGGCGCTCCAGTTCGTCGATGAGGTCGCTGCCGCGCTCCTTGGTCTCGACGATCGCCAGCTTGCAGAACTCGATCCCGGTGCACGCCATGGTGCCGCGCCGGAAGGGCGACGGGGTGACCCGCAGGTCCATCGCCTCGAGGCGGTCGACCAGTGAGGTGACCCGGTCCTCCGGGACGTCCAGGATGATCAACTTCTGCTCGACCGTGGTGGACACCCGGCCGGAGCCGTGCTCCTCGGCGACCTCCGCGACCTTGGCGAGCTGCGAGCCGTCGAGTCGGCCGACCCGCGGGGCGAACCCGACGTAGAACCGGCCGTCCTTCTGCCGGTGCACGCCGATGTGGTCGCGCCACTGCTGGGTGGGCTGCTCGGGAGCCGGGCCGTCGAGCAGCTTGCGGTGCAGGTACTCGTCCTCGAGCACCTGACGGAACTTCTCCGGCCCCCAGTCGGCGACCAGGAACTTCAGCCGCGCGCGGTTACGGAGCCGGCGGTAGCCGTAGTCGCGGAAGATGGAGCAGACACCGGCCCACACGTCGGGGACATCGGCCTCCGGGACCCAGGCGCCGAGCCGCACGCCGAACTTCGGGTTGGTGGACAGGCCGCCGCCGACCCACAGGTCGAAGCCGGGGCCGTGGTCGGGGTGGACGACACCCACGAAGGAGACGTCGTTGATCTCGTGCGCCACGTCCAGCCGGGGCGACCCGGAGACCGCGGTCTTGAACTTCCGCGGCAGATTCGAGAACTGCGGGTCGCCGATGTAGCGGCGGGCGATCTCGTCCAGCGCGTGGCTGCCGTCGATGATCTCGTCCTCGGCCACCCCCGCCACCGGAGAGCCCAGCATGCCTCGCGGGGTGTCGCCGCAGGCCTCCGTGGTGGAGAGCCCCACTGCCTCCAGCTTCTGCCAGATCGCCGGCACGTCCTCGATCCGGATCCAGTGCAGCTGGATGTTCTGCCGGTCGGTGATGTCCGCGGTGCCGCGCGCGTACGTCTCGGAGACCTCGCCTATGACGCGCAGCTGCTCGGTGGTGAGCCGGCCGCCGGTGACCCGGACCCGGAGCATGAAGTACTCGTCGTCCAGCTCCTCGGGCTCCAGGAACCCGGTACGGCCTCCGTCGATCCCGGGCTTGCGCTGGGTGTACAGACCCCACCAGCGCATCCGGCCGCGCAGGTCCGCTCCGTCGATCGAGTCGAAGCCGCGCTTGGAGTAGATCGTCTCAATGCGTGTCCGCACATTGAGACCGTCGTCGTCCTTCTTGGTCTGCTCGTTGCCGTTCAGCGGGGTGAAGTGCCCCAGGGCCCACTGGCCTTCACCACGGTGACGGCTCACCTTGCGGCGGGGCGTGGCTGAAGCAGGTGTTTCCGGACTGGCGGCCATGGTGGTTCGTCCTTCTGTGGCGGCTCAAGGG
Source organism: Streptomyces sp. NPDC051322 (assembly GCF_040689485.1). NCBI lineage: Bacteria > Bacillati > Actinomycetota > Actinomycetes > Kitasatosporales > Streptomycetaceae > Streptomyces > Streptomyces sp. NPDC051322. Next base: position 114,568 of record NZ_JBFBAK010000007.1, on the reverse strand, counting down.
GGCAACGGATCAGGCGGAAGGTACCCCTGTGACCTGCCCGTTCACGGCAGGACGCGGCGGCTGTGGGGTGCGTGGACCCAGTGGGATACTTCGCTCGTCCGCAACGACGGGGACGGCGGTGGAACGACGTGGCTGGTGTGGATCAGCGCGCCGGACAGATGGCGCTGGACATGCGGCCGAGGTCGACGTGGCGTCGACTAATCAAGGCAATTCCAGTTCCAGACATGACGGAAGCGTGTCACGGCGGTCTCGTGCCAGTCCACCACTATCCACTATATGGACGAGATGGTCCCGAATCGCGAGACGATGTGGTCTGGGTCACGCGCAAAGCAGGCAGGAGCCACGCCCGGGGCTACACTCCTGCCCCCGGCCAGGGGCCCGGAGTCTCGACCTCCGCTTCTTCTTCCGTCTCGGTCCTGAAGAGCCGGAAGCCGCGGCGCAGATAGTTGTCCATCGCGTAGCGCCCGTCCTTGCTGCAGGTGTGCACCCAGACCCGCTTCGTCGCGGGCCGCCCCGGCGTGCGGTCGGCCAGGTCCCACGCCCGCTGGACACCGCAGGTCAGCAGGTGGCCGCCGATCCGGCGCCCCCGGAAGGCCGGGAGCAGACCGAAGTACATGATCTCCACGGCGCCGTCCTCGTGCGGCGCGAGCTCCACGAAGCCGGCCGGGGTGCCCCGGTCGTAGGCCACCCAGGTCTCCGTGCCCGGCAGGTCCAGCAGTTCCTGCCACTGCGCGTACGACCACCCGAGCCGGTCGGTCCAGCGGATGTCGCCGCCGACCGAGGCGTAGAGGAACCGGCTGAACTCGGGCGACGCGACCTCGGCCCGGACGATCCGGATGTCGCCGTCCGGCGCGGCGGCCGGCCGCAGATCGTCGGGCGAGGTCTGTTCCAGGAACCAGGTGGTCACGGTGACGGTGCTCATGGAGGCCAGGCAATCATGCGGGGCCCCGGGACGTCACGGCGGCCGGCGTCAGCCTGTGGGCGGGCCCTGCCTGCGTACTGCGGGGGCCGTCGAGTGCGGGAGCAGATCCGCCGGGTGCTCGGGGCGGATCACCCGGACCTCCACCCCCTCGGTGAAACGGTACGGACGGTGTGCGAGCACCTCGGCCAGCCGGCGGCGGACCCGAGACATCTCGGCGCGCACCGTCACCGTCCGCGTCGGATCGTCGAACAGGTCGCCGGCCAGCTCGGCGGCCGTGCGGCCCTCGGGATGCAGGCTCAACACGTACAGCAGCTCCGCGTGGCGCGGTGTCAGCTCCTGCGTCCAGTCACCTGCCGGCCCCGACACGGTCACCGACCAGCGCCGCCGGCCACTCAGGTCGAGCACCACCTGTCCGGCCCGTGCCCCGTCAGCAGCGCTGTCGTCGTCCACCCGGATCAGCCAGCCGCCGGGCAACTGCTCCACTGCGCACATTCCCAGCGACGGCAGCCACATCCGGCCCGCCGCGAAGGACTTGGACAACGGCAACCGGCCGACCGGGGGCATCCCGGTCACCGCCGCCGGCCAGCCGTAGACGTCCACCGCGAGGGCCCGGCCGCCCACCCGGCTCAGGATCGGCGACGCCACCGAGCGGAGCCGGTCGACCGAGGCCAGATGCCGGTTGCGCAGCTCCGCGGCGGCCAGCCGGGCCACCGAATCGACCAGCGCCAGCAAGGACGGGTGGAACGACGAGTCGGGCCCGCTGACATCGATCACACCGAGCAGCCGCCCGTCCCGCGGGTCATGGACGGGCGCGGCCGAACAGGTCCAGTTGTGCAGGGTTCGGACGAAGTGTTCCGCCGAGTGCACCTGCACGGGCCGGCCGGCTGCCAGCACGGTGCCGATCGCATTGGTGCCCGCGGACTCCTCGTTCCAGGCGGCGCCCTCCTGCAGGCAGATGCCGTTGGCCCGGCGGATGACCGCCTTGTTGCCGTCGCGCCACAGCACCCGGCCCTCGGCGTCGGTGACGACCACGATCTGCCGCGAGGCGTCGGCGGCCGAGCGCAGTCCCTCGCTGAGCGCCGGCAGCACCTCGCCCAGCGGGGTGGCTCTGCGACGGTGCTCCAGATCCTCCCTGCGCAGCAGTGCGCTGCTGGTGCCCCCGTCGGGATCGACGCCGATCCGCAGCATTCGCTGCCAGGAGGCATCGATGACGGGACGCGGCGCCGTACCGGAGCGGTCGCCCGACAGCGCTGCTTCATACAAGCCGTGCAGGACGCGCGCCGTCTCCCGGGTGTGCGGAGCGGTCGGACCAGCGGTATTCGCGGCTCCGGTCCTCATCAGGTCTCCCGGCTTCCTTCTGGGCAGCTTCCTTCCGGGCGGCTTCTTTCCGGGGCGGCTTCCTTGGGGATGGTGCGCGGACCGTCGAGGTGCCGTGGTTCATGGTGCATCCCCGACGGCCGCGATGCACGGCACTCGGCAGATCCGGTCCGGCCGCTTTCTGTCCGCTCCCGGTCCGCCTTCTACCGTCCGAAACCGTCTGCAACCGTCTGCAACCCTCGCACCCGGGCGGCCGGTTGGACGAACCTGGGTCACCAGCCGGGGTGGTGCCGTGTCGGCGCAGCATCGACCCCGGCTGTTACGCGCCCTGCGACGGGGCGGCCCGGTCGACGACCGACGCCAGATCCAGCGTGTGCGGCAGGGTGCCGAACGCCGCGCCCCAGTCACCGCCCAACCGCGACGCACAGAACGCGTCGGCCACCGCCGGCGGCGCCCAGCGCACCAGCAGCGAACCCTGCAGAACCAGCGCGATGCGCTCGACCAGCCGGCGGGCCCGCGCCTCGACGCCCTCCAGGTCGGCGAGGTCGGTGAGCAGGTCCTTGATCGCCCGGTCGAGCCGGTGGTCGGCGCCGCGCGCCTTGCCGACCTCCTGCAGGAACGCGTTGAGCGCCTGCGGCTCCCGCTGCAGAGCCCGCAGTACGTCCAGCGCCTGGATGTTCCCCGAGCCCTCCCAGACCGAGTTGAGCGGCGACTCACGCAGCAGCCTCGGCAGCCCCGACTCCTCGACATAGCCATTGCCGCCCAGGCATTCGAGGGCCTCCGCGACCACCGGGGTGCATCGCTTGGTGACCCAGTACTTGGCGGCAGGCACCGCGAGCCGCAACAGCGCGCGCTCCTCGTCCGTGTCGGTGTCGTACGCGCCGGCCAGCCGCAGGGCCAGCGTGGTGGCCGCCTCGGACTCCAGCGCCAGATCGGCCAGCACATTGCGCATCAGCGGCTTGTCGATCAACTCCCCGCCGAACGCGCTGCGGTGACCGGTATGGTGCACCGCCTGCGCCACCGCCTGCCGCATCAGCGCAGCGGAACCGACCGCGCAGTCGAGCCGGGTCGCCGCCACCATCCCGATGATGGTGCGCACCCCCCTGCCCTCCTCACCCACCCGGCGGGCCCAGGTCCCGTCGAACTCGACCTCGCTCGACGCGTTGGACCGGTTGCCCAGCTTGTCCTTGAGACGCTGCAGGGCGAAGACGTTGCGGGTGCCGTCCGCCAGGACCCGGGGCACCAGGAAACAGGTCAGGCCGCCCGGCGCCTGCGCAAGCACCAGGAAGCCGTCGCACATCGGCGCCGAGCAGAACCACTTGTGACCGGTGAGCAGATACTCGGCCTCGCCGTCGATCGGCACCGCGGCCGTGGTGTTGGCGCGCACATCGCTGCCGCCCTGCTTCTCCGTCATGCCCATCCCGAAGAGGGCGCCCGGTTTCAGTCCGGCGGGCCGCAGCTCCTGTTCGTACACGTGGGAGGTGAGCCGCGGTTCCCACTCGGCGGCCAGTGCCGGATCGGCGCGCAGCGCGGGCACCGCCGCATGCGTCATGGAGAGCGGGCAGCCGTTCCCCGCCTCGGCCTGCGTCCACACCAGGAACCCGGCCGCGCGCCGCACATGGCCGCCCGGCCTGCCCCAGGCATCCGTGAGCCCGGCGGAGACGGCCTTGCCGAGCAGCCGGTGCCACGCCGGGTGGAACTCCACCTCGTCGATCCGGTGCCCGTACCGGTCATGAGTGCGGAGCTTCGGCGGGTTCTCGTTCGCCTGCGCCCCCCACTCCTGGACCTGCGCCGAACCGGCGGCCCGGCCGAGCACACCGAGCTCCTCCTGGACGCCTTCGAGGATCTCCGGCGGGGTGTGCCGCTGCACCGCCTCCACCAGGGCGAGGTCGGAGGCGAAGACGTCATGCCCCACCAGGGGCGGAGGCTGGTTGGTCACGGTGTGGGTGATGGTTGCCATGGGGCTACGGTATGGAGGTGCAGGCAGCAAATGAAACAGGGGAGCGGCATTCAGGCCTGCTCCACCGCGCGAGAGCCCTCTATCGCAACGTCTCCAAGCGTCAGATGGCCTGGTTGCTGGTGAAGGACACCGTCAACTCATGCATGGAGTACCGCATTCTGGGACTCGCGGCGGAGGCGGCGTTCTTCACGCTGCTCTCCCTGCCGCCGCTGCTGCTCAGTCTGATCGCCCTGCTCGGTTACGTCGACGGCTGGACGGACACGCACACCGTCGCGAGCCTCGAGCAGAACATCCTCAACGCCGCCAGCACGGTCCTCTCCGACCGCGGTGTTCACGAGTTCGCCAAACCGCTGCTGGAGGACGTCACCCACGGCAGACGTCCCGACCTGGTCTCCATCGGATTCGCTCTCGCCCTGTGGTCGGGCTCCCGCGCGGTCAACGTCTTCATCGACACCATCACCGTGATGTACGGCCTGGACGGCCGGCGCGGCATTGTCATGACCAGGCTGCTCTCGCTGCTGCTCTACATGGTCGCGCTGCTGATCGGGGCCGTGGTGCTGCCGCTGGCAGTGGTCGGTCCCGACCGGGTGGTGGAATTCGTCCCCGGTGGCGAGGAAGTCGTCGCGATCCTGTACTGGCCGGTGCTCGTCGTCCTGTCGATCATCTTCCTCACCACGCTCTACCACGTGTCGGTGCCGGTACGGTCACCCTGGATAGAGGACATCCCCGGCGCACTGGTGGCGCTCGGCATGTGGCTCCTGGGCAGTTTCCTCCTGCGGATCTATCTGACCGGTGAGGTCGAGGGCCCGACCATCTACGGCTCACTCGCCGCGCCGATCGCGGTGCTGCTGTGGATCGGCATCTCCGCCTTCGCGGTGCTGGTCGGCGCGGCGGTGAACGCTGCCATCGACCGGGTCTGGCCCTCGGTGGCCACCGCCGCCGCCCGCGCCGCGCACGTCCCCCGGCCCGGGTCCGGGCGCCTGGGCATACCGAGCCCCCCGGGCGCCCGGGACCACGGAGCCGACGAGGACGAGGACGACGCCGGATCGGACATGCCCTCGGAATTCCCCGAGCGCTGGTCGCGCTTCCTGCCCCCGGAGGACGTCACCTCCCGCCTGCGCACCAGAAAGCCCGAAGAAAGGCGCACAGACGAGAGGCGCACAGACGAGAGGCACGACTGAGCCGATCGGCCCATGGACCGCCGGCGCTACGTCGGCGACGCGTACGCACAGTGGCCGTCCCGGCTGGACGGTGCCGTCGTCTGGACGCGCACCGTGCAGGGGCCCGCAGGCACACCGAGCGGATCGACACGGCCGCTGATCCGGCCGCAGCGCGATCTCGCCAGGATGCCGATGAGCGCCTACGTGGCGGCGGCGAACAGCGAAACCTCGCAGCCGTCGGGATCGAGCAGCGTCGCGTAGCGCTGTCCCCAGACCGCGTTCCAGGGCTTGAGGTGACCCTGATAGCCCGCTCCGGTCAGTGCTGCGTAGGTGGCGTCGACCTCGGCGGGGGATGCGCAGACGAAACAGAGCCCGGTCCGCCCGGACGACCGCGGCGGCTGCCAGTCGGGATCGAAGGAGCGGACTGTTTCCTCGGTGTCCCACAGGATCCGCAGCCCACCGGGCAGCGCCGCTTCGACGTGCGGCTGGTTGTCGGCCGCTGCGGGGATGTCGAGACCGAGAAGGCGGTAGAAGGCGAGGGAAGCGGCCATATCGGCGACGACCAGGCCGATCGCATCGAGTCGTGGAGTCATGACGGCACCGTAGGCGGACCGGTCACGCGCCGTCTTGTACGAATCGGTCACCGCCGGGTCAGGGGCGCTGTTCGAGCTGGCCGCAGACCCAGGCGAGGGCGTCGTACACCCCCTGGATGTGGTCGTGGGAGACGCCGCGCTGCTCTGCGCCCTCCAGCTGCACGGTCGCCGCGTCCACCTCCGCGATCAGCAGGCCGAGGTCGGGTGCCCCGGTGGTCGTGCCCCCGGTGACCGGTGCGACGGCGGAATGGCCCAAAGCCCAGCGGTAGCCGGTCAGCAGACCGCGGGTGAGCTGGCTCTGCCGAGCCGGCTCCTCGGCCGACGCCGCCGACTTCCGGTAGGCCGCCTCGACCTCCGAGCGGTAGCGGGTGCCCACCCGGTCGTCCTCGGCCGGCTCTGCGCTTTCGACTGGTTCGGTCTCTGGCGTGGTCATATCCATGCGTGTGTCCGATTCCTCGGGGGTGATGTCTGCAGGAGACCGGGCTTTCGGATTCCGTTTCCTGGCACAACAGACTTGGTCTGCGCTTTACACAAGCGGTGCAACCGTCACTGCGGCGCCCTTGTCTCTAGGGATGTTGGCTTTCGGAAGTGATTGAGCGGAGCATGGGCATGGGCGGGGTCAGGGGCAGCATAGGAATCGCATGGGTGGTCGGCGCGCTGCTGGCCGGCACGAGTGCCTGCGGGGGGAACGCAGCGGCCACGGGGACGCCCACCGGCGCGAAAGCTTCCGTGAAAGCGAAGGCGAGCGCGCACCCCGAGCCGACGCACCCGGCAGGACCGCCGATGCTGCTGGATTCGATCGCACCCAAGTCCGGTGCCACCGTCGGGGTGGCCATGCCGATTTCGGTGGTTTTCAGCAATCCGGTGGGCACATCGGCCCGTTCCACGATCGAGAAGCATCTCAAGGTGACCTCTTCGGCACCGGTCACCGGAGCCTGGCACTGGTTCAGCAGCCAGCGGGTGGACTGGCGGCCCAAGGACTACTGGAAGCCCGGCACCAAGGTGAAGCTGGACGCCGACCTGAAGGATGTGAGCAACGGCAACGGCCGTTACGGCACCCATGGTTACCAGCACACCTTCACGATCGGCGACGACGTGGAGGTCACCGCTTCGGTGCCGGGCCACTCGATGAAGGTGATGCGCGACGGCAAGCTGGTGCGGACCCTGCCCATCGACGCGGGCAGCCCGAGCTTCCCGTCCTGGGACGGCACCATGGCAGTGATGGACAAGGCGCGTGAGGTCCATATGACCTCCTGCAGCGTCCACATCAGCTGCACCAAGGGCAGCCCGAACTTCTACGATCTGACCCTGCCCTGGGACGTGCACCTCACCAACTCCGGCACCTACATCCACTACTCCACCGGAGACCCCTACCCGGGCCACAGCTACGGTTCACACGGCTGTGTCCACCTGTCGCTGGCCGACTCCAAGTGGTTCTACGACTTCGTCAAGCAGGGCGACCCCGTCACCATCACCGGGTCGCCGCGCGGCAAGGCCGACGGGGACAACGGCTACGCGGCGTTCAACCTGACCTGGTCGAAGTGGCTGCAGGGCAGCGCGACGGGGGCCCAGCAGACGGCGGGGACTCTCTAGCGCCGCTCCCGGCAAGCTTTGCCCCGTCGGGCCGTCGCTCACAACAGCAGCCACTTCACGACGGAGCGCTCCTCGTGCGCGGCGCGCGCGTAGAAGCCGGCGAGGCCCTCGTGGGTGCGCGAGAAGTGCTCGCGCACCTCCGACTCGGGGACCCGCGAGCCGTAGGGGGCGGTGAGCTCGGTGCGGACCGCCTGCCACAGCGAGTCGAAGGAGACGCCGATCAGAAAGGCTGCGGCCTCCTTCACTCCCGGCGGGGTGAGGACGGCGAACGGCGGCAGCCGGCCGTCATGGTGCGGGACCGTGCGGCCGCCGAGCACCGGCAGGCTGCCCGCACGGTCCTGGCCGGGCGCCGTGTAGAGCCGGTCCACATCGGCGAAGTCCTGCTGCAGTACGCCCGCCAGATGCACTGCGCACAGTGACTGTAAATCGTCCCAGTCGTCCGCGAATTGGGCGGCCAGCCAGTCGGGGTCATACGTGAGCGCGGCAGCGGACACCGACCGCAGATGATAGGCACGGCTCACCGGAGGTCCCCCCTCAGCGACCACTGTTCGGATGATGTGCGCGGACTCATTGCCCCACCCCTCAGACGATTCCACGTACGGCGCGCCGTTCCGGGGCGCTTCTGGCATATCCAGCGTGTTCCCGGAGCGAAACGTCACTGCGGTCCACCGGGGCGGGACCCGGCGGCGGTGGATTAGGCTCCTGGGACGTCGCTGACGGGGCGGGGTGCAATAGTCCGGGCAGCCAGAAGACCGGGCACGAAGAGGCCGGGCACGAAGAGGGAAGTGTGATCCGAGGCGGGGAACAGCGTGACGCGCCGGACCGCGACGCGGAACTGACCCTCGCTGTCGCGTGTGCGCAGCGAGGCGATGAAAGCTCCTTCGCTGCCGCCTACCGGCTGGTGCACCCGGGACTTCTCGGTTACCTACGAGGACTCGTGGGGGAGGAGGCGGAGGATGTGGCATCCGATGCCTGGCTGGAGATCGCGCGCGACCTGTGGCGATTCCGCGGTGACGGAGCGGGTTTCCGTGGCTGGACGGCGACCATCGCCCGCCACCGGGCGCTGGACCATCTCCGCCGCAACCGGCGCAGACCGCGCACCGCGCTCATCGAACAGGACGTGCTGGAACTCCCCGGCGGCCAGGACACCGCGGCGGACGCGCTGGACAACCTGTCCACCCGCCGGGCGCTGGCGGCCATCGCCACGCTGCCGCAGGACCAGGCCGAGGCGGTGCTCCTGCGGGTGGTGGTCGGACTGGACGGCCCCGCCACGGCTCGAGTGCTGGGCAAGCGGACGGGGGCGGTACGGATGGCATCGCACCGGGGACTCAAGCAACTGGCAGCGAAGCTCGGGGCAGGCGCGGCGGGAGTGACGGCCGGGGCGCTCCGGACGCAGAGGAACGAGACATGAGACGCGAAGACAAGTGGGCTGCGGAGGATTGCCCGGCACCCGAGTTGGAAGCTTTCGCCGCCGCGTTGTGCCGCGAGGGAGCGGCGGGGCAGCTCGGCGAGGATGCGGCCGTATCCGCGTACCGGGAGGCTCGCATCGCCGCCGCCGCCGCCGCCGCCGACGACGACGGCCCGCGGCGCCGACGCGACGACTGGCGCCCGGCCCGTCGGCGCCGCGGCGCCGGCCTGCCGGTCCGAGCCGTCCTCGGTGCCCTGTTCGCCGGCGTCGTAGTGGGCGGGGTGGCACTGGCCGCCGGAACGGGATCGCTTCCTCAGCCCTTCCACCGGCACACCGACCCCGCCCACCCGCCCGACCATGTCCCCAAGGCCACCGGTCCCGGGCCGGCGGCAACCACCGCGGAAACCCCGGCCCAGTCGGCACGTCCGCACCGGCCCGTGCCGACGACCCCGCCCGCGACGGCACCCGGCCCTGCCGAGGCCGGGCTGTGCAAGGCGCTGCTGCACGGGAACCGGACCCGGCACGGAGCTGCCTACGGCCGCCTGGTGGCAGCGGCAGGCGGACCGGCTTCGGTGGACACGTACTGCGCCCACCTCCTTTTTCCGGCCGCCGGAGCTTCCGCCCCGCCGACCGGACCGGGGGTATCGCAGGGGCACGGCGCCAAGGCGGCGCAGGAAGCGGAGAAGCACGCCAGGGCGCAGAGCAACGGCGGAGCGAACGGCAAGGCCCCCCAGGACAACGCCACGCACGGCAAGGCCGCCCAGGGCAAGGCCGCCCAGGGCAAGGGGGCGCAGGGCACTGGGGCGCAGGGCACTGGGGCACACGGCAATGGGGCACAGGGAAAGGGCGAACAGGGCCGGAGTGGACGCCTGTCGGACGCCCGGTAAATCGCTGGCACCGGCCGCCGGGCGGGGCTAGAGTCTCCACGTTCCCGGACGCGGCCGAGCGCCGCTTGCGGACGGAAGACACGTCGGTTCGTCGAGGAAGCAGGAGGTGAGGACATTGATGACGGTCATGGTGACGGGCGCTGCCCGCTTGCAGAACTTCCTCTTTTCCACCCCTGTGGTCTCCGGCTGACACTCACTCAACTTCCGCGCGTGGTCAGCGCGCCGCCGGGGTCCGCCCATGTGAAGGGTCACCCCTTGTCTTCCTCGTTCCTGTCCTCCTCCCCTTCGACCTCCGCTGCTCCGCACCCGCTGTCCCGCTACGGCTGGGACGAGCGCTGGGAGGCGGAGTTCCTTCCGTACGCCGAGCAGGGGCTGCTGCCCGGCCGGGTCGTACGGGTCGACCGCGGCCTCTGCGATGTCGTCACCCCGGCGGGCACCGTACGGGCCGACACCGAGTACGTCGTGCCGCGCGACCCGATGCGGGTGGTGTGCACCGGTGACTGGGCGGCTGTCGATCCGGCCGGCGATCCGCAGTTCGTCCGGACACTCCTGCCGCGCCGCACCGCATTCGTCCGGTCGACATCCTCGAAGCGCTCCGAGGGACAGGTGCTCGCGGCCAACGTCGATCACGCGATCATCGCGGTGCCGTTGTCCGTCGAGCTCGACCTCGGCCGGATCGAGCGCTTCCTCGCGCTGGCGTGGGAGTCCGGCGCCGAACCGCTGATCGTCCTCTCCAAGGCGGATCTGGTCCCGGACGCCACCGGGCTCTCCTATCTGGTCGCGGATGCCGAGAGCGCGGCGCCCGGCGTTCAGGTGGTGCCCGTCAGCTCGGCCACCGGCGAGGGCATCGACGTCCTCGCCGCCATCGTGGCGGACGGCACCAGCGTGCTGCTCGGCGTCTCCGGCGCGGGCAAGTCCACCCTGGCCAACGCCCTCATCGGGGCGGACGTCATGGAGGTGCAGGCCGTCCGTGACATCGACGGCAAGGGCCGGCACACCACGACCACCCGCAATCTGCTGGTGCTGCCCGGCGGAGGCGTGCTCATCGACACGCCGGGACTGCGCGGCGTCGGGCTCTGGGACGCATCGAGCGGAGTCGGCCAGGTCTTCTCGGAGATCGACGTGCTCGCCGGGGAGTGCCGTTTTCACGACTGCGCGCATGAGGCCGAGCCGGGATGCGCGGTGCTCGCGGCGATCGAGGACGGCTCGCTGCCGGTTCGCCGGCTCGAGAGCTATCGCAAGCTGTTGCGCGAGAACCAGCGCATCATCGCCAAGACGGACGCCAGGCTGCGCGCCGAGATCCGGCGTGACTGGAAGATGAAGGGAGCGGAGGGCCGGGCGAACATGGAGGCCAAGCGCGGCAGGACCCGCCGCTCCTGAAACCCGGCCCGAACGGGCAGCCGGCCGACCGAACAGGCAACCGGCGGCCGCCGAGCAGCTGGTTGTCCGAATCCCGCTGGCCCACGACCGGACCCGGACGCACACTGGTCCTGTGATGGATGACGAGACCGCTTACCGAGCGGTGCGCAGCCGGGACGCACGCTTCGACGGCGAGTTCTTCTTCGGGGTGCGCACCACGGGGATCTACTGTCGGCCGAGCTGCCCGGCAGTGACCGCCAAGCGCCACAACGTCTTCTTCTATCCGACCGCGGCGGCGGCCCAGGGACAAGGGTTCCGGGCCTGCCGCCGCTGCCGGCCGGACGCGGTGCCCGGCTCGTCCGCGTGGAACGTGCGTGCCGACGCGGTGGGGCGGGCGATGCGCATGATCAGTGACGGGGTGGTGGACCGTGAAGGGGTGCCGGGCCTGGCCCTCCGGCTCGGATACAGCACCCGGCAGGTGCAGCGACAGCTCACCGCCGAACTCGGGGCCGGACCGGTGGCTCTCGCGCGGGCACAGCGCGCGCACACCGCACGCGTGCTGCTGCAGACCACCGGCCTGCCGGTCACCGAGATCGCCTTCGCGTCCGGGTTCGCCAGCGTGCGGCAGTTCAACGACACCATCCGGCAGATCTACGCCCGCACCCCCAGCCAACTCCGCGCCGAAGCCGCGGTGCCCGTCGCGCGCGACACGGCCGGTATCCCGCTGCGGCTCGCTTACCGCGGACCCTATGCGGCGCGTGAGGTCTTCGATCTGCTCGCCAGGGAAGCCATCCCGCGCGTCGAGGAAATGCTGGGCGTGTCCGGCGCCCGTACGTACCGGCGCACCCTGCGGCTGCCCTACGGCTCCGGCATCGTCGCCGTGGCCGAGCGGTCCGCCGGTCGCTGGCTGGACGCCCGGATCCAGCTGACCGACCTGCGCGACCTCACCACCGCGGTGCAACGTCTGCGGCGTCTCTTCGATCTCGACGCCGATCCCCGGGCCATCGACGAACGGCTTTCCGCGGATCCCCGCCTCGCCCCACTGGTCTCCCGCCGGCCGGGGCTGCGCTCGCCCGGCGCCGCGGAGCCCGAGGAGTTCGCGGTACGGGCGCTGGCCGGCCGGGCGAAGTCCGAATGGCTCGCGGAGCGGTACGGGACGCCGCTCGACCAGCCGTGCGGCGGCCTCACCCACCTCTTCCCCGCGCCGGCCGACCTGCTGGCGGACGAGCCGTCACTGGGCGCGGTGGCCGACGTACGGCTCGATCCCGGCGCCGACCGGGACGACACCGAGCGGGCACTTTTCGCCCTGCCCGGCATGACCCCGGTCGCGGCGGCGCTGATCCGGATGCGTGCGCTGGGGGATCCCGACGTGGCCCCGGTGGGGGAGACGGAAACCGACAGCTGGCGCCCCTGGAGGTCGTACGCCGTGCGGCACATCTGGCTGGACGACCGGCCGCCGACGGGCAACCCGCAGCACTCTCCCAGGTCTCCAGTTGCTGCTTAGCCCGATGCCCGGTCCGGGTCGAGCCCCCAGCTGTGGATCTTCTGCGGCTTGATTCGGATCAGCTCCTCGCTGAAGTGCGGGCCCAGATCGTGCGGGCCGGTCAGCAGCTCGGCCTCGCCCCTGATGTCCACCCCGCGCACCTTCCACGGCCGCACGCTCACCACATCGTCGACGACCAGCGCGACCTTGGGATTGGCCTGCAGGTTGCGCCACTTCTTGGTCGTCCCCAGGGCGTAGCCGCCGATCAGGATGGTGCCGTCCGGCTGCGGGAAGAAACCGACCGGATTGGCCTGCGGCTGCCCCCGCGGGTCGACCGTCGCCAGCCGTCCCACACGCTGGGTGGCGAGATATTCGCGCTCGGCCTCGGTGAATTCGCTCATGGACCCAGCATCGCGCAGGGAGGTGCCCCCGTCGCCGGGTTCGGGTCAGTAACCCCGGAACACCACACCCAGCCAGCCGCCCACGACCAGCAGCGCGGCGAAGAGCCGGACCAGCAGCGAGGTACCGATGCCACGCATGATGGTCCGAGTGGACGCGCGGCCGGCGCGGTGGCTGCCGAGCCGCGCTCGTTCCGCCAGATAGATCCCGCCGACGAACCCGGCGATGCCGCCCACCACCGGCACCACGAAGAAGCCGACGATCCCGGCCGCCCCGCCGATGTGAACGGTCCGGCGCGGCGCCCCGGATTGCCGGGGCCGCCGGGCGAGCAGCAGGCGCAGAGCCTGGCTCAGCAGCAGTACGGCGGTGGCACCGGCCAGTACGCCCCAGGCCAGGCCGGTGGCGTCGGTCAGCGCCCACCAGGCCACCGCCGCCCAGACGATCGCCTGGCCCGGCACCCCGGGAATCAGCACCCCGATCAGTCCCAGCAGCATCACCAGGCCCACCGCGAGCAGCTGCCACGCACTCATCTGCCCAGCGTGCCGGAAGCGGCCGGGTCCCGCAGCACGGCGTCCGACCTGCTGCAACTGCAGGCAACGACCGGCGTACAGGACCGGGCCGCAACTGCCGCGACGGAGAGCCGCGTTGAGGGCGATCGACATAGCAGCCACGGCGCGGGGGCCAATATCGCGCGCCCTGTACCGGGACCACCGCATCGATGGACAATAGGGTCATGAGTCAGCAGGGGGAGAGGCCGGCCGCCGACGACGACTGGTGGAGCCGGCTGTACGACGAGACCGCCGAGGACCAGGGGGCCGCCGCCACGGGCGACAGCCTCGACGACCGGTTCGACTCCGTGGCCGACACGGTGAACGCAGTGCCGGAGTCTCCGCCCGGCGGAGCACCGGCCTTCGGGGAGGAAGTCCCCCGGCCGCCCGCCGTGCCCCGGGCGCGTGCTCCCTGGGAGCCGCCCGCCGGTACGCAACAGCCGCCCCGCACCTTCCCCCCGGGTCTGCCCGTACGCCGCGCCGCACGGGACAGCCCGCCGCCCCCCGTGCCGGAAGCGGCGTCCGCCCCGGTTCAGCAGGCCACCGGTGACGATCCCTCGCCGCGCCCCGCGGTCGACCATGTGGGTGACGGCCCACCCACCTACGACGCCGAACCCACCGCACTCCCCGCCGCGCATCCCGACGCTCTCGGCGGTCTGATCGCCGACACCGTCCTGGACGGCGCCAGCTACGGCTCGTACACCCTGCGGGCCGCATCGGTGCGCGGCGACTCCGCCCGCTACCGCGGTGAGCTCCGCCGCGACGCCCTGCTCACCGCCCGGTTCGGCAGCGGCGCCGACGCACTGGTGCTGGTCGCCGTGGCCAGCGGTGCGCGCGTCTCGGACGGGGCCCATCTGGCGGCGGCGGACGCCTGCCGCTGGATCGGCGGAGCCGTCGGACGCAGCCGGCTACGTCTCGCCGAGGACATCAGGGCGGGCCGCAGGGGCGACCTCAAATCAGGTCTGCACCGGCTCACCGGACGCGGTTACGGCAAGCTGCGGGCCCGCGCCGCCGAACTCGGGCTGGCACCGGACGATTACACCGCCACGCTGCGCTGTCTGTTGCTCTCCGGCGACCCGGAGTGCCGCACCCGGGTTTTCTTCGGGGTCGGCGGCGGCGGACTCTTCCGTCTGCGTGACGGCGCCTGGCACGATCTGGAGCCACGGCTCCCGGCCCACTCCGCGGTCACCGGTGAGGCCGTCGTCGGCTTCGGCTCGGAACCCGCCGAGACCCCCGAAGGCGACCGGCTGACGATGGACCTCGCCATCACCACACCCCCGTCCCCGTACGTCGAGAGCCCGCCCCCGCCACCCAGCGAACCGTTCCGCTTCCGTGCGTCCGTGGCGCACCCCGGGGACACCTTGCTGCTGTGCAGTGCCGGGCTCGCCGATCCGCTGCGTGGTGAGCCCGCGCTGGCCGACGAACTGGCCGGGCGCTGGGGGCCCGCCGAGCCCCCCGGCCTCGCCGCGTTCCTGGCCGACACGCAGTTGCGCGTGAAGGGGTACGCGGACGACCGGACGGCCGCCGCGGTCTGGGAGCGATAGGGACGCACCTCATGTCTGCGTACCTCATGTAGAGGCGTACTAATGCGGGCGCAACGGCTCCGGACATGGGTTGATGGAGCCATGGCCAAACAGAACGTCGCTGAGCAGTTCGTCGACATCCTCGTCAGCGCCGGCGTGCAGCGCCTCTACGGCGTCGTCGGCGACAGCCTGAACCCCGTCGTGGACGCCATCCGGCGCAACCCCGCCATCGACTGGATCCAGGTGAGACACGAGGAGGCCGCCGCCTTCGCGGCCGGCGCCGAGGCCCAGCTCACCGGAAAACTCGCCGCCTGCGCCGGTTCCTGCGGTCCCGGGAATCTGCATCTGATCAACGGCCTGTTCGACGCCCACCGCTCGATGGCGCCGGTGCTCGCCCTCGCCTCGCACATCCCTTCCAGCGAGATCGGGCTCGGATACTTCCAGGAGACCCATCCCGACCGGCTGTTCCAGGAGTGCAGCCACTACAGCGAGATGATCTCCAGCCCCCAGCAGATGCCCCGCCTGCTCCAGACCGCCATCCAGCACGCGGTCGGCCGCAGCGGTGTCAGTGTGGTCACTCTCCCCGGTGACATCGCGGCCGCGCCGGCGCCCACCAGAGGTGTCGAACACGCCCTGGTCACCGCGCGGCCCTCGGTGCGTCCGGGAGAGGCGGAGATCGAGAAGCTCGCCCGCCTGATCGACGAGGCGGACCGGGTCACGCTCTTCTGCGGCAGCGGGACAGCGGGCGCCCACGCCGAGGTGATGGAGTTCGCCGAGCGGATCAAATCTCCGGTCGGCCACGCGCTGCGCGGCAAGGAATGGATCCAGTACGACAATCCGTACGACGTCGGGATGAGCGGGCTGCTCGGTTACGGCGCCGCGTACGAGGCGACCCATGAGTGCGACCTGCTGCTCCTGCTGGGCACCGACTTCCCGTACAACGCCTTCCTCCCCGATGATGTCAAGATCGCCCAGGTGGACGTCCGTCCCGAACACCTCGGCAGGCGCACCAAGCTGGATCTGGCCGTCTGGGGTGATGTCCGCGAGACGTTGCTGGCGCTGATGCCCAGGGTGCGCGCGAAGACCAGCCGCACCTTCCTCGACAAGATGCTGAAGAAGCACGCCGACGCCCTCGAGGGGGTGGTCAAGGCATACACCCGCAAGGTCGAGGCGCACGTCCCCATCCACCCCGAGTACGTGGCCTCGGTTCTGGACGAACTCGCCGACGACGACGCGGTGTTCACCGTGGACACCGGCATGTGCAATGTCTGGGCGGCGCGCTACCTGTCGCCCAACGGACGTCGCCGGGTGATCGGTTCGTTCAGCCACGGCTCGATGGCCAATGCTCTGCCGCAGGCCATCGGAGCCCAGTTCATCGACCGGAACCGGCAGGTCGTCTCGATGTCCGGCGACGGTGGCTTCTCGATGCTGATGGGTGACTTCCTCACCCTCGTCCAGTACGACCTGCCGGTGAAGATCGTCCTCTTCAACAACTCCTCCCTCGGCATGGTCGATCTGGAGATGCTGGTGGCCGGTCTGCCGTCGTACGGCACCGACAATCACAACCCCGACTTCGCGGCCATCGCCCGGGCATCCGGTGCCTTCGGCGTACGGGTCGAGAAGCCCAAGCAGCTGGCCGGGGCGCTGAAGGACGCCTTCAAGCACAAGGGACCCGCCCTGGTGGATGTGGTCACCGACCCCAACGCGCTCTCCATCCCGCCGAGGATCAGTGCCGACATGGTCACCGGTTTCGCGCTCTCCGCGTCCAAGATCGTGCTGGCCGGCGGGGTGGGCCGGATGGTGCAGATGGCCCGCTCCAACCTGCGGCACGTACCCAGGCCGTGACGGATGCGCCCGCCCCGGCAACAGCACCGGGGCGGGCGGAGCCGGTCACGCCGGGCGGAGCCGGAGCGTCAGGATCTGGAAGGGCCGCAGGCCGATGGTGAGCCCTTCATCTCCGATCGGGGCGTCCCGCAGCGGCCGCTCCAGCAGATCGGTGATCTGCGCCCGCGCGACCGGGAAGCCGAGCCGGAGCGTGGCATCCGCCCGGCCGCCGGCCGACTCGTAGAGCCGCACCACCACGTCCCCGCTGCGGTCCTCCGCGAGCTTCACCGACTCGACGGTGAGCGCGGGATGGTCGGTGGAGACCAGCGGCGTCAGCTCCGGCGCAGCGGCGGCCCGCAGCGGCAGGTTGAGCGCCAGACCTTCCCGGACCGCCTGCGTCACCCCGGCCCCCGGCAACAGGGCGTAGCTGAAGCGGTGGCTGCCGAGGTCGGTCTCCGGGTCGGGGCTGTGCGGAGCACGCAGCAGGGTGAGCCGTACGGTCGTGCCGAGTCCGTCCCGGTGCTCGGCACGGGTCACATCATGGCCGTACGTCGAGTCGTTGAGCACCGCGATCCCGTACCCCGGCTCGGCGACCCGCAGCCAGCGGTGCGCGCAGATCTCGAAACGGGCCGCGTCCCAGCTGGTGTTGGTGTGGGTGGGCCGGTGCACATGCCCGAACTGGATCTCCGCCGTGGAGCGTTCCGCATGCACATCGAGCGGGAACGCGGCCTTGAGGACCTTCTCCGACTCCTGCCAGTCGACCTCGGTGACGACATCGAGGCGCGGGCTCGCCGCACTGAGCAGCAGGTCCTGGGTGATACGGGACTTCCCGAAGGTCCGCACCACCCGCACCACCGCCCGGAGCGGCCCCTCCTCGACCAGCTCCACGGATTCGGCGTCGGTGAGATCGGTGTGCCGGCGCCGGTAGTGCTGGTCGATGTCCCAGGCGTCCCACTGGTTGGGGTGGTCGGGGTGCAACTGGAGGAGGTTGCCGCGGCTGCCGGGGGCGAGCACTTCGCGGCCGGCCGCCAGATCGCGTACCGAGGACAGCAGCCCGTCACCGTCGACCACCACCCGCAGCAGGCCGTTGTCCAGCACGATCCCGGCCGCCTCCCAGGTCACCGTGACCGGGGATCCGGTGACCGAGTCGGTGACCGGGGCGGAGGCGAGCGGCGGTACGTCCACGAAGCCCAGCGCGCCCCCCTCGATCCGCACCACCTCGCTGCGTCCGTACGGGGAGGCGTTGAGAACCATCGGACGGTCGCCGCCCCCGGCTGTCCGGGCCAGCGCGGCCACCGAGTCACCGATGATCGCCTCCAGCTCCTCCCGGACCCGGGCGTAGGTGTCCCGCGCCTCCCGGTGCACCCAGGCGATCGACGAGCCCGGCAGGATGTCATGGAACTGGTGCAGCAGCACCGTCTTCCAGATCCGGTCCAGCGTGTCGTACGGATAGGGCTGGTCCGGCAACCTCAGGGCCGCGGTGGTCGCCCACAACTCCGCTTCCCGCAGCAGGTGTTCACTGCGCCGGTTGCCCTGCTTGGTCTTCGCCTGGGTGGTGTACGTCGCGCGGTGCAGCTCCAGATAGAGCTCGCCGGACCAGACCGGGGCCTGCGGCCCGTACTCCTCCTCGGCGGCCGTGAAGAACGCCGAAGGCTTCTCGATCTCCACCCGGGGCGAACCCTCAAGGTCCCGGAGCCTGCGCGCCTTCTCCAGCATCTCCCGGGTCGGGCCGCCCCCGCCGTCTCCCCATCCGAACGGCACCAGGGAGCGGGTGGCGCGCCCCTTGTCGGCGAAATTCTGCTCCGCGTGGGCGAGTTCCCGTGCGTGGAACTGCGCGTTGTAGGTGTCGACCGGCGGGAAGTGCGTGAACACCCGGGTCCCGTCGATGCCCTCCCACCAAAAGGTGTGGTGCGGCATCTTGTTCGCCTGGTTCCAGGACAGCTTCTGGGTGAGGAACCATTTGATCCCCGCGAGCTTGGCCAGCTGGGGAAAGGCGGCCGTGTAGCCGAAGGAGTCGGGCAGCCAGATCTCCTCGGTCTGCACGCCGAGCTCCTCGGCGAAGAACCGGCGGCCGTGCACGATCTGCCGGGCCAGCGCCTCACCGCCCGGCATGTTGGCGTCGGACTCCACCCACATGGAGCCGACCGGCGCCCAGTTGCCGTCCGCCACCGCCTTCTTGATCCGTTCCCAGATGTGCGGCTGGTGCTCCTTCACCCAGGTGTACTGCTGCGCCTGGGAGCAGGCGAAGACCAGCTCCGGGTAATCGGCGGCGAGCGCGGTCACATTGGCGAAGGTGCGGGACGCCTTCCGTACGGTCTCGCGCAGCGGCCACAGCCAGGCCGAGTCGATATGAGCATGGCCGGCCGCGGAGATCCGGTGCGCGCTCGCGGACGCCGGCCGGGACAGCGTTCCGGCCAGCGCTGCCCGTGCGGCGGCCGCCGTGCCCGCCACGTCGTGCAGGTCCAGCGCGTCGAGCATGTCCTCCAGGGAACGCACGATCTCGTGGTGCCGGGTCCGGTCGGCGGGCAGCTCCCGCATCAGTTCGGAGAGCACCTCGATGTCGAGCACGAGATGCCAGACGGTCTCGTCCAGGACGGCCAGCTCCGCCGACGCGAAGGTGTAGAGGGGCCGGTCGCCTGCGGTCAGCACGTCGCCGAGCAGGGTCGGCTCGTAGTCGTGCAGCACCGCCGGATTGGCCGCCGCCTCCAGCAGCAGACTCACCTGTTCACCACCGGACGCCGGGGCCCCGACGGGTACATGGCGGTTGCGCGGATGGATGCCTTTGAGCGGTATGCCCCGGGCGTCGTACACCATTCCCTCGGCCTGGAACCCCGGTCCGTCCCCGGTGAAGCCGGGGTCGATGACGGCCTCCACCCGGCGGCCCGCCCAGGCGTCGGGAACAGCGCCCTCGAGACGGAACCAGCTGGTGGACCAGGGGCTGCCCCACGGGGTCCCCGTCGCGAAGGGCTCGTACGTCCCCTTCCGTGCTTCTGCCACGGGCACCGGTTCACCCGGCACATGCCACACGGAAAGCGTGAGCGGGACCCGGTCCGCGTACTGCGCCGGTCGGATGAACTGGCGCAGGGCCCGCTCCAGGCGGCCATCGACCAGCGCGCGGTCGTCGTGCATCGCGGCTCCTACAGGATCGGCTCGGCGAGACGTTCACCGCTTCACTTCCCCCGCGGAGCACTCCGTACCCACCTGTTCCGGACCGGCCGCCGTGCCGCAGCCGGTCCGGAAACCGCCTCAGCCGAACTGCTGCTCCAGATCCTTCAGCTTCCGTTCCAGGGAGTCCAGCCGCGGCAGCGCCTGAGTGTCGTCCTCGGCTGTCAGGTCGACGAAGGCCGGCTCAGGGCCGGTTACGGCCTGCAGGGAGGGCCTTGGGCGCAGTGGCAGTTGTCCCGGCTCGGGTATGGCGGGCTCCGCGGCTGCCTGTGACGCGGTCACCGCGGGCGCTGCCTCCACCTGTCGGCCGCTGCGGCCGAAGGACCGGTGCTGGCGGTTGATGGCCTTGAGATGCGCCCGTTCCAGCTTGTCGTGTTCCCGCCTGAGCAGCCGGTTCTGCTCCTTCTTCCGGCGGTCGTCCCGGACCTCGTCGACGGCCTCGTCCAGCGTCCGCACCCCTTCGAGCAGCATCAGCGACCAGGCGCCGAACGTCTCCCTGGGGGCCCGCAGCCACCGCACGATCCGGATCTGCGGCAGCGGGCGCGGCACCAGCCCCTGCTCGCGGAGCGCGGCCACCCGGGTCTGCTTCAGCGCACGGTCGAAGAGCACCGCGGCCGACAGCGACATGCCCGCGAAGAACTGCGGGGCGCCGGCGTGGTCGAGTCCCCGTGGCGCGTGAACCCAGTTGAACCAGGCGGCGGCCCCTGCGAAGGTCCACACCAGCAGACGGGAGCCGAGCGCCGCGTCACCGTGGCTGGCCTCCCGCACGGCGAGCACCGAGCAGAACATGGCTGCGCCGTCCAGGCCGAAGGGCACCAGGTACTCCCAGCCGCCCGACAGGTCGAGATTTTCCCGGCCGAAGCCGACCAGGCCATGGAAGGAGAGCGCGGCGGCAACCGCCGCACAGCAGAACAGCAGCAGATACGAGGCGGTGCCGTACACCGCTTCCTTGTGCCGTCTGCGTTCCTCGCTGCGTTCCCATGAGTCGTCGGTCGCGGCCTTGTCAGCGGCGCGCCTGCCGCGCGCGAGCACCGCCACCGCGACCAGGACCCCCGCGATCATCACGCCAGCGGGGAGTAGCCAGTCCAGAGATATGTCGGTCAGTCGCATGCGGCGTCCCTTGCATCGCGTCAGTGCCTTGCGGCCGTCATAGTGGCCCACAATCCCTGACCCACAAGGGGTTTCGGGGCAAGAGAACGCCAACGTGGTCGGAGGGGCACCGGATAGGTGCGATCGGTTCGAACTGTCTTGCGTACAGGGCGGTTCGAGTTCGAATTCAGTCAGTCGAACGAGGGGTGTCGGCGCTGAGTGCGGTGACTCGGTCGGCGTCACAGGTGCGCGGACAGGTGACACAGGTGTCCTGGGGGCGCAGCGTGTAGAAGAGGCAGCAGCTCGCCCGGTCGCGGGTCGGTAGTGGCCGGCCCTGTGGGCCGGCCAGCTCACGGAAGCCCGCGGTGCCGACAAAGGGAGCGGTGGCTCCCGGCAGCAGCTGCCCGAGCTCCGTCATCCCGCGCGACTCCTCGCCGAGCAGATGCGCGAGGTACCAGAGGCCCTCGACGACCTCGTCGGTCGCCATGCCCCACAGGGCACGCCTGCCCCGTCGCATCCGCGGGCCGAAACCCTCCAGCACCGGGCCCAGATGCTCGGCGACGGCCGTCCGCACCTCGGCGCGCAGCGCGTCCTCGTTCGGTACGGCCCGGGCCCCCGGCAGATCGGCCGCCGGATCGCCGGGCAGACAGGCGAACGCGTCGATCCGTACCGCCATCCGGCCCTGGTCGCGCAGGAAGGCGACCGAGCCGACGGGGACGCGGGGCACCCTGCGGTGCAGAAACCAGGGGACGGTGATCAGCAGACAGGCGGGCCAGGCATAGCGGTGGAAGCCGAAACTGGCGATGACGTCGGGACGGGCCCGGCGTCCGTAGTCCCGCAGCACCTGGGCGTCGTCCCAGCCGAGAAAGGCATCGAGCACCTCGCCACCTGCCGCAAGCCCCGCCGCCGGCAGCCAGCCGTCGGAGGCCGGGAGCTGCTCGGAGTCCGGCAATTCGGTCACGGACAGTCCGGGGAAGACCTCGGACAGCCGCTCGTAAGCGGCAGTGACAGGGCTGCGCAGCAGGGTGGGGACGGTCATGCAGGCACCACCGAATCACGATCGTTTGCAGGTAAGGCTTACCTTATCCGATCCGATTGATGTTTGAACTGGCGGCTCGTCCGCCTATCGTGCTGACAGGACCCAGAAGGAGGACACGGTGGAACAGGGCGCAGCACGCGATGCCGCACGGCCGGCCGCGTCCGTGCGTCCGGCCGACCCGGCGCAGACCCGGGTCCCCTCACCGGGCGGTCCTCCCGACCGGTTGCGGTGCGATCAGGCGCGCGATCAGGCGCGCGGCGAGCACACGCACAGCGAGCCGACCGCGCCGGCCCTGCCGGGACCCGCGCCCGCAGCCGGGGCGGTGCAGCGTCACTCGGTGCGCGGACAGGTCCTCGACGCGCTGCGCGGCGCGCTGGTCGGCGGTGACCTCGTCCCCGGCGAGGTCTACTCGGCGCCGGTGCTGGGCGAGCGCTTCGGTGTCTCCGCCACGCCGGTCCGCGAGGCGATGCAGCAACTCGCCCTGGAGGGCGCCGTCGAGGTGATGCCCAATCGTGGCTTCCGGGTCGCCGAGCGCAGTGCCCGCGAGCTCTCCGAGCTGGCCGAGGTCCGCGCACTGATCGAGGTCCCGGTCATGCTGCGGCTGGCCCGTGCCGTACCGGCCCGGCACTGGGCGGAACTGCGGCCGCTGGCCGACGCCTCGGTGGCGGCCGCAGCGATCGGCGACCGCGCGCGTTACGCCGAGTCCGACCGCGCCTTCCACAGCGCGGTGCTCTCCCTCTCCGGTAACCGGCGCCTGGTCGAGGTCGCCGACGACCTGCACCGCCGCGCGCAGTGGCCGTCGGCCGGCGCCCCCGCCACCCGCCGTGCCGACCTCCTGGCCGACGCCGCGGAACACACCGCCCTGCTCGACGCCCTGATCGCCCGCGATCTCCTGGTGGTCCAGTCCCTGGTCCACGAGCACTTCACCGGAGCGCCGGCCTGAGCCCCCGCGTGCGCCGGTCGGGCTAAACCGCCGCTGCCGGCGGCGCCAGCTGGGAGGCCAGCCAGGTCGGCACCCCGTCGAGCAGCCGGAAAAGCCGTGTCGCCTCGGCCCGCAGCCGGCTCGCCTCGGGCTCGGGCTCGGCCTCCGCGAGAGAGGCGAGGGCCGGTGCCGTGCCGACCAGGTAGCCGAGCTCCTCCCGAATCCGCAGCGACTCGGCGAAGCCGTGCCGTGCTTCCGCCAGCTCCCCCTCGCGCAGCGCGAGCGACGCCAGATGGCGCCAGGTGCAGGAGAGCAGCAGCGTCTGGCCGTGCGCCGTCGCCCCCGCATGGGCGCGGCGGAAAGCGGCTCGGGCCGACTGGGCCGAATGGGCGAGGTTCTGCGCGATCAGACCCCGGCGGAAGTCCAGCAGCGGCCTGCCCGGCGCTCCCGGAGCGAGCAGCGCCGCGGCCCTGCCCATCGCCGCCCGCGCCTCGTCGGCCCGGTCCCGGGCCCCCAGCAGCGTGGCGGCGTATGCGAGCTGGCCGCGCTCGCAGGCCGCGGCACCCCGTGCCTCGTCGTCGCGGGCCAACGCCTCCGCGGTACGCAGCGCGTCCTCCGCGTCCGTCCAGCCGCGTTCGGTGTAGAGACACCGCTCGATCAGCAGCGCGGCCCGGTGCAGCGCGTCCTCGGCGTCGTGCCGCGCATGTGGTTCGAGCACGGCGGCCGCGTCCACCCAGCAGCCGCGGGAGCGCAGCCGCCATACCGCGGTCTGGAGCGGAGGATCGTCATGAGCTGTCGTTCCGGAACCAGACATGGCGGTATAGGCCACATCACCCTCCCCTAGCGCGCCGGCGAGCCTGTTGAGTCTGCGCGCATCTCAGCATGGAATGGCACGCCGGGCCAAGGGGTCGGGTGAATGAATTCACAATCTTGGTGGTCGCGGGAGCCCAGCGGTTCCCCCGGCCCCCGGAGTCAGCTCATCCGCAGGGCCAGGAAGAAGTCGAGCTTGTCCTCGAGACGCGAAAGGTCACGACTCGTCAGCTGCTCGATCCTGCCCACCCGATAGCGCAGAGTGTTGACGTGCAGATGCAGTCGGGTGGCGCATCGGGTCCACGAGCCGTCGCAGTCCAGAAACGCCTCCAGAGTCGGGATGAGCTCGGCCCGGTGGCGCTGGTCGTAGTCGCGCAGCGGGTCGAGCAGCCTGGCGGTGAAAGCGCGGCGTACGTCATCGGGCACGAAAGGCAGCAGCAGCACATGCGAGGCCAGCTCGTGGTGGCCCGCCGCGCACACCCGGCCCGGCCGGGCCGCGGCGACCCGGCGGGCGTGCCTGGCCTCCTCCAGCGCGCCGCGCAGTCCGTCGGCCGAGTGCACCGAGGCCGAGAGCCCCAGAGTGAGCCGCCCGTCGTCGGCGAGGCCCGCCGAGAGCGGCTCGCGCACCGCGCCGAGCAGCGCGTCCGCGTACAGTCCCGCCTCGGTGTCGCCGGCTTCGGAGGGCAGCGCCGCGAGCGGTACCAGCGCGATCGCCTCCTCACCCGTACGGGCCACCGCGATCCGGTCGAGGGAGCCCGGGGCCGTCGTACCGTCCGGCAACGACTGCTCCACCAGGATCTCCTCCAGCAACGACTGGGCGACCGGCCCGGAGTCGATGGTCGCCCCGTCCCGCTCGTCCCATTCGACCCGGGCTACCACGACCTGCCAGCGCGGCGCCGAGCCGATACCGGGCAGCAGTACCGGCGCGGCGACCCGCAGCCGGGCCGCGATCTCGGGCGGCGCCGCGCCCGACTGGACCAGTTCGAGCACTTCCTGGGCGAGTCTGCGCCGTACCGTGCGGGCCGCGTCCCGGCGGTCGCGTTCCACCGCGATCAGCTGGGTCACACCCTGCAGCAGGTCCAGCCGCGCGGCCGGCCAGTCACCGGCGTCCGCCTCCACGGCGAGCAGCCAGTCGGAGAGCAGGGTCTGGCGCACATCCTGCGCCGTCGCGCCGGCGCCACGATCGCTACCCCGGTCGTGTCCCCGGACCGGGAACAGCGAGTAGGCGGTGCCCTTGACGGTGACCCGGTGCGGCCCCCGGCGTCCGGTGCGGGTGGCCGCGAGATGCTCGGCGGCCAGCAGCGCGCCCACGTCCGCCGGCAGCTGCGCGCCCGCGCCGGCGATCTGCCGTCCGGTGGGGGAGAGTACCCAGGCATGCAGATCGAGGTCGGTGGTGAGCAGGTCGAGTACCACATCGGGGCCGCCACCCGCCGGACCGGACGTCATCAGCCTGCGGTGCCGGTCGACGACCGCGGCGAGGTCCCCGGCCCGCTCGCCGGACACCTGGCGGACCACGTACTCGGTGATGGTGGCGAAGGCGACCGACTCGTTCACCGCGAAGAGCGGCAGCCGATGGCGTGCGCAGGCCACCGCCAGGTCCTCCGGCACATCCCCCAACTCTGCTTCGCCGGCCGCGAGTCCGGCGACCCCGGCGCTCACCAGGATCCGTACGAAGGGCTCCGAGTCCTCGGCGGTGCGATACCAGGCGAGCCCGGTCAGGACGAGCTCCCCGCCGGTGAGATACCGGCTGGGATCGCGCAGATCGGTGGTCATCACCCCGCGGACGGTGCGATCCAGTTCGTCCGCTCCGCCGAGCAGCCGCAGGCCCAGCGCGTCGTGGTCGAGCAGTGCGCGCAGCCGCATCTCGTCGCCGCCGATCTGTGTAGTCAGGTGTGTCTTGATGTTGCCGGTGGGAAGCGGAGAGGTAACCACAGCCGGTCTTTCGTTCGAACATACAAGACGACCATGGTCACCAGCCAACTCCTTCATGGTTTCGGTGACTGCACCCTGCCCGGCGCGGCTTGTGTACTTGTGCCATCAAGTATTCGCAGCATCGCCACCCATGCTGATGAACGCCATCGAGGGCCGGCCGTCTCCGGGCCCGGCGAAAACCCGAATGAGAAGAGAGCCACCTCATGGACTTCCTTCGCCCCGCCAGCTGGGAGGAGGCGCTCGCCGCCAAGGCCGAGCACCCGACGGCTGTGCCGATCGCCGGCGGCACCGACATCATGGTCGAGATCAACTTCGACCACCGACGCCCCGAGTACCTGCTGGACCTGAACCGTATCGGCGAGCTCCGTGCATGGCAGGTGGGCGAGAAGACCGTCGAGCTCGGCGCGTCCGTACCGTACGCCCACATCATGGAGCATCTGCGCAGCGAACTGCCCGGCCTCGCCCTCGCCTCGCACACCGTCGCCTCCCCGCAGATCCGCAACCGTGGCGGCGTCGGCGGAAACCTGGGCACCGCATCCCCGGCCGGTGACGCCCACCCGGCGCTGCTCGCCGCCGACTGCGAGGTCGAGGTCGAGTCGGTGCGCGGCTCCCGGCTGATCCCGATCGATGAGTTCTACACCGGCGTGAAGCGCAACGCGCTCGCCGAGGACGAGCTCATCAAGTCGGTGCACATCAAGAAGGCCGACGGGCCCCAGCAGTACTCGAAGGTCGGCACCCGCAACGCCATGGTCATCGCCGTATGTGCCTTCGGCCTCGCGCTCCACCCCGAGACCCGCACGGTCCGTACCGGCATCGGCTCCGCCGCCCCGACCCCGATCCGGGCGAAGGCGGCCGAGGATTTCCTGAACGCCGCGCTCGAGGAGGGCGGCTTCTGGGACAGCCGGAAGATCATCACCCCGTCGATCGCCAAGCAGTTCGCGGCACTCGCCTCCGGGGCCGCGAACCCGATCGACGACGTCCGGGGCACCGCGAGCTACCGCCGCCACGCCGTCGGCATCATGGCCCGCCGCACGCTCGGCTGGACCTGGGAGTCCTACCGCGGCAACGGCCGCGACACTGAGGGAGTCGCATCATGCGCGTGAACTTCACGGTCAATGGCCGTCAGCAGGAAGCCGACGACGTCTGGGAGGGCGAGAGCCTGCTCTACGTCCTGCGGGAACGGATGGGCCTGCCCGGTTCCAAGAACGCCTGCGAGCAGGGCGAGTGCGGTTCCTGCACGGTCCGCCTCGACGGCGTCCCGGTCTGCTCCTGTCTGGTCGCCGCCGGTCAGGTCGAGGGCCGCGAGGTCGTCACCGTCGAGGGCCTCGCGGACTACGCCAAGCACCGCGACGATGCCCACCCCGGAGCCGGCTGCGCCTCGGGTGCCTGCGGGACCACCCTGGACGCCGCCCAGCGCTGGCAGGCCCGGCCCACCGACGGCCGCGCCGGTGAAGCCGCTGAACTCTCCCCGGTTCAGCAGGCGTTCATCGACGCGGGCGCCGTGCAGTGCGGTTTCTGCACGCCGGGCCTGCTGGTGGCGGCCGACGAGCTGCTGGAGCAGAACGCCTCCCCGTCCGACGCGGACATCCGCGAGGCGCTCTCCGGCAACCTGTGCCGCTGCACCGGTTACGAGAAGATCCTTGACGCGGTCCGGCTCGCTGCCGCCCGCCAGGAAGAGACGGTCTGACCATGGGTAACCGGACACGGGTCAGCACCGCTCCGAGCGGTTCGCCCACCAGCATCAAGCAGGGCTCGCAGACCAAGGGCGGCATCGGCGAGTCCACGCTCCGCCCCGACGGCACCCTCAAGGTCACCGGTGAGTTCGCGTACTCGTCGGACATGTGGCACGAGGACATGCTGTGGGGCTTCACCCTCCGCTCCACCACCGCGCACGCCGAGATCAGGTCGATCGACACCTCCGAGGCGCTCGCCACCTCCGGTGTCTACGCCGTACTCACCTACGACGACCTGCCCACCGAGGTGAAGAACTACGGCCTGGAGATCCAGGACACGCCCGTACTCGCCCACGGCAAGGTCCGCCACCACGGCGAGCCGGTCGCCATCGTCGCCGCGGACCACCCGGAGACCGCACGCCGGGCCGCCGCCAAGATCCGGATCGACTACGCCGAACTCCCCGTCATCACCGACGAGGCGTCGGCCACCGCGCCGGGCGCGCTGCTCGTCCACGAGGGCCGCGACGACCACCACATCGGTCACGTCCCGCACCCCAACATCGTGCACCGCCAGCCGATCATCCGCGGCGACGCCGCGGCGGCCGCCGCGCGGGCCGACGTCATCGTCTCCGGCGACTACACCTTCGGCATGCAGGACCAGGCCTTCCTCGGTCCCGAGTCGGGCCTCGCGGTGCCGGCCGAGGACGGCGGCGTCGATCTCTACGTCGCCACCCAGTGGCTGCACTCCGACCTCCGCCAGATCGCACCGGTGCTCGGCCTGCCCGAGGACAAGGTCCGGATGACGCTCTCTGGCGTCGGCGGCGCCTTCGGCGGCCGCGAGGACCTGTCGATGCAGATCCACGCCTGCCTCCTCGCGCTGCGCACCGGAAAGCCCGTCAAGATCGTCTACAACCGGTTCGAGTCCTTCTTCGGCCACGTGCACCGCCATCCGGCGAAGCTGCACTACGAGCACGGCGCCACCAGGGACGGCAAGCTCACGCACATGAAGTGCCGCATCGTGCTGGACGGCGGGGCCTACGCCTCCGCCTCCCCGGCCGTCGTCGGCAACGCGGCATCCCTCTCAGCCGGCCCGTATGTCATCGAGAACGTCGACATCGAGGCGCTCGCGCTTTACACGAACAACCCGCCCTGCGGCGCCATGCGCGGTTTCGGCGCGGTCCAGGCGTGCTTCGCCTACGAGGCGCAGATGGACAAGCTCGCGGCCGCGCTCGACATGGACCCGGTGGAGTTCCGCCGGCTCAACGCCATGGAGCAGGGCACGCTGCTGCCCACCGGACAGAGCTGCGATTCCCCGGCACCCGTCGCCGAACTGCTCCGCCTGGTCAAGGCCCGGCCGCTGCCGCCCGAGCAGCAGTGGCTCTCGGCCGGCGAGCAGGCCGACGTACGGGCGCTGCCCGGCGGGCTCTCCAACACCACACACGGCGAAGGCGTGGTGCGCGGTGTCGGCTACGCGGTCGGCATCAAGAACGTCGGCTTCTCCGAGGGCTTCGACGACTACTCCACCGCCCGGGTGCGGATGGAGGTCATCAACGGCGAAGCCGTGGCGACCGTGCACACCGCGATGGCCGAGGTCGGCCAGGGCGGCGTCACCGTCCACGCGCAGATCGCCCGCACCGAACTCGGCGTGTCCCAGGTGACCATCCGCCCGGCCGACACCCAGGTCGGGTCGGCCGGATCGACGTCAGCGTCCCGCCAGACTTATGTCACCGGCGGAGCCGTCAAGAACGCCTGCGAGCACGTCCGCGAGAAGGTACTGGAGCTGGGCCGGGTCAAGTTCGGTACCTACCACCCCGCCTGGGCGACGGCGGAGCTGCTGCTGGAAGGCGGCAAGGTCGTCACCGACGGCGGCGAGGTACTCGCCGACATCGTCGACGTACTCGACGGCGAGTCGGTGGACCTGGAGCTCGAGTGGCGCCACCGGCCCACCGAACCCTTCGACCTGCGGACCGGTCAGGGCAACGGACACGTCCAGTACTCCTTCGCCGCGCACCGCGCGGTGGTCGAGGTGGACACCGAACTCGGACTGGTCAAGGTGATCGAACTCGCCGTGGCCCAGGACGTCGGCAAGGCGCTCAACCCGTTGTCCGTGCTCGGCCAGATCCAGGGTGGTACCACCCAGG
Source organism: Streptomyces sp. NPDC051322 (assembly GCF_040689485.1). Lineage (NCBI taxonomy): Bacteria > Bacillati > Actinomycetota > Actinomycetes > Kitasatosporales > Streptomycetaceae > Streptomyces > Streptomyces sp. NPDC051322. The sequence continues at coordinate 84,821 of NZ_JBFBAK010000007.1, read as the reverse complement.
GCCTGGGCGTCGCGGTCATGGAGGAGATCATCGTCGACCCGAAGACCGCGAAGGTGCGCAACCCGTCCTTCACGGACTACCTGATCCCCACCATCCTCGACACGCCGACCATCCCCGTCGATGTGCTCGAACTCGCCGACGAGCACGCGCCGTACGGTCTGCGGGGCATCGGTGAGGCCCCGACCCTCTCCTCCACCCCGGCCGTCCTCGCGGCGATCCGGAACGCGACCGGACTGGAACTGAACAGGACGCCGGTCCGCCCCGAACACCTCACCGGCACCTGACCCAGCCCTCCGGGCGGCGCGTGCTTCACGGGAACGTCACACCTCCCACGCGCCGCCCGGAGCCCCCATCGGTACCGCTCCGCTCGCGGTCCTTGCCCCCACACAGCACCACCCACGTCGTCTCGGGCCGTCCCCCGGGTCGTGCAGCCCAAGCACCATCCCAAATCCCGCGATCTCAGTCTCCATGCGGGTGCCCCTTTGAACCTTGGGAGTAGGCACCATGACCCAGCAGTCCCTTGACCCCAAGATCGTGTCGGAGGAGGCAGGCGCAGGAACGCGTCAGCCCGCCGGCAGATCTTGGCTCGACCGGTACTTCCACATAACCCAGCGCGGTTCGACCGTCGGGACGGAGGTGCGCGGCGGCATCACCACCTTCATGGCGATGGCGTACATCGTCCTCCTGAACCCGGTCATTCTGGGTGGCGCCGATGTGACCGGACATCACCTGGACGGCGGCCAGATCACCACCGCCACCGCGCTTGCCGCCGCAGTCACCACCCTCGTGATGGGCTTCATCGGCAATGTGCCGCTGGCCCTCGCGGCGGGACTCGGCGTCTCCGCCGTCATGGCCTATCAGGTCGCCCCGGAAATGACCTGGGGCAACGCGATGGCGATGTGCCTCATCTACGGCGCCATCATCGTGCTGCTGGTCGTCACCGGCCTCCGTGAACTGATCATGAACGCCATCCCGCTGGCGCTGAAGCACGCCATCACGATGGGAATCGGCCTCTTCGTCTGTCTCATCGGCCTGGTCCAGGCCGGCTTCGTCACGGGTATGAAGGGCCCCGGCGGTATCTCCGGCGCGAAGCCCCTCCAGCTCGGCACCGCCGACATGCTCACCGGCTGGCCGGTGCTCTGCTTCGGCGTCACCGTTCTGCTGATCTTCGTGCTGCAGGTCCGCAAGGTTCCCGGTGCGATCCTGATCGGCATCGTCGGGGGCACGATCTTCGCCGCGATCGTCCATCAGGTCGCGGGACTCAGCCAGAAGGACTGGGGCCTCAACGCCCCCGCGCTCAAGGGCTCCATCGTCAGTGCGCCCGACTTCGGCCTCTTCGGCAGCGTCTCCTTCAACGGCATCGGGAACGTCGGCGGCATCACCGTCGGTGTCATCGTCTTCACCCTGGTGCTCGCCGGCTTCTTCGACGCGATCGGCACGATCATCGGCGTCGGCCAGCAGGCCAACCTCGTCGACAAGGACGGCAAGATGCCGGGCCTCAACAAGGCCCTCACCATCGACGGCGCGGGCGGCATCATGGGCGGCCTCGCCGGCGCCTCCGGCCAGACAGTCTTCGTCGAGTCCACCGCGGGTGTCGGCGACGGTGCACGCACCGGCCTCGCCAGCGTCGTCACCGGTCTGGGCTTCGCGCTCTGCCTCGTGTTCACGCCGCTCGCCCAGCTCATCCCGACCCAGGTCGCGGCCGCCGCCCTCGTCGTCATCGGCTCGATGATGCTGACCAACGCCAAGCACATCGACTGGAACGACCAGGCCACCTCCATCCCGGTCTTCCTGACCACCGTGCTGATGCCGTTCGCCTACTCGATCACCGTGGGCATCGCCGCCGGCGTCATCTCGCACGTCGTGATCAAGCTGGCTCAGGGAAGGGTGCGCGAAATCGGCTGGCTGATGTGGGTGCTGGGCGCGGTGTTTCTCGCCTACTTCGCACTCCATCCCATCGAGAGCTGGTTGGGCGTCAACTAGCCTGGTTCGTACATGCGTGAGGAGACCGACATGCTGGACATCGCCGAAGATCTGAACCGGTGGGTCGAGCAGGGACGTACGTTCGCCGTCGCCACCGTGGTGGCGGTCGGCGGGAGTGCGCCCCGGCAACCGGGTGCGGCCCTCGCTGTCGACAGCGAGGGAACAGCGGTCGGGTCGGTCTCCGGCGGGTGTGTGGAAGGGGCCGTGTACGAGTTGTGCCGCGAGGCGATGGAATCGGGTTCCACGATCGTCGAGCGCTTCGGGTACAGCGACGACGACGCCTTCGCCGTGGGCCTGACCTGCGGTGGAGTCATCGACATCATGATCACACCGGTCCAGGCGCAGGCGCCGTCGCGCGAGGTGTACGCGGCCGCGCTGGCCACCGCGGCGGTCGGCGGAACGGCCGCCCTGGCCCGCATCACGGACGGCCCGGCCGAGCTGCTGGGCCGCGCCCTGCTGGTTCGTACGGACGGCGCCGGCGAGGGGACCCTGGGCGGTCACCCGGAGCTGGACCGCACGGCAGCGGCCGAGGCCCGGGCCATGCTCGACGCCGGCCGTACCGGCACGGTCACCATCGGCGAGGACGGCTCCCGCTGCGGCCGGCCGCTCACCGTGCTCGTCGAGTCGAGCGTGCCGCCGCCCCGGATGGTCATCTTCGGAGCGATCGATTTCGCCTCCGCGCTGGCCCGGGTCGGCAAACTCATCGGTTACCACGTCACGGTCTGCGACGCCCGGCCGGTCTTCGCGACCGCCGACCGCTTTCCGGACGCCGACGAGATCGTGATCGACTGGCCGCACCGCTATCTGGCGTCGGCCGCCGTCGACAGCCGGACGGTGTTGTGCGTGCTCACCCACGACGCCAAATTCGACATCCCGCTCCTCGAACTGGCGCTCACGCTGCCCGTCGCCTACGTCGGGGCGATGGGATCACGCCGCACCCACCTCGAGCGCAACGCGCGGTTGCGCGAGGCCGGCGTCACCGAGCTGGAACTGGCCAGGCTGCGCTCGCCCATCGGCCTGGACCTCGGGGCACGTACGCCGGAGGAGACCGCGCTGTCCATCGGCGCCGAGATCGTCGCCAACCGGCGGGGCGGCACCGGGGCATCGCTCACCGGGGCACACACGCCGATCCACCACGACCCGACGGATCCGGCCGGACGGATAGGGTTTGTCGCCTGACACGGAACCCGCCGAAGGCGCCGTCGGCGCGGCCGCCGATCCCGCGCCGATCAACGGGAACGCCGACGCAAGGAATCACGTCTTCGGGGCCGACCGGCAACAACCCCGAGAGGCAGTGGTGCACCATGGCCGTCGGCGCATCGAGCGTCACCGTTCCCAGGCGGTCGGGTGACGACGCCCCGACCGCGGGGCGGACCGGCCTTCGCCGGCCGACCCGGGCGTTGATGGCATCCTGGCCCGCCGTGCTGTCCCTGCTGCCCCTCGGGCTGCTCGCGATGGCGATGGTGCTGGGGCGGTTCGTGCGCCCCAGCGCGGACGAGTGGTGCTTCCTGCCGTATGTGCGTGACCACGGCATCTCCGGGCTGACCGGCAAGTTCTACTTCCACGACAACGGGCGCATCGCGAACGGCTGGCTGGTCGGGCTGTACGCCGAACCCGGGGTCCCCGGGCACCAGTGGTTCGGGCCGGTCAGCGGGGTGCTGATGCTGGGCCTGCTGTGGGCGGTGGTCGCGCTCGGGCTGCGCCGGGTCGGGGTGAGCGTGGCGAGCGGAGTCCCGTTGCTGGTGGCGTCCATGACAGCGGCGGTCTTTCTGTTCGCCTCCGCCAATACGTACAAGACCTTCTACTGGCCGGCCGCCTCCGTCTCGCACACACTCGCGCCGGTGCTGGCCTGCGCGGCGGTCATTCCGCCGCTGCTCGTACGGGGCCGCCGTGGCCGGATCGCCGTACTGGCCGCCGCGGTGATCGCCGGCGCGTTCCTGGGGACGCTTTCCGAGGAGACGTCGGTCGTGATGCTGGTCGTGCTGTCGGCCGCGGTGCTCCTCGCCGGGCGGCTCTTCACCCAGCGGGCGCGGGGGTACGTGCGCCGCTGGTCACTGGCCACCATGGCCGGGGTGGCCATCGGTGTACTGCTGCTGGTGACGTCCCCGGGCTCACGCCAGCGCCGGGAGAAGTACGGCGCCGGCGCCTCGATGCTCGCCCCGCACTCCCTGGCCGCCTCGCTCGCCCAGTTCGCGCACATCCTCGCGACGATCCTCTCCACCTGGCAGTACCTCGGGGCCGTGGCCGCCGGTCTGGTGCTCGGTCTGTCGGCGAAGGGCCGGCCGGGCAGGGTGCTGCTGCCGTGCACGCCGTGGCTGTCGGCCGCCGGCGGGCTGCTCGCCTTCCTGCTCTGCGGCTACCTCTGCACGGTGATCACCTACCCCGTTTTCGGACGCCATGTGGTGACCACCGAGCGGACCTGGAACGACTACCTGCTGCTCTACGTGCTGGTGCTCGCCGGGATCGGAGCGCTGCTCGGTCGTGCGGTGCGCACCCGGGTGAGGAGGCCGGCGTCCCTGCTCACGGCGGGAGCGGCCGGAGCAGCGGCGCTCGTCTGCGCGGGGGTCTGCCTGTCGCTCGCGGTACCGCTGCACGGTCTCGGCCGGCAGATGCAGGTGCGTGCCCAGCAGTGGGACCGCCAGGACCGGTGGCTACGGGAGCAATCGGCGGCCGGCGCCCAGGTGCTCCCGTACAAGCCGCTGCATGTCGGCAGAATGCTGGAACCGTTCGGCGGCAAGCCCGGCGGCTGGCCCGCGGTGTGTGTCGCCGACTATTACCACGTACGGCAGGTCACCAAGGCGAAGCGGCTGCACTGACGTCAGGGGCCTCCGGGCCGGGGGCGACCGGGCCGGCGGTGACCGCGCCGGCTGCGATGGCCCAGCGGGCGAGCAGGAAGGACAGCGGGGTGACCAGGACGCCGGCCGCGATCGCGGCGATGTCCTCGTTCATGCCGAGCAGGCTCACCGCAAGATAGAGCAGGACCCCGCTGCCCACGACGTTCACCGCACCGGAGAGCGGGTAACGCAGGAACGCGCGCCAGGTGGGGCGGGTGCGGCAGGTGATGTACGAGTTGAGCAGGAACGAACCGGTGATGCTCACCGTCCAGCCGAGCGCATGGGCCGCCAGATAGGGCAGCCAGTGGTTCAGCGTCGCGTAGACCGCGTAGTACACCGCGGTGTTCGCGACGCCGATCGCCGCGAAGCTCACGAACTGGCCGAGCGTGCGGGACCTCGGGTTACGCGTCGCTGCCGCGCTCATGACGTCGTCCTTGCCCGGCCGCCCGAAGTCCCGAGCCCGGAGCGGGCCGCCACCCGGGGCCCGGAGGTCTCCGTCTCCCGCACCACATAGTGCGGGCGGCGCTTGGCCTCGTGGTAGATCCGTCCCACGTACTCGCCGACGACGCCGAGGGTGGCGAGCTGGATTCCGCCGAGTGCGACGATCACCGTGAGCAGCGTCGTATAGCCCGGTGTGTCGATGCCGACGAACACATCGCTCCCGATGATCCAGAGCGCGTAGGCGAGCGCCGACAGGAAGAGGCAGAGACCCGTGTGGATCGCCAGGCGCAGCGGACGGGTGTTGAAGGACAGCAGCCCGTCGATACCGTAGTTCAGCAGTCGGCGGCCGCCCCACTTGGACTCCCCGGCCGCCCGTTCGACGTTCTGGTAGGTGAAGCTGACGGAGTCGAAGCCGATCCAGGAGAAAATCCCCTTGGAGAACCTGTTGCTCTCCGGCAGCGACAGCACACAGTCCACCGCGCGGCGGGACAGCAGTCTGAAATCTCCCTCGCCGTCGACCAGCTGGACATCCATGCAGCGTCGGACCAGGCGGTAGTAGGCACGGCTCAACGCGGACCGTACGGCCCCCTCGCCGGTCCGGTCGCGCTGCGCGACGACCTGGTCGTAGCCGTGCCGGTGCATCTCCAGCATGCGCGGGACGAGTCCGGGCGGATGTTGCAGATCGGCATCCATGAGGACGACGGCATCACCGCCGGCCATCCGCAGGCCCGCGAGCATGGCGGGCTCCTTGCCGAAGTTGCGGCTGAAGGAAGTGAACCGTACGCGTGGGTCGTTCGCCGCGAGGTGCCGCAGTCGTTGCAGCGTACGGTCGCTGCTGCCGTCGTCGACGTAGCAGATCTCGAAGGTCTCCCGGGTGGGCTCGAGCGCCGCGACGAGCGCGGTGTGAAAGGTGTCGATCACCTCGGCCTCGTTGAAACACGGTACGACAACCGAAAGGTGGACCATCGTCATTCACTCCGTGTCTGTCATGCGAACGGCGTTGCACCGGTGGGAGCGCCGGGCAACGGAGAAGCGCCACACATGAAGAACGACAGGAGAGAGGCCGGGGTTGCCTCCTGTCACCAGAAAGGCGGTTGCGGAAGGGTGCTCACGCCGACTTGGCGCTCTCGGCAGGGAGGTGCCAGGCCGGTGCGCTGCCCCAGAACTGCGCAGGGTCCGCCTGCTCGAGCGCCTCGACGGCCAGCTTCCGTACCTCGGCGAGCACATCACCGTGTTCCTGGACCAGCTGGTCGTATATGGGTGAGCCGGGGTTGGGGAGGGATTCCACTGCGTACGTTCCTTCGGTCGCGGTCGGTCCGGTCCTGCGGCGAATGCCCAGGAACGAGCAGCCTATGTGCCCTCGGCCGGGTCGCCACCGGATCTCCACGGAAGTTCCGGACCACCCCCATGACCTGCACGGAGTCAGCTCAGCAGGCTGCCGAGACGTCCCTCCAGAAGGACGAGCAGTTCACCGAGCGAGGTGGACAGCTCCTGCTGGCTCCGGGGATCGATGCCGTCCAGCAGGGCGGCCTCGTACCCCAGCTGCTGGGGAAGCAGCCGGTCGAGGAGCGTCCGGCCCTGCTCGGTGAGGGACAGATGCGTGACCCGGCGGTCCCGGTCGTCGGTCCGGCGGTGCACCAGACCGCGTTCCTCCAGCTGCCGTACCCGCTTGGTCACCGCCGCGCCGGAGGCGAAGGTCTCCCGGGCGATCCGGCCGGGCGTCAGCTCGCGATCGACCCGGCGCAGGGTGCCCAGCACGTCGAACTCCGGCCGGGAGAGCCCGGCGCGCCGCAGCGGTGCGTCGGCGGCCTGCTGCAGTAGTGCGGAACAGCGGTTGAGCCGTCCGATCACCGCCATCGGACCCGTGTCGAGACCGGGGAGCACCTCCTCCCACTGCCGGATCACCGCCGCGACGATGTCCTCGGTCATCTGCACCCGCCTCGCTCTCGTCGGACACCAGCTTCTGACAGGCGGCAGCTCAGGCGGCCGGCGCCACCGGGACGGTATCGCGGACCAGCAGGGAGAGGGTGTGGTGCCCCTGGGACTCGGCGACCGCGACCCGCTCCGCGGGCAGCGCCCGCTGCCACCACTCGCCCGACGCCACATCGACGGCCTCCCGCAGCTCCACCAGGGAACGGGCCAGCCGGTCGCGGGCCCACCCCGTCGTGTGGTCGGGAACGGCCCGCGCGGCGAGCACCCGCCGGGCCGTCGCCTCGGCGGCCGTGAGGTGTTCCAGGGCCGCGTCGATACGGTCGGTGGCGCGGCGGTTGGTGACCAGCAGACAGCAGGCCAGACCGATGACCGCGCCGCTCAGCGTGTCCAGCCCACGGTCGGCGATCAGGGTACGGGCGGGCAGTGTGTTGCCGAACTGGGTCAGCAGCAGCGCCATCGGCGTGACACACACCGAACCCAGCCAGTAGTTACGGGTCATGAATGCTTCGGCACCGATCTGGAAGGCCAGGGCCAGCAGGACCATCGCCGGCCGGCCGGTGTGGATCAGCGGCAGCAGGGCGAAGAAGAGGGCGAGGCCGAGCACATTGCCGATGAAGCGCTGCACGGCCCGCTGCCAGGAGAGCGTGGTGTTGGCCTGGAAGATCGAGGCCGCGGTGACCACCGCCCAGTACGGATGCCCCACTCCCGCCGCCAGGGAGGCCCAGCCCGCCAGTGAGCACCCGACCGCGACGCGTGCCCCGATCGGCAGCAGCGGCGACCCCGGGCGGAGCCGCGCCAGCACCGCGCGTACGCCCTGGGCCCGGTCCGGCGCGGGGAGCCGCAGCTGCCGGGTGAGTTCGCGGTACTCGGCCGGAGTCAGCCCGATCGACGGCAATGGACCGCCGCGCCGCAGCTCGCTCGCCAGGTCCGCGCACCGCTGCGCCTCCCCGGCCAGGTCGGGCGCCGGGTGTGCGGCGGGTGCGGCGAGCGCCGACTCGGCGTGGACCAGCAGGCGTTCGAGCCGGGCCCGGTTCTCGTCGTGCGCCGGAACCAGGAAGAGGGTGTGCCAGGCCGCGCCGACCGCCGCGGCGGTGGACTGCCGGCCCGCCAGCGAGCCGGTCCGTTCGCTGCGCCAGAGCCCGGCCGCCGCCTCCAGCGCTCGCGCGACCGCGATCCGCTCCGGACCGTGTGGCCTGACCAGCGCGGGCGCCATCCCGACCAGCCAGGCGACCGCGCCACCCGCCAGCGCGAGGGCCAGGTGCGCGGGGATCCGGGCGGGCTGCTGCGGGACGAAGAAGGCGGACGCCGCGATGAAGGTGATGATCAGACTGCCCGGCGGTCCGATCCGGGTCGCATCGCAGCCGATCCGGTGGACGGCGGCGAGCAGCGAGGCCAGCAGGACCAGCAGCACCGCCGAGCTGACCAGCGAAGCGGCGAGCAAGCCGGCCCCCAGGCTCGCGACCATGGCCAGTACCACCCAGGCCAGGGTGCGGGCTCGCGCGGCATAGGGCAGGCCATGTCCGTAGAGCGCGCACATCGCGCCGGCCGATGTGTAGAGCACGAGGTCCATCCGGCCCAGCGCGAGCAGGGTCACGTCGGGCACCGCCAGCGCGGCCGCGGCGCTCAGCGCCGGCTTGTGCCAGATGTCGGCGGGGCGGCGCAGTTGGACGGTGCTTCGCATGGGCAGCGGTCGAATCCATGTGGGGCGGAGCTTCCCGCCCGCTCGGCTGCTTCTGGCATGTTGGGGCACGAGTAAAGCTTAGCAGGTGTTTTACTCGTGAAATAACTCGCTTGCCCGTATCCGGATCACAGGCCGAGGCGCTGTGGCAAACTCCCGGAGAGGACTGGCGGGTCCTCCCTTTGCCTACGTTGGGAGCCCCTCATGGCCGCAGGTCTGCCCCAGTCCAGGATCGACACCGGCAAGCCGCATCCTGCCCGGGTCTACGACTACCTCCTGGGTGGCAAGGACAACTACCTCGTCGATCAGAAGGTCGGGGAACAACTGCCGGAGGCGGCCAAGGTCAGCTGCCGGCTCAACCGGGACTTCATGCGCCGTGCCTGTGCGTGGGCGGCCGGTATCGGTATCGACCAGTACCTGGACATAGGAACGGGCATCCCCACCGCCCCGAACCTCCACCAGATCGTGCAGGAGATCAACCCGAAGGCCCGGATCGTCTACGCGGACAACGACCCGATCGTGCTCTCGCACGCCGCGGCCCTGCTGGTCAGCAAGGCCGAGGGAGCGACCGACTACATCGAGGCCGATGTGCGGGAGCCCGAGGTGATCCTGGACCGTGCCCGCGGGTTCCTGGACTTCAGCAGGCCCGTCGCGCTGTCCCTCATCGCCCTCCTGCACTTCCTCCCCGATAACCAGGACCCGTACGGCGTCACCCGCACGCTGGTCGACGCCCTGCCCTCGGGCAGTTTGCTGCTCCTCTCGCACGGCACCGCGGATTTCCTGCCTGCCGAACTCTCGCACAAGATCACCGGTACGTACCGGGCCGGTGGGATGAGCCTCTGCGCACGCACCCGCGCCGAGGTCGAGCGGTTCTTCGACGGGCTGGAGATGGTGGCTCCCGGACTGGTGTCCGGCCCCGAGTGGTACAAGGACACCGCCGCGCCGGTGTACGAGCCGAACGGCGTGTACGCCGGAGTCGGCCGCGTCCGGTAGTACCGCTTCCTCTCGGTGGAGGGACATCTCCGGCACAGCGCCGGCCGCCGGGGAATGCCCGGCGGCCGGCGCTTTCCCCGCTGTTACGGCAGGTTGTTGATCGTGAAGGTGGACGTCGTGTTCTTGATGTCCTGAGCGTTCCCGCTCATCTTCAGGTTGTGGAAGGTGACCTCACCGACCGCCGGGCCCTGCCCGGACTCCGGCATCTCGTTCGCCCAGAGTCCGAAACCGGACTTGGCGTCGAAGGCGTCGCCGCTCTTCCTGGCACCGGTGATCGTGATGTCCGTGAGAATGGTGTCCTTGATCGGGAACTGCGGTTGTCCTCCTACGTAGTTGGTCTGGAACATGATCCCGCTGTAGGTCGGGTCGATGATGTCCACGTCATTGATCCGGATGCCCTGGAACACCTTGGAGGCGGAGAACAGCCAGATTCCGGGGAAGGTCTGGCCGTTCCAGAAGTGGCCGCCCGCCCGTTCTATGGTGATGTTCTCCAGGGTGGTCGGATCGGTGCCGAAGCCGTTCATCGGGTAGCCGAAGTCCAGCGAGCTGACGGTGATGCCGGAGTAGACCAGGGTGTCCGCGATGCGGATGTTGCGGAAGGTGTTGTCGTAGCCGCCGTACACGGCCACTCCTGCCGCGCGCCAGGTCAGCAGCGAGGTCAGGTTCTCGAAGACGTTGTTCTTCTCGTCCGCGCCGCCGGCATCGATCGCCGAGAACAGCGCGAAGCTGTCGTCACCGGTGGCACGCGACTCGTTGTTGGTCACGTGGTTGTCCGTGCTGCCGTTGGTCATGTTGATGCCGTCGGCGTAGGTGTCACGGATGCGGGAGTTCTTGATGGTGATGCCGTCGGTGTTGGCCCCCCAGTAGAGGCACACCGTGTGCTCGTCCCAGATGTTGTCGATGGTGATGTCGGAGACGCCTGAGAAGTCGAACACCTTGCCGGGGCCGTCGATACGCGAGGTGTAGTTGCCGAAGTAGGCGAAGTCCGCGAACGAGGAGCCGTTGGCCGTGGCCTCGGCCCGGAAGCCGATGTCGGTGTTGTCCTGGGACGACGGGGCGTGGAATCTGGTGAACCACGGCCCCGCACCGACGACCTTGACGGCCTTGCCGTAGACCTGGAACTTGCTCGACGTCTCGTAGTCACCGGCCGGCAGGTAGACGCCCACCAGCTTGCCCGTGGTGTCCATCCTGACCTTGTCCAGCGCGTTCTGCACGTCCTGCTGGGAGAAGCCGGCCGGCACCGTGTAGGCGGCAGGGTCCGGATTCGCGATCGCCGTCGCCAGCTCGGTGTTGATGAAGTCGATCGCGTACGTCGAGGTGTTGGCGGCGTCCTTCTGGAGCTTGATCTTGTGGCCGGCCGGGACGGTCATGCCCAGCATGACGTTCGCCTCGTCGTAGATGTGCCGTGGTGCGCCGGAGCCCGGATCGTTGCCGGGGCCGGTCTCGGCGCCGTACAGCCAGGCGTACTTGGAGGTGAGGTCGATCGCCTTGAGGAAGGTGCCGTCGACGTAGACGTCCAGGGTGGAGTTGATGCCGCCGCCGCCCGCCGCGTCGGGGATGGAGAAGCGGGTGACCAGGGTGTTGGTGCTGGCCTTGGTGGTGAACTCGACCGATTCGCCGGTGCTGTTCAGGGTGACCGCCTTCCGGCCGGAGGCCTCGCCGGCCGGATCACCGATGGTGCGGTTCGGTCCGATCACCTTGGCGCCGCCCGCGAGGACACCGTCCTCGGCCTCGTACGCGTCGTAGGGCATGTCGGCGCCGCGGCCGATGAACAACGACCGGCTGCTGGTGTTGTTCTCCCGCTTGACCGGCACCTCGTTGCTGTCGTCCGCGATCACGGTCTTGACCTGGTAGGTGCCGTTCACCGCGGTCCAACTGCCCAGCTCGACAGGTGAGGTGGTGTCGCCCGCGGCTATCGCGCCGCTGTAGGAACCGGTGAAGGTCTTGACCGTCGCGCCCTTGGAGTCGGTCAGGGCCAGGGTGATGCCATGGCTGCCGCCGGCCGAGGCCACGGTGCCCTGGTTCTTGATGGCCACCGAGAACTTCACCGAGTCGCCCGAAGAGGCCGAGCTCGGTGACCAGCTGACGGGGGAGGCCACCAGGTCCGAGCTGGCGACCGGCTTGACGACCAGCGGTGCGGGGCCGGCCCAGGTGTTGTTGCCCTCGTTCTGCTCGATCACCTTGTTCGCCGGGTCGACCTCGGCGCTCAGTGGGTAACTGCCCGCGTCGTGCGCGCCGATGGAGGCGGTGACGGTCTCCGTCCCGCCCGCAGCCAGCGCCGGGACGGCGGCGCTGCCCGCCTTGCCGGTACCGAGGCTGAAGGCCAGGTCGGTGGCGGCCGACGCCTGGGTACCGCTGTTCATGACGGTCGCGGTGAGACTGATGTCGTCGGACTCGACCGGCGCTGCGGGCGTGGAAGTGATCTTGGTGACCTGAAGGTCCGGATTGGGGGCGGGGACACCCATCACCTGGAACTCCGCGATCTGGCCGGCGGCGGAACCGGTGTTGGAGGTGATCTTCAGCTGCACATCGGAGACGCGTCCGGTCACCGGGATGGTGACGGTGTTCTGACTCGCCGGGTTGAAGGTGTAGTCCTTGCCGGCCACCAGGCTGGTGAACGAAGTGGCGCTCTGTTCACGGCCCAGCACCTGGATGTTCTGGGTGCGGGTGGACCAGGCGCTGTCGGGATTGAGCTTCAGCACGACGGAGCTGACGTCGGCATTGGCGCCGAGCTTCACGGTGAGGGTGTTGGGGTAGCTGCCGCCCGCGCCTTCCCAGTACGTGCTTGTCAGACCGTCGTCGGCGTTCTCGGCGGCGAAGGTGAAGACGCTGGAGGAGGCGCTGATCGGCTTGGACTGAGCCAGGTTCGAACCGGGCCCGGTGGTTCCCGGGCGGGTGACGGTGTTGCTGTTGCCCGACACGTTCCCCGCCGCGTCCTTGGCCCGTACGTAGTAGGAAACGGTGGCGTCGGCCGGTGGGTTGTCGGTGTACGTGGTGACATCGCCGGCGACGGACTTCAGCAGGCTGCCGTTGGCGTAGACGTCGTATCCGGTGACCCGCACATCGTCTGTGGCGGCGCCCCAGGTGAGCTTGATATCGCCGGCCGCGCCCTGGGTGAATGCCAGGTCGGCGGGCGCGGTGGGCGCCTGGGTGTCGCCGGTGTCGCCCTTACGGGTCACGGTGTTGCTGTTGCCCGACTGATTGCCCGCCGCGTCGTGCGCGCGCACGTAGTAGGCGACGGTGCTGCTGCCCGGCTGGTCGTCGGTGTACGTGGTGACATCGCCGGCGACCGTGGAGCGCAGCTCGCCGTTGGCGTAGATGTCGTAGCCGGTGACGCCGACGGCGTCGGCCGAGGCCTGCCAGGTGAGCTTGATCCGACCGGTGGCCGGTTCGGTGAAGGCGAGACCCTGCGGGGCGGACGGGGCTGTGACGTCGCCGGATGCGGGACCGTAGACCTCCAGCTCCGACACCTGACCGGCCGGTTGCCCGGTGTTGGCGGTGACCAGCACCCGTACGTACCGGGTGGTGGTGGCGTCGAAGGAGATCGTCGCCGTCTGGTCGTCGGCGCTGTTGAAGGTGTACCCCTTGGACGCGCTGAGGTCGGTGAAGTCCGTGTTGTCGGTGCTGCCCTGGATCTTCAGCGTCTGGGTGCGGGACCCCCAGCCGTCCGGCAGGCGCAGCACCACCTGGTCCACCGGCACGGACGAGCCGAGATCGGCCTGGATCCACTGCGGGAGGGCGTTGTTCCTGCTCTCCCAGTAGGTGGCGCGGTTGCCGTCGTTGGCATGGTCCGCGCTGTACACGTCGGTGTAACTGCTGGCCGTGAGCGTTCTGCCGAGGGCCAGGTTGCCGGAGGCACCTGTGGTGTCGGCCGCGTGCACCTGCAGTTCGGAGAGCTGCGCCTTGGGCCAGCCGGAGTTGGCGGTGATGGTGACCCGCACGTACCGGGCCAGGGTGGCGGGGAAGTCGACCGTCACCGTATTGCTGTAGCCGGGGCTGAAGGTGTACGCGGCGGAGCCGGCCAGCGTGCTGTAGCCGGTGCCGTCCGTGCTGCCCTGCACCGAGAGGGTCTGGCTGCGGGTCTCCCAGCCCGCCGGGAGTTTCAGTACGACCTGATCGACGCGTGCCGTGGACCCGAGGTCGGCCTCCGCCCACTGCGGGAAGGTCCCGCTCGAACTCTCCCAGTACGTCGAGGGGTTGCCGTCCGTGATGTTCGTCGCCGCATACCCCGCGGCGGAGCTGCTCGCTCGGGTGGGGTGCCCTGCTGCGATGTCAGGTCCGCCGGCCGCTGATGCGGCCAGCGCGGGCAGGCCCAGCAGTAACAGGGTGGTTGCGAGGGCGGCCGTCAGCGCGCGCCAGCGGGCCAGGGATCTTTTCATGAGCGTTCCTAACGTGGGAAGTTCCTGTTCTTGCGTTCAATTGTTGGAGAATTGCAGAGCTTTGTAGAGAGGTCTACAGCTCTGACAGAGGAAATTGCCTAGCCCCCTCTTGGCCGGGGCGTGGTGAAGCCGGCCGGGGCCCCGGCGGCTGTCCAGGATGTGGTCGGCTGTTTGACCCGGTTCCGCCGTGCCGGATACGTTGCGCGCCATGCAGCGTTCCGCACACCTGACGACTCGAGGTCATGTCGACCTGAAGCGTGTGTGCTCCGCGGCGTGTCACCGGGCCTGACCGTACGGCGCCCGCGCGGGCCGGCCTCCAGGAGCATTCCGCCGGCATCATCCGCTGCCCCCTTCGCACCACCGGGTACGGGCGCGCACGTCTGTCATGGAGTGCCGTCACGTCGAGGACCGGGAGGTCATCCGTGGACCGTCTGCCCGCGCCCAACCGCCCCACCCCGCTGCGCCGTTCAGCGATGCCGTCGGCCGGCCGGCCCCGTAGGCCCTCGGGCACCGGAGCAGTGCTCGGGGCCATCCTCGACCACGGCCCGGTCGCGCGCTCCACGGTCGCCAGGCTCACCGGCCTTTCCCCCGCCTCGGTGACCGGCCACTGCGCACAGTTGCTGGCCCGCGGCCTCATCCGGGAGAGCTCGGAGACCGCCGGACCGCGAGGCCTTGGCCGACCGCACGTGCCGCTGGAGATCGACACCGGGCGGTATCTGGTGGCCGGCGCGCACATCGCGGTGGCGCACTCGACGCTCTCGCTGATGGATCTACGGGGCAGGGTCGTGGCCGAGGAGCGGCAGCCGCACCGGGGCACCGGTCCGCAGGAAGTGCTGAGCCGTCTGGCTGTGCGGCTGCCCCGGCTGGTGGAGGCGCACGCGGCCGGACGTACCGTCCTCGCACTGGGCGTCGCGACCGGTCACCGGGTGGACCCCGTGGCGGGAATGGTCGTGGACCATCCACAGCTCGGTTGGCGCGGCGTGGCCGTGCGCGAGCACCTCACCGGTCGTACCGGCCTGCCGGTCCAAGTGGACAATCACTCCCGGGCCTTGGCCAGGGCCGAGCAGTTGTTCGGTGAGGTGGCCACCCGGGCCGGCGTGGTCCTGCTCTTCGTCGGCACGGTGATCGATGCGGCTTTCAGCACCGCCGGGTCCGTGCATCTGGGCCCCCGGGCCGGAGCAGGGAGCGTGGCGCACCTCCCGGTCGCTACCGGGGAAGTGGCCGGCGCGGCGGAGCCCTGCATCTGTGGCAGGCCCGGATGTCTGCACGCAGCGGTGTCGGAGCCGGCCATGGTGCGGCTCGCGGCGCAACGGGGTCTGTTCGTCCCGGCGTTCGGGCACTTGCTGGATACGGCGATGGCCGGCGATCCACGGGCTGTGGCGCTCTTCCGGCATCGGGCGGAGCTCGTGGGCCGAGCGGCGGCCCTGCTGCTCGACCTGTTCGACCCGGAAGTCCTGGTCGTCGTCGAGCCGGGGATCGCACGGCTGCCGGAGTGCCTGGCGGATCTGCGGGCCGAGGTGGCCGAGCGCTCCGCGATCTGCGACGACCCCGAACGGGCCGTGCTGCCCGGCAGTTTCGCCGGATCGGTGCCGGCCACCGCCGGCGGCGCCGTGGCTCTGGCGGCCCTCTACGCTGACCCGCTCGGTCCCTGGCCCGCGCTGACCGCAGCGAGTTGACTTAATTCAGCAGGTTGCATTGTTGACCACGCAGAACTCGGACCGGACAATGGATTCATGACCAGTCGGCAGTGGATTTCTCGTTACGTGCCCGCAGCGGCACGGCGCTGCCGCGGGGTCGAGCCGGTGCTGGTTTCCACCCGCTGTTTCTGTTGTCGCTCCTGTTCGGTTTCCCGATAACCGAAGAGCGCTCCCGTGCAGGCATGCCACGCTATATCGCCATGCTGTTTTCCGGACCGATGTCCTTTCCGGTTCTGCCCTTTTCCTTCTTTCTCCTGGGGGAGACATGACTGTCACCATATCTTCGTATTCCGCAACGGGAATTGCCCCGGAGCGGTTCAGGCAAGTGTTCCGCAGGTATCCCGCCGGCGTGGTCGCGGTGACCGCGGACGCCGGCAGCGGGCCGGTCGGATTCACCGCCACCTCGCTCACCTCCCTGTCCATCGACCCGCCGCTGGCGTCCTTCGGCATCGCGGAGGCCGCCTCGTCCTGGCCGCACATCGAACGGGCCGCGACGGCGGTCATCAATTTCCTCGGAGCCGACCAGGAGCCACTGGCCAGGCGATTCGCCACCAGTGGTATCGACAGGTTCGCCGCACCGACGGCATGGCGGCGGCTGCCCACCGGGGAGCCCGTCCTCGATGAGGTGGCCGGCTGGCTCCGGCTCTCCGTCGAGCAGACCGTCCCGGCCGGCGACCACCGCATCGTGGTGGCCCGGGTCGAGGACTCCTGGCTCGACCCGGAACGCCGCCCGCTGGTCTTCCACGACGGCGCCTACCACTCCCTCTGAAATCCGTTCCGTACCCACCTATCAGGGCACTACCCACCTCTCAGGGAATACATGATGTCAACCGTGGCTTCACGCACGCCGCTCGCCCGCCGTTCCTTTCTCGCCCTCGGCAGTGGCGCGCTGCTCGGCCTCGCAGGCTGCGCCGAGGGAACAGCCGCATCGGTCGGGTCCGCGCCCACCGGAAAGCTCCCTTCCGGCGCACCACCACCGGGAACGGAACTGAGCATATCGATCCATTCGACGGAGCTTCAGCTGAAGGCGTCCGGAAAATTGGCGGAACTTCCTTTCCGGGTCACCCACTGGCCCAATTTCACGGCGGGTCCCGACGTCATCCAGGGTTTCCGCGCCCGGTCGATACAGCTTGCGAGCAATGCCGGGCTGCCGCCCATCCAGGCCCAGGCGATCGGCTTCGACACGAAGATCGTCGCCGTGCAGCTGCACGAGAAGCCGCTGTACGTGTTCGCCACCGCGCCCGGTACCGACATCCGCTCCGCCGAGGACTTCCGCGGCAAGAAGCTCGGCTTCTCTCAGGGGCAGGCCCAGGGAGCCGTACTGCTGCGCGCCGTCAAGGAGGCCGGACTGAGCAAGGACGATGTCACGCTGGTGCCACTGACCAGCAACCAGTTCCTGACCGCGCTGCAGACCAAACAGGTCGACGTCGCCCCGCTGGCCGAGCCCGTCCTCACCAAGTATGTCGACCAGTTCGGGAAGGACGGAGCCCGAAGGATCAACACCGAGGTGGTGGACCTGCTCTCGGTGCTGTGGGCGCCCACCTCGGTGCTGGAGAACGGCGACAAGCTCGCCGCCGTCAAGAGTTTCATCCCTTTCTGGGCGCGGGGCAGCGTGTGGGCGTGGGAGCACAAGGAGCGCTGGAACCAGGTCTATTACGTCAAGGACCAAGGTGTCACCGCACAGGACGGACGACGGATCGTCAAGTCGCTGTCGGTGCCCGTCTTCCCGAAGAGCTGGGACAAGGCCATCGCCTGGGAGCAGGAGACCGCCGATCTGCTGACGGAGAACGGCTTCATTCCCAAGACCCGGGTGGACAGCCTGTTCGACCGGCGTTTCGAGTCCATCGCCGCCCGGTCCGTTCCCGCCGAGTACCGGAAGTGAGTCATGACTGACGTGACAACGCAGGTGCGCGACACCGCCCCGCCCCCGACCGAACCGCTGGTCACGGACGCGCGCGCCGAGCTTGCCCGGGAGAAGGGCAAGGGTACGGCGGGTCCGGGGCCGCGGCGCCGGAGGCTGAGCCCCGGCAAGCTGTTCCCGTACGGCAGGCTCGTCGGCCCGCTGCTGCTGATCGGGATCTGGGCGGCCGGCACCGGTCTGGGTCTGCTCGACACCAGAATCCTGTCGGCGCCCTGGACGGTCGTGCGGACCGCAGGCGACCTGATCTCCGACGGCCGGCTGCAAAACAACCTGCTGGTCTCCCTGCAGCGCGCGGGCCTGGGCCTCGGGCTCGGCGTCGTGGTGGGCACCGCACTGGCGATCGCCGCCGGACTGAGCCGGGTCGGCGAAGCCACCATCGACGGCGCCATGCAGGTGAAGCGGGCGATCCCGTCGCTGGCACTGCTGCCGCTGCTCATCCTCTGGCTGGGCATCGGCGAGGGCATGAAGGTCATCACCGTCGCACTCGGCGTGATGGTCCAGGTGTACATCAACACCTATGCATCGCTGACCAGCATCGACAAGCGGTACGTGGAGCTCGCCGAGTCGCTCGGACTGAGCCGGGCGCAGTTCATCAGGAAGGTCGTCGTGCCCGGCGCGTTGCCCGGCTTCTTCGTGGGTCTGCGGCTGGCCGTCACCGCTTCCTGGCTGGGCTTGATCGTCGTCGAACAGGTCAATGCCACCGCGGGTATCGGTTACATGATGTTCCAGGCCCAGCAGTACGCGCAGACCGACATCATCCTGGTCGGTCTGCTGGTCTACGGCATCTTCGGATTCGCATCGGACGCGCTGGTGCGCGCCGTCGAGAGGAGGGTCCTGTCATGGCGACGCACACTGGCGGGCTGACCCGCACGGATCCACCGACCCCCGCGGTCGGCGCGGCAGGGGCTGCGGTGCGGACGGCGCGGCTGGTCCGGCGATTCGGAGACCGTGCGGTCCTCCGTGAGCTCGATCTCACGCTGGCATCGGGGGAGTTCACCGCACTGCTCGGCCGCAGCGGTTCGGGCAAGTCGACGCTGCTGAGGGCCGTCGCCGGATTGGACCACGAGGTCCAGGGCTCCGGTCAGCTGGAGGTGGCCGAGCGGGTGTCGCTCTCCTTCCAGGACTCCCGGCTTCTGCCCTGGCTCCGGTTGCTCGACAACGTGGTGCTGGGCGTCGGTGGTCCCGGAGCCGGGGCGCGCGGGCTCGCGGCGCTTGCCGAGGTCGGCCTCGGCGGCCGGGACAGTGCCTGGCCGCATGAGCTGTCCGGCGGCGAACAGCAGCGCGCCGCGCTGGCTCGCGCCCTGGTGCGCGACCCCGAACTGCTGCTCGCCGACGAACCGTTCGGCGCACTGGACGCGCTGACCCGCATCAAGATGCACGGACTCCTGCGCGAGCTCTACGAGCGGCACCGCCCCGCGGTACTGCTGGTCACCCATGACGTCGACGAGGCAGTCGAGCTCGCCGACCGGGTGCTGGTACTGGAGGAGGGTCGCATCTCCGTCGATCTCACCCTTGACCTTCCGGCACCCAGGACCCGGCGCGACCCGCGGTTCCAGGAGTACCGCGATACCCTGCTCGCCGCACTCGGCGTGGCGCAACCCCAGATCATCGAGGAGAAGAACCGCCATGACGCGTACGTCCGCTAGCAGGCCCGCCGGGTCCGGCCGCAAGCCGCTGCACCTGAACGCCTTTCTGATGTCCACAGGCCACCACGAGGCTTCCTGGCGACTCCCGGAAAGCCCCGCACGGGCCAACGCAGACATCGAGCATTACCGGCATCTGGCGCGGACCGCCGAACGCGGCAAGCTCGATTCGGTGTTCTTCGCCGACAGCCCGGTTCTGATGGGTGACCCCGGCCGGCGCCCGGCAGCCAAGCTGGAGCCCACCGTCCTGCTGACGGCGCTGGCCGGGGCCACCGAGCGCATCGGCCTCATCGCCACCGCGTCGACCAGCTACAACGACCCCTACAACCTCGCCCGCAGGTTCGCCTCCGTCGACCATGTGTCGGACGGCCGGGCGGGCTGGAACATCGTCACCACCGCGGGTGCGGATGCCGCCCGCAACTTCGGCCTGGACGACACTCCGCTGCACCACGACCGGTACCGGCGTGCCGCCGAGTTCGTCGAGGTCGCCACCAAGCTGTGGGACAGCTGGGCGGATGACGCGGTCGTCGCGGACAAGGAGAAGGGCGTGCATGCCCGGGCCGACCGGGTGCGGCAGATCAACCACCGCGGCGAGTTCTTCCGGGTGGACGGCCCGCTCAACGTGGAACGGCCGCCGCAGGGCTATCCGCTGCTGGTACAGGCCGGATCGAGCGAGAACGGCAAGGACTTCGCGGCCCGTTACGCGGAGGCGGTGTTCACTGCGCAGCAGACGCTGGAGGAAGGCGTCGCGTTCTACAAGGACGTGAAGCAGCGGGCAGAGGCGATCGGCCGCAACCCCGACGGGATCAAGATCCTTCCGGGCATCGTCCCGGTCATCGGTGACACCGAGGCCGAGGCCCGGACACTCGACGACGAACTCGACCGGTTGATCGTCCCCGAGTATGCGAAACGACAGCTCGCCAAGACCCTGCGGCTGGACCCCGACGACCTCGAGCTGGACGAGGAACTGCCGGACGACATCCCTACCGAGGCCGAGATCGAGGGTGCCAAGAGCCGCTACACACTCATCGTCGAGCTGGCCAAGCGGGAGCGCCTGACGGTGCGCCGGCTGATCGGCAGGCTCGGTGGCGGCCGTGGCCACCGGACCTTCGCGGGTACCGCGGTGCAGGTGGCCGACACCATCGAGCACTGGTACGACAGCGGGGCGGCCGACGGCTTCAACATCATGCCTGCGGTGCTCCCCTCCGGCCTGGAGGTCTTCGTCGACCAGGTGGTCCCGATCCTCCAGGAGCGTGGCCTGTTCCGCACCGAGTACACCGGACACACGCTGCGCGAACACTACGGCCTGCCACGTCCCGCCAACCGGCTGTTCGATGCCATCGACCGGAGCGCGGGCCACTTCGGCATCGGTCTCACCGAGGCATAGCGGCCGGCACTACGGTGCAGGTGACCGGTCCGCCGGGATCAGCCCGGCGGACCGGGGCCTTTCACCGATGCCGGGGCAGTGGCCGGCGGTGGTGCAAGCCCTCGGCTACTGCAGCGCGTGCACGGCGGCGGCGAAGACCGACGGCATACGTGCGGCGGCCGGCACGATCAGGCGGGCCGTGTGCGGGCTGCGGCTCGCTGTCAGCAGCGCACCGGTCAGCAGCCGGTGGCGCCGGGTCAGCGCCGCCCAGGCCCGTTCGTAGTCCTCCGGCCGTCCGGCCAGCAGGCAGCGCACCGCCGCGCCGGCCGTGGCGAGTGCCAGGGCGATGCCCTCGCCGGTGAGCGCGTCGACATAGCCGGCGGCGTCGCCGACGAGCAGGACCCGGCCGGCCACCCGGCGTCGTACCCGCTGGCGCAGCGGCCCGGCGCCGCGCACCGCGCTCGCGTACGGGCCGCGCAGCGCAGCCGAGAGGGCGGGAAAGCCGGCCAGATGCGCGTCGTAGCCCTGACGGCTGTGGCTGAGGACGGCGACTCCCACCAGATCGTCGCCGACCGGGGTCACATACGCCTCGCCGTACCGGGACCAGTGCACCTCCACGAAATCGGTCCACGGTGCGCACCGGTAGTGGCGGCGCAGCCCGTAACGGCCGGGGCCCCGGGCAGGCAGGTCAAGGCCGAGGCGGCGGCGCAACGGCGAGTGCAGTCCGTCGGCGGCGATCAGCCAACGGGCCGTGAGGCCGCCTGCGGTGACGCTGTCCGCGTCCTGGTGCACCACGCCGATCCTGCCGTCGATCATCCGTACGCCGACTTCGCGGGCGCGCCGGTGCAGGGCGGCGTGCAGCACGGTCCGCCGTACCCCGAGACCCGTCCCCTCGCGGAACCGGGCTTCGGCACGGTATGCCCGGTCCAGGTAGCGGATGCCGTGCAACTCCCGTCCCTGCAGGCCGATCCCCAGGTCCCGCAGCGCGGCGACGCCCGCGGGCATCACGCCTTCCCCGCAGGCCTTGTCGACGGGCGCGGCCCGCGGTTCGACCACCACCGAATCGAGTCCCGCCAGGGCGGCCCGGATCGCCGTGGCGAGCCCGGCCGGGCCACCGCCCGCCACCAGCACATCGATCACGCGGTGAGGTCCCTGCCGGTGGCGAACGGTGGCGCGGCCGCGGCGGTGAGTGCCTGGTTCTCGCAACGGATACGGACGGTCAGCAGCGCAGCGTTGAGCACCGTGAACGCGACCGCGGTCACCCACGCGGTGTGCACGAGGGGGAGGGCGACTCCCTCGGCGACCACGGCGACGTAGTTGGGATGCCGCAGCCAGCGGTAGGGGCCGCCCTGTACCAGCGGGAGCCCCGGGACGACGATCACCCGGGTGTTCCAGCGCGGGCCGAGGGTGCCGATGCACCACCAGCGCAGCCCCTGGGCGGCGAGCAGCACGGCCACCATCGGCCAGCCCAGCTCCGGCAGGAACGGCCGGCCGCCGAGCCACGCCTCCGCTACGCAGGCCGCCAGCAGACCGGTGTGCAGGGCGACCATCGGCGGATAGTGGCCCTGGCCCGCGACCGTCGCCCCGCGTGCCATGCTCCACCGCTCATTGCGCCGGGCGACGACGAGTTCGGCGATCCGCTCGGCCGCGACGACGGCCACCAGCAGTACGTACCAGATCATGCGGTCCTCCGACCTACCAGCGCAGCAGCACCAGTTCGCAGCAGAAGCCCGGCCCCATGGCAAGCAGCAGCCCCGGGGTGCCCGGCGGCGGGCGGTGCTCCGCCAGCGTGTCGCGCAGCACATGGAGCACGGACGACGAGGACAGATTGCCCACGTCGGCCAGATGGCGCCAGGTGATGTCCAGTGCGCCGTCGGGCAGTTCGAGCGCCTCGGTGACCGCATCGAGCACCTTGGGACCGCCCGGGTGGCAGACCCAGGCTGCCACATCCTTGGTCTTCAGGCCGTGCTCGCTGAGGAACGCCTCGACGTCCGCCGCGAGATGGCGGCGCACCACATCGGGGACGGAGGCGTCCAGGACGACCTGGAAGCCGGAGCTCCGGATGTCCCAGCCCATGATCCGCTCGGTGTCGGGGTACAGCCGGCTGCGGGTGTCCACGATCGTCGGCCCCTCGGTCCCGGGTGCCGGGGCGGGGCGGTCGGCGCCGCGGACGACGACGGCGGCCGCGCCGTCCCCGAAGAGGGCGGTGGCGATCAGATTGGCCATCGAGGCGTCCCGGCGCTGGAACGTGAGCGAACACAGTTCCACCGAGAGCAGCACCGCCACCTGATCCGGCCGGCCGAGCAGATAATCGTGCACCCGGGCCAGACCGGCCGCGCCACCGGCGCAGCCCAGGCCGAAGAGCGGGAGCCGTTTGACGTCGCTGCGCAGCCCGAGCCGCCCCGCGAGCCGGGCATCGATCGAGGGGGTCGCGATGCCGGTGACCGAGGTGAAGACCAACAGGTCCACGTCGGTGGCCGACAGGGCCGCCGCGTGCAGCGCGCCCCGCACGGCCCTGGCGCCGAGATCGGTGGCGCCCGCGATGAACGCGTCGTTGGCGGCGCCGAATCCGTCCAGCCGTTCGTACTGCTCGAGCGGTAGCGTCATATGACGCGAGCGGACCTTCGCGCTCCGATGAAGCCGGTCGAGAACCCGCCGGTCGGTACCCTCGGGCAGGCAGACACGGGCCACCATGTCGGTGATCTCGCTCTGCGTGTGCCGATGTGGTGCGAGGACACCGTGGACGGCTGCGATCCGGGTCATCTGCTCTCCCGCCTGGGGGATGGGTTCCCCTCTGCATTCCAGCATCCCTGCCCCCGGCGAGCGCCCCGACACCCTGAACGGTACCGCCCGAGCTCAACCCGGGCCCCTACGATCGCCGGGTGGGAACTCCCGAGCAGCCGGCGCCCGAACAGTCAGTGCCCGATGAGCCGGCCGCGCGAAGGGGCGCCGCGGTGGCCGGACTGGCCGGGTCGTGTCATCCCGGGCCCGTGGCGGCGGTCACCGCACTGATGGCCGGTCTCTCCGTCACCGCAGGACAGAGCGGTCCACGCAGCGTGCTGACCGTCGCCGCGGTGCTCACCGGGCAGTTGTCCGTCGGCTGGTGCAACGACGCGGTCGACGCCCGCAGGGACATCGCGGCCGGCCGCCGCGGCAAGCCGGTCGTCGACGGCGCGGTCGGCGTGCGTACGGTATGGACCGCCGCGTTCCTGGCGTTGGCGCTGTGTGTACCGCTGTCGTTCGGCTGCGGTCCGTGGGCGGGCGCCGTCCACCTGCTCGGCGTCGCGGGTGCGTGGGCGTACAACCTCCGGCTCAAGGCGACCGTCTGGTCCTGGCTGCCCTACGCACTGGGCTTCGCCAGTCTGCCGGCCTTCGTCGCGCTCGGCTCCCCCGGAGCGCCCGCGCCGGCCTGGTGGATCGTCACCGCGGGGGCGCTGCTGGGAGTCGGCGCCCACCTGGGTGATGTACTGCCCGACATCCGCGCCGATCTGCGGGCCGGGGTGCGTGGCTGGCCGCAGCGGCTCGGCCCTGACGGTGCCCGGCTGTTGCTGCCGGTACCGCTGGTGGCCGCCTCCGCCGTTCTGGTGCTCGGTCCCGCCGGTCCGCCGGGCACCCGGGGCGCCATGGCGCTCGGGTGTGCGGTGGGGATCGCGGCGGCGGGCAGCGTGCTGGGGCGACGCTGGGAGCGTACGGCGTTCGCTGCGGCCGTGGCGGTGACCGTGGTGGACGTGGCACTGCTGCTGGCGAGCGGCACCCGCATCTCCTGAACGGCGTGCGGACGGCAACCCGTCAGCGTCGCATCCGGCCGGCGTCCTGTCCGTCAGCGTCGCATCCGTCGGCGGAGCAGCCACAGCGAGCCCACCAGCGAGACGAGCAGAGCCCCGACTGCCGCCATCCCGATCGGTGACATGAGGCCTGCGTGGGCGTCGCTGTGCGACGTGCCGTCGGCCGGAGGCGCCTGGGCGGGCAGCGGCGCTGCTTCCGCTGTCGGCTTCGTGTTCGCCTTCGCCCGGTGAAGTACGGCGGGATTCACCCCGGCGGGTCGCAGCGCTCCCACCGGCTGCACCTTGTCGTCGGCGGCGAAGCCCCAGTCGAGGAGCGAACGCGCCTCCTCGTACACGGAACCCGCCTGAGGGTTCATGACCGTCACGATCAGCGTCCGGTTCCCGCGGTGGGCGGCCGCGATCAGGGTGTTGCCGGCCAGCGTGGTGTAACCGTTCTTGATCCCGATGAGCCCCGGATAAGGGTCGACGTCCGTGGTACCGGTCAGCAGCCGGTTGGTGTTCTGGATCTCGAAGGAGGAGCCCACCCGGCCATCGCTGTCCACACCGCCGGGAAACGACGCGACGGCGGTCGAGCAGTACTGGGCGAACGCCGGGTCGGCCAGGCCGGCCCTGCCGAACAGGGCGAGGTCGTAGGCGGAGGAATACTGCCCCGGTGTGTCGTAACCGTCCGGGGACATGACCCGGGTGTCGTCGGCGCCCAGCTCCTCGGCCCGTTGCCGCATGTCGGCGATGGTCTTCTGCACACCCCCGTTCATGGCGGCCAGCACATGCACCGCGTCGCCACCCGAACGGAGGAAGACCCCGCGCCACAGATCCGCCACCCGGTAGGCACGCCCCTCCTGGACACCGACCTGACTGCTCCCCGCGCCGAGGCCGGCCAGATCCGCGGGCGACACGGTGTGCAGCTTCTCCGCAGGGAGCTTGGGCAGCACGGTGAGGGCGAAGAGGGTCTTGAGAGTGCTGGCCGGGGGGAGGTGCATATGGGGTGCCCTGGATGCCAGGACGTCGCCCGTGGTGGCGTCGGCGACCACCCAGGACAGGGCGGACAGCCCCTCGGGCAGAGCGGGGGCGCGGGGGGCACGGTGCTGGTCGGATGGCGGGGACGCGACGCCGGGAGCGATGAAGCCGATGCTCGCGGCCAACACCATGGCGCCCGCACAGAGACTTCGTACGAGGGGTCTGATGATCATTCAGCTAAGGTAAAAAGGAGCATGGTTGCCCGCATCTCGGGCACCGCACCGGAGCTGTCCCTCGTGTACGGCGAACGGGCCCGGACATGTCCCGTCGCACGGTCGTCCGCAGGGAGAGACACGGCCGATTCGGCGCAAGCGGGAGACTCGTTCGGGTGACCGGGCTCGCGAGGTGATCACTACCGGCCTAGCCTGCCCAGCAAGGGCGTGCATTTGTTGCTAAGTGCCGATAAATGCCGCAATTCTCTGCTGGAAGGTACACCCATGCGCTGGACGAGTATCGGTTCCGCCGCCCTGCTGAGCGTTGCCGCGATATCGCTGTCCGCCCCGGCTGCGACCGCCGGCGACGACAGCGGCATCACTTCCTTCGGATACACCGCGACACCGGCCTCGGTCGCGCCCGGCGGCACGGTCACTCTGACCGTGACCGGCTGTGACGCCCCGAGCGTCACCGTCACTTCCGGGGTCTTCGACACCGTCACCGTCAAGAAGGGCAAGCCGACGAAGGCGGTGGTCGACCCGGAGGCCAAGCCGGGCGTCCAGTACGACATCACCTTCGACTGCGACGGCGAAACGGGCACCACCCCGCTGACGGTCTCCACCGGCAAGGGTGACGAAAGCGGTAAGCCGGATCAGCACGGCAAGGGCGATGAGACCGGTAAGCCGAACCAGTACGGCAAGGGAGACGAGACGGGCTGGGGGGACCAGGCCGGTAGGCCGGATGGGCCAGGCGCGGCCGACAAGGGCGTCAACGCGGGTCTGGGCGGCTCGATCACCGGCACCGACCCGGCCGAGCTGGTGGCCGGCGGCGTGCTCATCGCCGCCGCCCTCGGCGGGGTGCTCCACCTGCGCCGCCGGGCCCTCCGGGACCGGACCTGACCCGTACGGGGAGCGGCGCGCCCGCCCCGGACGTGCGGGTATGGCGGGGCACGGCCTGCCCCGGCGTCCCGCACCACGGCGACCGCCACCGCGCCCGTTCCCGGACCCGGTCCCACTGGGGTGCCGTGGCGCTCGTGCTGCTCGCCGGAATCGCCCTGGTGCGCAACGGCGCCGAGGGCTCGGGCCCTCCGCAGCCGGAGGCAGCGTCCGTCGCGGACGGCGTGGCCAGCGACCCGAGGCCGGATTCGGTCACTGCGCTCCCGGCCTCCCGTGCCGGGCGGGTGCTGATCCCCGCCATCGGCGTCGACGCACCGGTCACCGAAGTGGGCCGGGGCAAGGACGGCTGGATCGACGCGCCGCCACCGGAGAACAAGAATCTGGCCGGCTGGTACACCGGATCGGTCACGCCGGGGGAGCACGGCACCGCGGTGGTCGTCGGGCATGTGGACAACCTGTCCGGCCCCGCGGTGTTCTTCCGCCTGGGCGAACTGCGGAAGGGCGCGCACATCGACGTACGGCGAGCGGACGGCCGTACCGCTGTGTTCGACGTCTACAGCGTCAAGACCTTCATGAAGAAGGGGTTCCCCGCCCAGCAGGTCTACGGCGGCACCGGTCGGCCCGAACTCCGGGTCATCACCTGCGGCGGCGCCTATTCGACCTCGACCGGTTACGACGGGAACGTCGTCGTCTTCGCGCGGCTGACTTCGTCGCGTGGCTGATCTGTTGCCTGCTGGCCGGCTTGTGCCCGGCAGAGGCCGCCGCCGTACACCGTCAGACGCCTACTGCGGCCCGCCGGGCGACCGCGGCGGGGGCATAGCCGTAGAAGCGCAGGCGGTCGGGGTGCACCAGGTCCCAGCCCGGCTCGGGTTCGCTCTCGCCCCAGGCCACCACCCACTTGCGGCGGGACTCCATGACCCGCACCTCCGGGAATCCGGTCCAGCCGGCGAGCGCGTCACAGATGGCCAGGGCGGTGCGGCAGTTCGTACCGACGACCAGACATCCGCCCCGGCGGGTGCCGCCGACCGGGACGGCCAGCAGCGGGATCCGGGACACCTTGACCGCGACGGCGCCTGCCAGCAGCCCGGAGTCCTCCAGGGCTTCGGCGTAAGCGGCGTAATCGTGCGCGTCCGGGGCCGGCAACAGACTGACTCCCATGGGTGGCACGGTCGAAGGGGCACTGCTCACGACGCGTCATCTCCCGGATCGGTCGTCGGTTCCGTCAAGCTCTGCATCACGGGTCCGGCCCTTCATGCCATGGCGCGGAGCGTCGCCCACACGGTGCGGCCCGCAGCCGGATCCGCGGTTCTGATGCCCCAGTCCTCGGTCAGGGCGTCCACCAGCAGCAGCCCGCGCCCGCTTTCCGCATCCGGACCCGGCACGAGTTTCCGGGGCTTGGGGCCGCAGGTGCCTTCATCCTGCACCTCGACATGCACCAGTCCGTCGGTGCTGCTGCGTACCTGACACAGCACGGCGGTGCTGGCGGTGTGACGCACCGCGTTGGTGACGAGTTCGGAGACGATGAGCACAGTGAGATCACACGTGTCCTCCGCAAGCCCCCACAGTCGCAGACGGTCACGAGTGCGGCGTCTGGCATCCGCCACGGAGTCCGGAGATCCGGGGACGGTGAACACGTGCCTGTGTTCGATCCGTCGCTGGTCCGTGTGCAAACTTCCTGTGTGTAACGGAAGTTGTCCCTGGCTTCTGACATCAGCGCTGTGAGTCACGAGGTTCACTATGCTCGCTGACGCCGTCACATCGCAACCGGCAACCTGATAATTTCAGATTGCCCTCACCCATCTGTCTCTCGCGCCAATCGCCTGGCACACTACGGCTCGTGATGATCAGTCAGGAGGTAGCGAATACGTGAGCGAAGCGAAAGCGGGCACCGCGCCGACCGTCCTGCGCATCGTTCTGAGCAAGCGGTTGGGAGCATTGCGCGAATCAGCCGGAGTGACCTTCGACGAGGCCGCGAAGGCCATCGATGTCACACCGGTGACCATCAGGCGCATGGAGAAGGCCGAAGTCGGCTTGAAGCTCCCTTACGTCCGTCAACTGCTGGCGCACTACGCCGTACCGGCCAAGGAAATCGAGGAGTTCATCTCACTGGCCCGGGACGCCAACAAGCCCGGCTGGTGGCACGACTACCGCGACGCTCTGCCCGACTGGTTCAGCGTCTACGTCAGCCTGGAGGACGAAGCCACCCTCATCCGAACCTATGAACCGCACTATGTGCCGGGCCTCCTGCAGACCGAGGATTATGCCCGGGCGGTACTCGGCGCGGGCGTGGGACGTGACTCCGACGGCGAGCTGGAGCGGCGCGTCGCTCTCCGTCTCAAACGTCAGGAGCTGCTGGAGCAGCCGAACGCCCCTGCACTGTGGGTTCTGTTCGAAGAAGCCGTGCTCCATCGGCCGGTCGGCGGCCGGGAGGTGATGCGCGGCCAGATCGAGCGGCTGTTCCGGGCGACGAGACTGTTCAACGTCACCCTGCAGATCCTGCCGTTCGAAATAGGACCGCACATCGGAGCGTTCGGCCCCTTCACTCTGTTCCGCTTCGAGATGCCCGAACTGCCGGACATCGTCTACACGGAGTCCCTGAGCGGCGCCGCCTACCAGGACCAGCGTCCCTATGTCTCCGCACATCTGGAGGCGCTGGACCGCTTGTCCACCCAGGCGAGGACCGTCGAAGAAACCCGCAAAATTCTGGAAGACGCATGCAAGGACCGCACATGAACCACTCGCACAACACCCTGTCGGCCAACACCGTCCCCACCAACACCGCCCACACCGACGCCGTTCCGGTCAATGGAATTTCCGCCACGTCGCTCGGGATCGACGGCTGGGAGAAGCCCTGGAGCGGGACGAACGGCGGCAACTGCGTGGAGGCCAAGCGGCTGCCCGGCGGCATGATCGCCATCCGGCAGTCCACCGATCCCTCGGGCGCGGCGCTGATCTACACGCGCGACGAGCTCGCCGCGTTCATCGCAGGTGCCAAGGCCGGTCAGGCGGACTACCTGCTGGACGCCTGAGCCCTCCCGAAGCCGTCCCGACCCCCACGAGGAACTGGAGACCTGGCATGGCCGATATCGGTCACGACGCCGATCCGATCGACACCACGAAACCGCACAGTGCCCGTATGTATGACTACTACCTCGACGGCAAGGACCATTACGAGGTTGATCAGGAGGCCGCGGCCCAGGTACTGGCCGTCTTTCCCTCGATCAAGATCTGCGCCAGGACCAACCGGCAGTTCATGCACCGGGCGACCCGCTGGATCACCGCCCATACCGACGTGCGGCAGTTCCTCGACGTGGGAACCGGCATCCCCACCCAGCCGAACCTGCACCAGATCGCGCAAGGGACCCACCCGGAGTCCCGGGTCGTCTACGTCGACTACGACCCCGTGGTACTGCGGCACGCCCAGGCGCTGATGCGGAGCAAGCCGGAAGGCCGTACGGCCTACATCCAGGCGGACGTGCGGGAGCCGGAGACGATCACCTCGGCCGAACTGCTCCACCAGACGCTCGACATGAGCCGGCCGGTCGCCCTGTCCCTCAACGCTCTGCTCCACTTCGTCCCCGACGAGCGCCGGCCGTACGAGATCGTGCAGCACCTTGTTGACGCCCTTGCCCCGGGCAGCTATCTGATGATGTCCCACTGCACTCCCGACTTCGACCCGGAGGCCTGGGAGAAGATCCTCGAGGTCTACCGATCCGGCGGCATCGAGATCCAGGTCCGGTCCCGCAAAGAAGTACTCGGCTTCTTCGACGGTCTCGAATTCGTCGAACCGGGACTCGAAGTCCCCCACCGCTGGCAGCCGGACGGCGAGACCCTGTCCGGTGCGACCGACGCCGCCGTCTCCCTCTACGCGGGTGTGGCCCGCAAGAGGTGACAACGCCGTACGGGGCCACCCCGGGTGTGGGCGGCCCCGTAGCAGGGACGTCGGCGCGGAGGACGACCATCCGGGTCGTCAGCCCTTGCTGGACCCGAGCGAGAGGCCCGCGATGAACTGCTTCTGCAGCAGGATGTAAACGATCAGAGTGGGCACGGCTGCGATCATCGCGGCCGCCGCGATCAGGTTCTGATTGCTCACGAACTGGCCCTGCAGGTTGGCCAGTGCCGAGGTGACCGGGCGTTTGTCGCCGGACGACATCAACGTGATGGCCCAGAAGAAGTCGTTGTAGATCCACGTGGTCAGCAGGGTGGCCAGCGCGGCCAGGGCCGGCCGGCACAACGGCAGGGTCAGCTTCCAGAAGCGGACCCACAGGCTCGCTCCGTCCACCATGGCCGCCTCGTACATCTCCTCCGGGACCGACTTCATGTAGTTGCTCAGCACGAAGACGCAGAAGCCCAGCTGGAACGCCACGTTGATGACGATCAGTCCGGTGATCGAGTTGTACATCAGCCCGCTGCCGCTGAGGAACGACGGCAGCGGCAGCTTCAGGAAGATGCGGTACAGCGGAGTGATGATCACCTGCTGGGGCAGCAGGTTCCCGGCCGTGAAAACGATCAGCAGCGCCACGTTGATCTTGACGTTGACACGGGTCAGCACGAAGGCCACCCCCGAGGCCAGCGCCAGCACGATGACGACGGCCGGGAGAGTGATCAGCACCGAGTTCAGGAAGAAGTGCAGCATGTCCGACTGCACCCACGCATCGCTGAAGTTCTTCAGCGTCAGATGGTGGGGCAGCGAGACATAGCCGTACTTCGTGGTGTCCTGGTACGGCCGGATCGCGACGTACAGGGCGAAGGCGATCGGCAGCAGCCACATGACCGAGGCGCTGATCAGGAACAGCTGGGACGCGATCTGGCCCCAGGGCCGCGTCTTCTTGCGGCCCTGAGCGGCCGGCTGAGCCTGAAGCGGGGGCGGCAGGGTGTCGGTGGTCATCGCGTTTCCTCACGGCGGAACGTCTGGTACAGGAAGATGCAGATCGGCACCAGCGAGATCACCAGCAGCACCACGCCGAGCGCGGAGCCGAAGCCCACGCGTTGGGTCTCGCCGACGATGTTCGATGTGACCAGTACCGAGAGCAGTTCCAGGCCGTTGATTCCCTTGTTGGTGATGTACACCAGGTCGAAGGCGCGCAGCGACTCGATGACGGTGACGACCATGATGACGATGTTGATCGGCCGCATCACGGGGAAGATCACGCGCCAGAAGGTGTCCCAGGCATTGGCCCCGTCGACCCGGGCGGCCTCCCGGAGCGTGGGGTCGACCGCCTTGAGACCGGCCAGATAGAGCACCATCACATAGCCGGACTGCCGCCAGGTCGCTTCGACCAGCACGGCCCACAGGTTGAGGTGCGGGTCGCCGAGCCAGTCGATGGCGTTGTTGCTGCCGTTGCGTCCGATGACGGTGTTGATCAGCCCGAGGTTCTGCGAGTACATGAACTCCCAGATGATGCCGACCAGCGCCAGAGACAGCATGACCGGCAGGAACAGGATGCTCTGATACATCCGGCTGCCCTTGATGCCGCGGTCGATGACGACCGCGAACAGCATGCCGAGCGGTGTCGCGATGAAGACGAAGACGCCGAGCCAGATCAGGTTGTGCCAGACGGCCGGCCAGAAGGACGGATAGTTCGTGGCCGCCTGGTGGAAATTCTGAATTCCGTCCATGCACCCGTTGTTGAGGATGGACGGAAGGTTGGGCTGACAGGTCTTGGTGCTCAGACCTCCCACGCCGTTCCACTTGAAGAACGACAGCAGTACGGTGCCCAGGGCCGGGACCCAGACGAACGCGATGTCGATCAACAGCGGGATGCCGAGCAGCAGGGCGACCACAATGCGGTCGCGTCGGGACATTCTGCGCACGCCCCGGCGGCGACGGCGGACCGGTGCTTCGGTCGTGGCCGGCGCCGCCGGAGCGGGCACGCGAGTCTGCGAACTCATCAGCTGTAGATCGCCTTTGCCTGCGATTCGGCGCTCTTCTGCAGCTTGGCGATGTTGCTGGTGCTCGGGTCGCCGATGAACTTCTGGATGATCGAGATCATCGCTGTGGCCATCGCCGGGTCGGCGTCGCGGTCCATGAACTGACCGACCGCCTTGCACTTGGCGATCTCGGTGACCGACTTCTTCTGGATGGCGTTGTAGCTCGGCACCTGCAGCCCGGTGGCCAGACCCACGTCCCACTGGTCGGTCTTCAGGTAGGTGGCCTCCGCCGCACCCGTACCGATGTACTCCAGAACGGCCTTGGCGGCGACGGTGTTCTTCGCCTTCTTGCTCAGCATGAACCCGTCGGTGGGCGCGTCCATGTAGTCCTGGCCGTACGTCGGGTTGATCGCCGGGAAGGTGAAGAAGTCCAGGTCGTCGAGGTTCGCCTTGTCCGTGACGTACTGCGCCGCGACCTGGTTGGTGCCCTGGAACATCATCCCGGCCTTCTTGGACTCCAGGGTCTTGGCCGCGTCCTGCCAGATGCGGCCGTTGGCGCCGGACTGCATGTAGGGCAGGATCTCGGCCCAGTGCTCGAACACCGTGGTGACGCCCTTGTCCGTCCACGGGATCTCGTGCTTCATCAGCTTCGCGTGGTAGTCGTAGCCGTTGATGCGCATGTTGAGGATGTCGAACGTCCCCAGCGCGGGCCAGCCGTCCTTGTCGGCGAAGGCGATGGGTATGATCCCGTCGCTCTTCATCTTCTTGCACAGCGCCTTGTACTCGTCCCAGGTGGTCGGGACCTGGTAGCCCTTGGCGGCGAAGTGGCTCTTGTTGTAGTGGACCACCCACGGGTAGTTGTACAGCGGAACGAAATACTGGTGGCCGTCCAGCCCGGTGGAGAGCTTCTTGGCGGCCGGTCCGAAGTTGCTGCCGATCTTGTCCCACACGTCGTCCAGCGGCTGGGCGAGGCCCTGCGCGGCGAAGTACTGCATGCGGTAGCCGGCGAACCAGGTGAAGAGGTCGTTCGGCGTGCCCTGCAGATAGCTGGTGATGTTCTCCTGGAAGGAGTTGTGGTCGACCGTGTTGATCGTGATCTTCGACTTGGTCGACGCGGTTGCCGCCGTGCACAGCGCGGCGAAAGCGGTCTTCGCCGCCGGGTCCGAGTAGTTCGAACCGAAGGTGATCGGTCCGCCCTTCTTGCCGTTGTTGGAACTCTTCGGCGAGGACGAGCTGTCACAGGCGGTGAGCAGGCCGCCGGAGACGACAGCCAGGCCGGCCGCGCCGGCGATGCCCCTCAGTACGTTCCTGCGAGTCGGTGACGTCCCGACGTCTCGGCTGGATCCCGACGAATCGACGTCCGACATGGTGCCTCCATGTGTGTGTGGGCGTTCTAGAGGACGAGAGGTGGAGCGACAACGGCGTGGAAGTTCCTGGAGGGGCCCTGTAGCAACTATCGATTTCCAACAGAAGTCACCAAGATGAAACGTATCTCGACCGCTGGGGTAGTTCTACGCCAGATGGTTGGGACCGTCAACGCTCTACAGAGGATGCGTTGCCGGACCGTGATGTCGAACGAGGTGGTGGGTTGGCCGCCAGTTGTCCGCTTCGTCCCCGCGATGGCCGTGATCGGTGCTCTCGACCGATCCGGCGTGCCGCGGACGCCCGGGCCGAGCTCGGACGAGTTGTCACAAGGAACGCCAACTTCCCGCAGCTCACAAGGGAGTGGGACATCCGCGGTTGCCGGTGCGGACGGCTCGCTGGGCGCGGCCCGCGTCGGCTTCCCCGGTCCGGTGCTCGGGCCGGGGGCCGGCGGCGGCGTTGGAGTATGTTGACTTTCGGCTGCCCGCTGCCGGATCAGTTGCCCTGCGCGCCGGCGATGGTCAGTTCGCCCACCGTCTCCGCGAGCAGGGCGGATGCCTGGGCCGGCAGCCGGTCGTCCGTGATGAACCAGTTGATGTCGGCCAGCGGGCAGAAGCCACTGAGGCCGACGACCCCCCATTTGGTGTGGTCCGCCACCACCACGACCCGCCGGGCGGCGGCGACCAGCGCCCGGTTGGTCCGGGCCTCGGCGAGGTTGGGGCTGGTCAGCCCGGCCGCCTCGGACGCGCCGTGGGTGCCCAGTATCAACAGGTCCACATGGAGCGAGCCGATGACCAGGTCGGCCAGCGGTCCGACCAGCGCCGCGGACGGGGTCGGGGAACCGCCGGTGAGCAGCAGCGTCGCAGCGGTCGCCCCGCCGCCCTCCCGGGCCGCGGCCTGGAAGACCTCGGCGACCGGCAGCGAATTGGTCACCACGGTCAGGCTCGGGACGTCCACCAGCCGGGTGGCCACCGCGTGCGCCGTCGTGCCGGCTCCGATGGCGACCACGCTGCCCGGCTCGACCCGCGCCGCCGCCGTGTCCGCGATCGCGGCCTTCGCCGCCGACTCGCGGGTGGACTTCGCCTCGAAACCGGGCTCGTAGAGGCTCGTACTGACCGAAACGGCCCCGCCGTGCACCTTCTCCAGGAACCCGGCGCTCGACAGGGCGTCCAGGTCCCGGCGGATGGTCATGTCCGAGACCCCGAGCTGTCCGACGAGCTGGGTGACCCGGACCGCTCCGTCCCGGCGCACCGACTCCAGGATCAGCGCGCGACGCTGCTGGGCGAGCAGGCCTCCCTGATCCGCCATGTGTATCCACTCCTGTCGGCCGGACACTGCTGAAGGGGTTGCGTGTCTCCGTCGCCCCGCACTATAGAACAGAAGCAATCACAGAAGAACAGCTGAGAAAGCGCTCACATTCGCGCACATCCGCAGTGGGTCCGGTGCCCCGATCGCTCATGCGGTTGCCCCGTTCACCGTGGCCCGGTTGAGTACGGCGGCCAGGTCCGGCGTCTCACTGAGGACGAGCGCGGCGCCGCCGAGTGCGCCGACTCGCGATCCGAGCTCCAACTCCGCCGACACCACGTCCACCTCCCGCACCAGCGAGAGCGCGTACCGGCGGATCGCCGTACGCATGGGCGCCAGGAGTACCTCGCCGGCCCGGGACAACTCACCTCCGACGACGATGCGTTCGGGGTTCAGCAGATTGCAGAGGTTCGCCAGCACCTGACCGACCACGGTGCCCACATCCGCGAACACCCCTTCGCCTGCCCGGTCCCCGGCCGCCGTTCGCGCCAGCATCTCCTCGAGGCCGACGTCCTCGCCGAAGACCGGCCGCAGGGCGGCGACCACGGCCGGGATTCCGGCCTGCAGCACCAGGCAGCCACGGTTTCCGCACCGGCAGGCCGGCCCGTCCGCGCTGACCGACATGTGCCCCAGTTCCCCGGCGGCGCCGACCGCTCCCCGGTAGAGCCGGCCGTCCAGGAGCAGCCCGGAACCGATGCCGCTGGACAGCCCGAAGTAGAGAAGGTTCCGGACCCCGCGCCCGGCCCCCCAACGGGCCTCCGCGACGGCCTCGAGGCGCGTGTTGTTCTCCACCACGACCGGCAGGCCCAGCGCACGCTCGAACTCCTCGGCGGCGTGCACATGCGACCAGGGCTGGCCGGGGAGGGATACGCCCACGATGCCCGTGTCCCGGTGGATCGGCCCCGGCACCCCCATGCCGACCCCGATGACCTGATCCTGGCGCAAACCGGCCTCGCCCAGCAGTTGTTCGAGGATCCGCGCGCCTGCCGCGATGCGCTCGGCGGGGCACCGGGCCGGGTCGAGCACGACACCGGAGCCGGCGATCTCCTGCCCGGACAGGTCGCTGACGTGTACCCACACACCGTCGAAGGTGTGGTTCATCCCGGCCACCGCGGCCGCCCGCGGACTGACCGACAGCAGATCCCGGGCCCGTCCGTCGTGACCGTCGTCCGGCTCCTCCTCGGACTGGACCACCAGCCCCCGCGCCATCAGGTCGCTCACAATCGTCGACACCGTGGTGCGCGAGACTCCCGCCCGGCGTGCCAGCCCGGCCCGATGCAGCGGCCCCTGGGCCAACAGCAGACCGAGCAACTGCTCCTCATTGGTACGGCGCAGACTGCGCAGCGATCCTCCGGGCTGCCGACTCATGGGGGAGAGGTTACCCGGGCGCTCCGAAAGTGTGTCAAGAGTCTTGACGAACGCACGGTGGGGGAGAGCGGTGCCGCGCGGACGGCCGCGGTGGGCCACCGAGCCGGCGGGAGCACGCCCGGTAGCGTTCCGCGTATGGCCTTGATGAGTACGCGCGCACTCAACCGCGCCACCCTGGACCGCCAACTTCTGCTGCGCCGCGAGGTGATGCCGGCCAAGGACGCCGTAGCGCACCTGCTGGGCCTGCAGGCTCAGAACACCAAGCCGCCGTATTACCAGCTCTGGTCCCGTCTCGAAGGATTCGACCCGCAGGAGCTGTCCGGTCTGCTGCAGACGCGTGAGGCCGTCCGTATCGTGACCATGCGTTCCACCATCCACCTGCACACCGCGGACGATGCGCTGACGCTGCGCCCGCTCGTCCAGGCCGCCCGGGACCGTGAACTGGTGGCGTTCCGCAAGGACCTGGTGGGCGTCGACCTCGATCGGCTGGCCGAACTCGCGCGCGCCCTGGTCGAGGACCAGCCGCGCACGATGAAGGAGATCCGGGAAGAGCTGCTGACCCGGTGGCCGAATGCCGATCCGTCGGCTCTCTCCATCGCGGCCCGGTGCCGGCTGCCTCTGGTGCAGGTCACCCCGCGCGGGCTGTGGGGCCGGAGCGGTCAGGTCGCGCTCACCACCGTCGAACGGTGGCTGGACCGCAAGCCCGAGGCCGTCCCCGCTCCCGACGCCACCGTGCTGCGTTATCTGCGTGCTTTCGGCCCCGCGTCGGTGATGGACATGCAGAAGTGGGCGGGACTGACCAGATTGGGGGAGGTGTTCGAGCGGCTGCGGCCGCAGCTGATGACCTTTCAGGACGCCGACGGCGTCGAGCTCTTCGACCTTCCGGAGGCGTCGCGTCCGGATCAGCACACCCCCGCACCGCCTCGTTTCCTGCCCGAGTACGACAACCTGCTGCTGGCTCACGCCGATCGCACCCGGGTGATCCCGGCGGAGTACCGGGGCCGCAACGGCAGGGGGAATCAGGCGTTCGGCAGCTTCCTCGTCGACGGATTCCTGGCCGGTATCTGGCGG
Source organism: Streptomyces sp. NPDC051322 (assembly GCF_040689485.1). NCBI lineage: Bacteria > Bacillati > Actinomycetota > Actinomycetes > Kitasatosporales > Streptomycetaceae > Streptomyces > Streptomyces sp. NPDC051322. The sequence continues at coordinate 47,126 of NZ_JBFBAK010000007.1, read as the reverse complement.
CAGAAAGAGTACCGGGGAGCCGTCACCCTGCAGATCGACCCGTTCGCCCGGCTGGGTCGCGCCGACCGGGCCGCGCTGGTGGCGGAGGGCGAGCGCATGGTCCGGGAAATGAGCGGTGTCGCCGCGCGCGACGTCAGTTTCGGCGCGTTCCTCGACTGAGCGCCGACCGGCAGCGGCGCGCACGGTGCCGGTTCAGCCGAGTTCCAAGGTGGTGACCCCGTAGACACGGTCCTCGGCGAGCGGCCGGATCGGGCCGGTGTACATCCGGGCCGTTTCGAAGGCCGGCGTCAGACCGAGTGACTGCGCCAGTGCGATACCGGCCGGATTCGCATCGGGGACATCCACCGCGACCTGCGCCGGACCCGCCTCGGCGGCCAGCGCCGCGTACAACGCCCGCGCATCGGACGGCGAGTCGGCGTACAGCGGGCCGATGCGCAGCGTTTCGCGCGCCGGACGGATCACCGCGAAGCCGGTCAGCCGGCCGTCGACGACCCGGGCCAGCGCCCGGTGGCCCTCCGTGGTCAGCCAGCGGTCCAGGAAGCGCGGGCGGTCGGCCGGCCAGCACGCACTGTCGTACACCGCGACGGATTGCCGGTCCGCAGCGGTGATCCGGCGGACGTGCGCGGGCTGCTCGTCGGTACCGATCCGGCCGACGTGGCGCACCGTGCGATGGGCCGGGGAGAAGCCGGACCGGCGGTAGTTGTCCTGCTGAGCGACCACGCCGTCGAGACCGATGGTCCTGGCCCCCGCGTGCGCGAGTCCCGCCCGCCAGGTGGTCAATCCGTAGCCGTGCCCGCGCTGATCGGGGCGGACCAGATAGCAGCCGAGAAAGGCGTAGCCGTCACCGTAGTTGACCAGCGAGATCGCGGAGACCGGGTCGCCGTCCAGGCGGCCGAGAAAGAAGCCTGCCGGGTCCTGGGCGAAGAAGCTCTCCTCGTCGCGCAGCCCCGGGTTCCAGCCCTCGTCGTGCGCCCAACCGCTGATCACCGGCCAGTCGTCCCGCGTGGCCCGTGAGACCTCAAGCCGCTCGGCGGCTCCGTACGTCATGACTGCTCTCCCTCCGCGATCCCTGGCCCCCGGAACCCCGGGCCGGCGCTGAGCTCACGGCAGCAGCCCCGCGCGCCGGGCCGCCACCACCGCTTCCAGCCGGGTGTGCGCCCCGAGCTTCCGCATGGCTGACCGCAGATAGCCTTTCACGGTCTCCGGCTTCAGTCCCAGCCGCTCGCCGGTCACGGCGTTGGTGGCGCCGGTCGCCACCCAGGCCAGCACATCCACCTCGCGGGTGGCCAGCGAGATCCGCCGTTCCCCCGGCGGCCGACCGCCGCCCGCCAGCCGCCCGCAGACCGCCAGCAGTTCCTCGCGCAGCCACGGGTCCACGATGCGCGGCGCCAGCGCGCGCAGTTCGCTGTGGGCCTCCCGGACCTGTTCCCAGGCGCCCGGGCCGGCCACCGGTTCCCGCGCCGCGGCCAGCAACTGCTGCACCTCGTCCCGTACGACCAGCGACTGCTCGACATCCCGTGCCGCTTCGACGGCCGCGTTGTACGTGCGGTCGCCGAAGGCCAGCGGCTCGCGCACCGCGCCGTACAGCACACCGCGCACCCTGCGTCGCACGACCACCGGCACCGCGAGGACCGCGTGCAGCCCTTCCGCGCCCACCGCGGTGTCGTACTCGTGGCTGATGTGCAGCGATGACCGGTAGTCGGTCACCGCGCAGGGACGGGACAGCGCGATCGATTTGCCGCCGAGGCCGTTGCCCGCGGACACGGCCAGTCCGCGCAGCGCGGGTGTCGCGGTGCCGCTCAGCTCGGCGATGCGCAGTTGTCTGCCGGCGGTCAGCAGGCCGCCGAAGGCAACCGGCAGCCCGGTGGCGCGGCGCAGCCGCTGCAGCGCCGCTCGCATCTCCACTGCCTCGACCGGCTCCGGCACGCGCGCTTCCTTTCTCTCCGGGGACCGGGGGTGTCTCCTGGGGGGAGACACAGCCTTCGCCCCCGTTCGGGGGTAGTGAGACCTGGGGCACTGATTACACGATGCTGAGGACCGGTCCCGCAATGAGGAGGACACATGGCGCCAGAGAACGCGACGGAGACATTCCGGGCCGCACGGGATTTCCTGCTCCAGCACCGTGCGGAGTACGCCACGGCCTACGAGGGTTTCCGCTGGCCGCGGCCGGAGCACTTCAACTGGGCGCTGGAGTGGTTCGACGTCATCGCCCAGGACAACGACAGGACCGCGCTGCACATCGTGGAGGAGGACGGCACCGAGACCAGGGTGTCGTTCGCCGAGATGGCCGTACGGTCCGACCGGGCGGCCAACTGGCTGCGCGACCGGGGCGTACGGCCGGGCGACCGCATCCTGGTCATGCTCGGCAACCAGCAGGAGCTGTGGGAGACGGCGCTGGCCGCGATGAAGCTGCGGGCCGTCGTCATCCCCGCCACCCCGCTGCTCGGCCCCGCCGATCTGCGGGACAGGATCACCCGCGGCCGCGCCCGCCATGTCCTGGTCCGGAGCGAGGACACCGCGAAGTTCGCCGACGTGCCGGGCGACTACACCCGGATCGCGGTGGGCCCGGACACGCCGGAGGGCTGGCTGGCCTACCACGACGCTGAGGCAGCGTCCGCCGACTTCGAGCCGGCCGGCCCCACCGCTGCGGACGACTCGCTGATGCTCTACTTCACCTCCGGGACGACGGCCCGGCCCAAACTGGTCGAGCACACGCACGCGTCCTACCCGATCGGCCACTTGGCGACGATGTACTGGATCGGGCTGCGCCCCGGCGACGTGCACCTCAACATCTCCTCACCCGGCTGGGCCAAGCACGCCTGGTCGAACCTCTTCGCACCGTGGAACGCGGAGGCGACGGTCTTCATCCACAACTACACGCGCTTCGATCCGGCTCGGCTGATGGCCGAGATGGACCGGGTCGGTGTGACGTCGTTCTGTGCGCCGCCCACCGTGTGGCGGATGCTGATCCAGGCCGACCTCGGCCAGTTGCGAACGCCCCCGCGCGAGGTCGCCGCGGCCGGCGAGCCACTGAACCCGGAGGTCATCGAGACCGTGCGGCGGAAGTGGGGAGTGACGATCCGGGACGGCTTCGGGCAGACCGAGACCGCCGTCCAGGTGGCCAACACCCCGGGGCAGGTGCTCAAGGCGGGCTCGATGGGCCGCCCGACGCCCGGATACAAGGTCGAACTGCTGGACCCGGTCAGCGGTCAGCCGGGAGTGAGCGAGGGGGAGATCGCCCTCGACCTCTCGGCGGAACCCGTCGGTCTGATGGTCTGCTATCACGGCGATCCGGAACGCACGGCCGCGGCGATGGCCGGCGGTTACTACCGCACCGGAGACATCGGCTCGCGGGACGCCGACGGCTACATCACCTACATCGGCCGGTCGGACGACGTGTTCAAGGCGTCCGACTACAAGATTTCGCCGTTCGAGCTGGAGAGCGCCCTGCTGGAGCACGAGGCGGTCGCCGAGGCCGCGGTCGTCCCGGCACCCGATCCGGTGCGGCTGGCCGTGCCGAAGGCGTACGTGGTTCTCGCGGAGGGCTGGGAGCCGGGTCCTGACGCGGCGAAGGTGATCTTCGAGCATTCGCGGGAGGTGCTGGCTCCGTACAAGCGGATCAGGCGGATCGAGTTCGGGGAACTGCCCAAGACGGTCTCCGGGAAGATCCGGCGGATCGAGCTGCGTGAGGCGACGGCGGCCGGTTCCCCCTCCGAGTACGACGAGGAGACACTGCGGTGACCACGTCATGGGAATCGCTCTCGTACGTGCATGGCACCGGCACGACCGCACTGCTCGGCGACACCATCGGCAGCAGCCTGGACCGGGCGATCGCCGCCTTCCCGGCGCGCGAGGCGCTGGTGGACGTGGCGTCGGGGCGCCGCTGGACGTATGCCCGGTTCGGTACGGCGGTGGACGAACTGGCCCGCGGCTTCAGCGGAATCGGGGTCCGCAAGGGCGACCGGGTGGGGATCTGGGCGGTCAACTGCCCGGAGTGGGTGCTGGTGCAGTACGCCACCGCGCGGCTCGGCGCGATCATGGTGAACATCAATCCGGCCTACCGGGCACACGAAGTGGAGTTCGTGCTGAAGCAGGCCGGCATCGCGGTGCTGATCGCCTCCACCGAGCACAAGGGAAGCGACTACCGGGCGCTGGTCGAGGAGGTACGCGGCGACTGCCCCGCGTTGCGGGCCGTCCACTACATCGGCGATCCGTCCTGGGACGCACTGCTCGCAGCGGCCGGACCGGAGTCGCTCGACACCGCGCTCTCCTGCGACGACCCGATCAACATCCAGTACACCTCCGGCACCACCGGCTTCCCGAAGGGGGCCACCCTCTCTCACCACAACATCCTCAACAACGGCTATTTCGTCGGTGAGTTGGTCGGCTACTCGGAGCAGGACCGGATCTGTCTGCCGGTCCCCTTCTACCACTGCTTCGGGATGGTGATGGGCAACCTCGCCGCTACCTCGCACGGCGCGTGCATCGTCATCCCGGCTCCCTCGTTCGACCCGGCGGCCACGCTGCGCGCCGTCGAGCAGGAGCGGTGCACCTCGCTCTACGGGGTGCCGACCATGTTCATCGCCGAGCTGAACCTTCCCGGATTCGCCGATTACGACCTCTCCTCGCTCCGCACCGGCATCATGGCGGGCTCCTCCTGCCCGGCCGAGGTGATGAAGCGGGTCGTCGCCGAGATGCACATGGCCGAGGTGTCCATCTGCTACGGCATGACGGAGACCTCTCCGGTCTCCACCCAGACGCGCCGCGACGACGACCTGGAACGCCGCACCGGGACGGTCGGCCGGGCCCTGCCGCACATCGAGGTGAAGGTCGTCGATCCGGCGACGGGAGTGACGGTGCCGCGTGGCGAGGCGGGCGAGCTGTGCACCCGCGGCTACAGCGTGATGCTCGGCTACTGGGAGGAGCCGCAGCAGACGGCCGGAGTGATAGACGCGGGCCGCTGGATGCACACCGGTGATCTGGCGGTCCTCCGTGAGGACGGGTACGTGCAGATCGTCGGCCGGATCAAGGACGTGATCATCCGTGGCGGTGAGAACGTCTACCCGCGCGAGATCGAGGAGTTCCTCTACGGCCACCCGAAGATCCTCGACGTGCAGGTGGTCGGGGTGCCGGACGAGAGGTACGGCGAGGAGATCCTGGCCTGTGTCATCCCGCGTGATCAGGCCGATCCGCCCACGCTGGAGGAGATCGCCGCGTACTGCCGCGGTCAGCTGGCCCACTACAAGATCCCACGTGCCCTGCAACTCCTGGAGGACTTCCCCATGACGGTCAGCGGAAAGGTCAGGAAGGTGGAACTCCGGGAGCGTTTCGGCCATCACTAACCGTGCGGGGGTTGAGGAACCCCCGCTATACACTCGGTCTATACAGCGTGTGTATAGTCCGAGCCATGTCATTGCTGAGAAAGAAGGCAGCGGCGCGGATCGGATCCGCCGCTGCCCTGGCCGCGCTCATGTCCGTGGTGCTGAGCGGCTGTTCGATGGACACCACCTCGCCGTCCACGGCGCGGAAACACGCGGACGGCAAGCACCCGGCGGATTTCGGCCCCGGCGACTGCCGCAGGGCCAAGTGCATAGCGCTGACCTTCGACGCCGGGCCGGGACCGAACACCCCGCATCTGCTGGACGTCCTGAAGGAGAAGAAGGTCCATGCGACCTTCTTCCTGCTCGGCAAGAACCACGTGATGAAGTACCCCGACGTCGTCAAGCGTGAGGCGGCCGAGGGGCACGAGGTCGGCAACCACACCTGGACCCACAAGATCCTCACGAAGCAGAGCGCGGATGTGGCCCGTCAGGAGATAGAGAAGACCGAGGTCGCGGTGGAGAAGATCACCGGCACCCGGCCCCGGGTGATGCGTCCGCCGCAGGGCAGGACCAACGACAGCGTCTCCAAGATATGCAAGGAGCTCGGCGTCTCCCAGGTGCTGTGGAGCACCACCGCCAAGGACTTCTCCACCAACGACACCGCGCTCATCGAGAAGCGGACACTCGAGCAGGCCAAGCCCGACGGCATCATCCTGCTGCACGACATCTACCCGGGCACGGTGCCGGCCGTCTCCGGCATCATCGACACCCTGCGCAAGCGCGGCTACACCTTTGTCACCGTGCCGCAGCTGATCGCCCCCGCCCAGCTGAAGCCGGGCGCGATCTACCGGCCGTAATTCCTGTCCGCGGCAGCTCGAGTGCCGCGGTGTCACGCGCCCGTCTGCACCAGTTCGGTGGCCGGGGCGTTGACCGGCTGCGGGGCGCCGGTCGGATCCATCACGAAGAGCGGGACGGCGAGTTCGTCGGCCCGGGCGCGTGCCTCGTCGGCGTACCCAGCGAGGGAGAAACAGACGCTGACCGCCGACGCGCTCAGACCGTTCAGCCACAGGCACTCGATGTCCCGCAGTACGGCGGGCCGGGGGGCCGTCTGCACGCCGGCGACCAGGTCGGGGCCCCGTAGGTCGATACCGGACGCAGGCCGTCTGCCCGGCTGCCGGACGTTACGGAAGCCCAGCCAGTCCAGGTAGCGGGCGGCCGCGGACACCGCGTCGCCGGCGGTACGGATCGTCACCGGCCGGAACGCCGGACGGGCAGCGGCCCGGCCCGCCCCGGCCGCCGGCGCCGCGGGCGGTGACACGCTCACCGGCCGTACCGGAATCCGCAGGACCGCGCCGCAGGAGCAGCCGAGCTCCGGCTGCGGCCACTCGTCGCGCCGTCCGCAGGCCTCGCAGCGCACCATGACCCAGTCCTCGGACCAGGTCCGATGAGTGATCGGCTCCGGGGGAGCGCCTTCCAGCAGCGGTGGCGCCAGCGGCGCTCCGCAGGCGCACGGCAGGACCGCGGCGACGTACGCATGCTCCCGGAGGCAGTCCGGGCAGCGCACCCGTGCGGTCCCCGTGGCCTCTCCACTGCCCGTTCCCATGGGCTCATCGTCCACCAAGAGCGCGGCCCGGGGGAGGGACTTCGGACATTGGCGCCCCCGCGAGGGCCTTCGGCCGCGGTGCGCGGCCCGGCGAACACGCTCCCTTGACGGCGGACCGGAACAGCTCTTACATTGCTTCCGTATAGCAGAAATAGAATTCCGTAATGCGGAAATGGGCGATCTCAGGTTGGCGCGACAGGAGGCCCACTCCGACTGGCCGAGCAGGAGTACTCAATGCCACGTATGACCGCTGCCCGAGCGGCAGTTGAGATCCTCAAGCGCGAGGGCGTCACGCACGCGTTCGGGGTGCCGGGTGCGGCGATCAACCCGTTCTATGCGGCGCTCAAGGCCGCAGGCGGTGTGCAGCACACGCTCGCGCGCCATGTCGAGGGTGCCTCGCACATGGCTGAGGGATACACCCGTACCCACCCCGGCAACATCGGCGTCTGCCTCGGTACGTCGGGTCCGGCGGGCACCGACATGATCACCGGGCTCTACTCGGCGATCGGCGACTCGATCCCGATCCTCTGCATCACCGGCCAGGTGGCGACCGCGGAGATGCAGAAGGAGGCGTTCCAGGCCGTCGACATCGCCTCGATCGCCAAGCCGGTGACCAAGGCCGCGACCACGGTCGTGGAGGCGGCGCAGGTGCCCGGCGTCGTCCAGCAGGCCTTCCACCTGATGCGCTCGGGGCGTCCGGGACCGGTCCTGATCGACCTGCCGATCGACGTCCAGATGACCGAGATCGAGTTCGACCCGGAGACCTACACGCCGCTGCCGGTCTACAAGCCGGTCGCGAGCCGCGCGCAGATCGAGAAGGCGATCGCGCTGCTCAACGAGTCGCAGCGGCCGCTGATCGTGGCGGGCGGCGGCATCATCAACGCCGACGCGTCCGACCTGCTGGTGGAGTTCGCCGAGCTGACCGGTATCCCGGTCGTCCCGACCCTGATGGGCTGGGGCATCCTCGCCGACGACCACGCGCTGAACGCCGGCATGGTGGGTCTGCAGACCTCGCACCGCTACGGCAACGCGACGTTCCTGGAGTCCGACTTCGTCCTCGGCATCGGCAACCGCTGGGCCAACCGCCACACCGGCAAGCTGGACACGTACACCAAGGGCCGCAAGTTCGTGCATGTGGACATCGAGCCGACTCAGCTCGGCAAGATCTTCGCCCCGGACTTCGGAATCGCCTCGGACGCCAAGGTGGCGCTGGAGCTCTTCGTCGAGGTGGCGCGCGAGCTGAAGGCCGCCGGCCGGCTCCCGGACCGTACGGAGTGGGCCGCATCGGCCCAGGACCGCAAGGCCAGGCTGCAGCGCCGCACCCACTTCGACAACGTGCCGATCAAGCCGCAGCGGGTCTACGAGGAGATGAACCGCGCCTTCGGCCCGGACACCCGTTACGTCTCCACCATCGGTCTCTCGCAGATCGCCGGTGCGCAGATGCTGCACGTCTACAAGCCGCGTCACTGGATCAACTGCGGCCAGGCGGGCCCGCTGGGCTGGACGATCCCGGCCGCGCTGGGCGTCGCCACCGCCGACCCGGAGACGACGGTCGTCGCGCTCTCCGGCGACTACGACTTCCAGTTCATGCTCGAAGAGCTGGCGGTCGGCGCGCAGCACAACATCCCGTACGTCCATGTCCTGGTGAACAACGCCTACCTGGGTCTGATCCGCCAGGCGCAGCGGAACTTCGACATCGACTTCCAGGTCAATCTCGAGTTCGAGAACATCAACACCCCCGAGATCGGTGTCTACGGCGTGGACCACGTCAAGGTCGCCGAGGGGCTGGGCTGCAAGGCGATCCGGGTCACCGAGCCGGACCAGCTGCTGCCCGCCTTCGAGGAGGCCAAGAAGCTGGCCGCCGAGTACCGGGTGCCGGTCGTCGTCGAGGCGATCCTGGAGCGGGTCACCAACATCTCGATGAGCGGCGGCGACATCGCCGGCGTCAACGAGTTCGAGGACATCGCCACGGAGCCGGGCCACGCCCCGACCGCGATCCTCCCGCTGATCACTTCCTGACCAGCAGCACGAAGGGGCGGGCCACCGATGCCGGGTGGCCCGCCCCTTCGGCGTGCTCATACTGGCCGGCTACCCGACGATCCGAACCGGTCGAGGACCCGGAGTCCGGCGTCCCGCATGGTGGCGCTGCCCTTGTGCCCGGCGTCCTCGATGACGGTCAACTGCGCGTCGGGCCAGGCCTGTGCGAGTTCCCAGGCGGTGGTGTAAGGGCCGCTCAGATCATGCCGGCCGTGGAAGAGAGCACCCGGGATGCCCTTCAGCCGGTACGCGTCCCGCAACAGCGCGCCCCAGGTGCTCCCGCAGCTGCGCCATGTCGCCGATGAGCCGGGGTGTGGTGTTGCGGGACAGGTCGGTGGCCGGGTCACTGGCGTGCGGGGAAGAGCCGGAGCCGGGGCCGCCGTGCGCCACGAGGGCCGGCTTGCCCGCCGGGTTGCCGCACGTCTCCCAGTACAGGAGGTTGCCGTCACCGGTGTCGAGCATGCCCTGCTCGTACGGGTCGATGGGCGGGTGGAGCTCGGTCATGCCACAGTCCTTCCAGGGTCGGCCGGAAACCGCACGCAAAAAGGAGCGCGGAACAAGGGACCGTATCCTTGTTCCGCGCTCCGGCATGGAGTTTTCCGGGCCCGAAGTCTGGTACCGCCCGGCGGCACGAGGCTGGGCGCGACAGGACGTTCGCGTCGCCGGGCGGGGCTTGTGGTGTCGGTGCGGGGGTGGCCTCGAGAAACCGGGGACCGCGGCGGAGGCGATTGGCCACCGGCACTTCGTTCTTCAGGTCAGAACAACGTGCCGGTGGACTTGACCACCGCACTGGCATCGCGACTCCGTCGCGGTCCTCGGGTGCGTCCGTGCCGTCGGCCACCCCTCATTCGGGTCGACGGCACCGACTGCGAAGTGGTCCTGACCTCCCGTCAGGTCCACTGCGCGGTTTCTGGCGCGCGGACTCAGTCCTCGCGCAGGGCGCGCACCGCTTCCTCGACGCGCTTGCCGTACTCCGGGTCCGCGGCGTGGAAGTGGGCGAGGTTCTTCTCGATCACGTCGTCGCGGGTGACCTGCGAGAGGCCGCCGGCGATGTTGGAGATCAGACGGGACTTCTCGTCGTCCGTCATGACCCGGTACAGCTCGCCGGCCTGGAAGAAGTCGTCGTCCTTGACGTGCGCCGGGGCGGCGTGCGTGCCGGTCCAGCCGGCGACGGCGAGCGGGGCGGCCAGGGCCGCGTCCGACTGGGCCGGGCCCGCATACGAGTTGGGCTCGTAGTTCTTGTCCTGACGGGAGCCGTACCGGGTGGCCATGGAGCCGTCACGGCCGTAGTTGTCGGCGGTGGCGTTGCGCGGCGCGTTGACCGGGAGCTGGGTGTGGTTGATGCCCACCCGGTAGCGCTGCGCGTCGGCGTAGGCGAACAGGCGGCCCTGGAGCATCTTGTCGGGCGAGGGGCCGATGCCGGGAACGAAGTTGTTCGGGGAGAACGCGGCCTGCTCGACCTCGGCGAAGATGTTGTCCGGGTTGCGGTCCAGGACCAGACGCCCGACCCGCTGCAGCGGATAGTCGCTGTGCGGCCACACCTTCGTCACGTCGAAGGGGTTGAAGCGGTACTCCGCGGCCTCGGCGGCCGGCATGATCTGCACGTGCAGCGTCCAGGACGGGTTGACGCCCCGCTCGATGGCCTGGAGCAGATCCGTCTGGTGGCTGTTCGCGTCCTTGCCGACCAGTTCGGCGGCCTGCTCGGCGGAGAGGCTGCGCACACCCTGGTTCGTCTTGAAGTGGTACTTGACGAAGAAGGCCTCGCCTGCGGCGTTGGTCCACTGGTAGGTGTGCGAACCGTAACCGTTCATGTGCCGGTAGGACGCCGGGATCCCGCGGTCGCCCATCACCCAGGTCACCTGGTGGGTGGCCTCGGGGGAGTGCGCCCAGAAGTCCCAGACGTTGTCCTGCTCCTGCCGACCGGTGAACGGGTCGCGCTTCTGCGAGTGGATGAAGTCGGGGAACTTGATCGGGTCCTTGATGAAGAACACCGGGGTGTTGTTGCCGACCAGGTCGTAGTTGCCCTCGTCGGTGTAGAACTTCAGCGCGAAGCCGCGGGGGTCACGGACCGCGTCCGCACCGCCCAGCGAGTCGGCCACGGTGGAGAAGCGGGCGAACGTCTCGGTGCGCTTGCCGACGGCGGACAGGAAGTCGGCGCGGGTGTACGCGGTGACATCGTCGGTCACCTCGAAGTAGCCGTGGGCGCCGGAGCCGCGGGCGTGGACCACGCGCTCCGGGATGCGCTCGCGGTTGAACCGCGCCAACTTCTCCAGCAGATGCTGGTCCTGGAGCAGGATCGGGCCGCCGACGCCGGCGGTGGCAGAGTTCTGATTGTCGGCGACCGGGGCGCCTGACTCGGTCGTAAGCACGCGCTTCGACATCGTGGACCTTCCGTACTGGAGCTGCTGACGGTTCCAGGAGCGTAGATTCGCGGAGAATGTCACGTCAACAGTTTGTTGAATTTTAGGAGTGGGTCCGGGCGGCGGCAGCGCCTGGGCGCGACAGGACAGGTGTCAGCGCTGCCGCAGCCCGGAGTTCAGGGGAGGGCGATGCCCTCGGGTGGTGCCTCAGACCTGCTGGCCCGACAGCCGCTCGACCGAGCGGAGCAGCGCCGAGTGGTCGAGGCCGCCGTCGCCCTGGGCGCGCAGTGAGGCGACCAGCTGGGCGACCACCGCGCCGACGGGCAGGGCGGCGCCGACATTGCGGGCGGCGTCGGTGACGATGCCCATGTCCTTGTGGTGCAGGTCGATCCGGAAGCCGGGCTTGAAGTCCCGGTTCAGGAAGTTGTCCTTCTTGCGGGTCAGTACGGTCGAGCCGGCCAGGCCGCCGTTGAGCACGTCGAGTGCCGCGGTGAGGTTCACGCCGGACTTCTCCAGGAAGACCACGGCCTCCGCGCACGCCTGGATGTTGACGGCGACGATCAGCTGGTTGGCGGCCTTCACCGTCTGGCCGGAGCCGTGCGGGCCGCAGAGCACGATGGTCTTGCCCAGGGCGTCCAGGATCGGCTTGGCGGCGTCGAAGTCCGCCTGCTCGCCGCCGACCATGATGGACAGCACGGCCTCGATGGCACCGGCCTCGCCGCCCGACACCGGGGCGTCCAGCACGCGCAGGCCCTTGGCGGCGCCCGCCTTGCCCAGGTCGACCGAGGTCTGCGGGGTGATCGACGACATGTCGATCAGCAGCGTGCCCGGCCTGACGTTCTCCAGGATGCCGTCGGCACCGTAGGCGATGGCCTCGACCTGCGGCGATGCGGGCACCATGGTGATCACCACATCGGCGTCCCGCACCGCGTCGGCGATGGAGGCGGCTGCGGTGCCGCCGGCGGCCGCCAGGCGGTCCAGCTTGTCCTGCTCCAGCGTGAAGCCGGTCACCGAGTAGCCGGCCTTGATCAGGTTCTCGGACATGGGGGAGCCCATGATGCCGAGACCGATCCACGCGATCTTGGGGAGACTGCTCATGAGGGTGCCTCTTTCAACACGCAGGTAAAGATGGTCAGTTGGTGCGCCAGCCGAAGGCTTCGGCGCTCGGGCCGTCGCCCGGCTTGTACTCCAGGCCGACCCAGCCCTCGTAGCCGGCCTTCGCCAGCCGGTCGAGCAGGTCGGCCAACGGCAGGGAGCCGGTGCCGGGGGCGCCGCGCCCCGGGTTGTCGGCGATCTGTACGTGGCCGGTCTTGGCCGCGTAGAGGTCGATGACCTCGTTGAGGTCCTCGCCGTTCATCGCCAGGTGATAGAGGTCGAGCAGGAACGTGGCGTTCCCCAGCCCGCTGAGTTCGTTGACCTTGTCGACGACCTCGATCGCCGCCGGGGCGCTCACCAGCGGGTACAGCGGCGACTCCGGCTTGTTGAGAGCCTCGACGAGCAGGGTCGCGCCCACCCGGTCGGCCGCGCGGGCCGCCAGTACGAGGTTGTCCAGGGCCAGCGAGTCCTGGACGGCCGGGTCCACGCCGTCGACCCGGTTGCCGTAGAGCGCGTTGAGCGCCTTGCAGCCGACCGAGGCCGCGAAGTCGGCCGCGACGTCGATATTCGCGCGGAAGCGATCCGACTCCTCGCCGGGAACGGAGAGCGCACCACGGTCCGGGCCGGGCAGCCGGCCGGCGTAGAAGTTCAGCCCCACCAGCTGTGTACCGGCATCATCGAGAGCCTTCTTCAGCGCGTCGAGCTCGGCCTGCGGCGGGGTGGGGGTCTCGATCCAGGGCCACCACAGCTCGACCGCGCTGAAACCGGCCGCGGCGGCGGCCGCGGGACGCTCCAGAAGCGGGAGTTCCGTGAAGAGGATCGAGAGGTTCACATCGAAGCGCTGGTCCGTGAAGGCCATTGAAAGTGCGCTCCTTCCGTATTGCGGAAGTTATTTTCTGCTTGATGGAAGGTTGCCTGTTCCTCGGGAGGGCTGTCAAGTACGCCTCTCGTTTTTCCTGACCGGCGCAGTAGGTTGAGCAGGTGCGATTGAGAGTGGAGTTCACGACCGAGCCCTTCGACCTGGACGAGGCGCCCGCGCATGCCGTGGTGGCCCGGGAGGTCATCCAGGCGGCTGAGCTGGACGCCGTGGACGTCGGCCCGTTCGGCAACACGGCGGAGGGTGCGTCGGACGCCGTACTGACCGCGGTCGATGCGCTGCTCCGCCGGGCGCTCGGTGCGGGCGCCACCCGGGTCTCGCTCCAGGTGAACGTGATCGGGTCGGATGCCGCGGACCCGCAGGGCGACCGAAACGGACCCGAGGGAGAGGGCGAGAAGTGACCGAGTCCGGAGACCACCCGCTCGTCGCCGCGGTGAAACCGCTGGTCGATGCCATGGGCGCCGAGATGCTGGTGCCGGATCAGGCCACCGAGGAAGATGTGGTCCTCGCCTGGGAGGGCCGGGACGTCCTGGCCGTACGGCTGCCGCAGCTCTCCGACTCCCTCGACCACATCCTGCTGGCGCTGGAGCGCCGGCACGGAATGCCGCTGTCGGAGCTGGACCGGAAGGCGAAGCAGTCGGTCGTACGGATACTGGAGGCGCGTGGCGCCTTTTCCGTGCGACATGGCGTGGAGACCGTGGCGGGGGCCCTCGGGGTCAGCCGTTTCACCGTCTACAACTACCTGAACAGGGACAACTCGACCAAGAGCGAGTGAGCGAGCGCGCCCCGTGGAAAGCCGTCGTCCGGATAGCGGACGGCGGCTTTTCTTCGCACCAAGTTTTCAACAAAGTGTTGACGTGGTGTTTCCGAGGGCGTTAGCTATCCGCAGCCCGTCCAGCACAAGGCCGCACAAGCGGCCACGGAGGTCCCCGTGACTTCGAGTACGACACCGGGCCTCGCCCGGTTCAACACCCTGCAGGACAGCGCGGCGCGAGCCGCGCTCCATGAGGTGTGTGCCAGTTCGGCATGGGGCGGCAAACTGCTGGCCCAGCGCCCGTACGCCACCGCAGAAGCCCTCTTCCTCGCCAGTGACGCCGCAACGGCCGAGCTGACCGTGGAGGATCTGGCCGAAGCGATGGCAGGGCACCCGCCGATCGGCCGCCCGAAGCCCGGAGATCCGACGTCCTCCCGCGAACAGCGGGGGATGGCCGGAGCCTCCGAGGAACTCAAGACCGAGATGCTGGAACTGAACCTGGCCTACCAGGAGAAGTTCGGACATGTCTTCCTGATCTGCGCGACCGGCGCCACCGGCGAGCAGATGCGCGACGCCATGAAGGCCCGGATCGGCAACACGCCCGAGCAGGAGCGCGGACATGTGCGCACCGAACTCGGGAAGATCAACCGCATCCGGCTGGCCCTCGTCGTGGAAAAAGTCGCAGCAGAAGGAGAGGGAGAGTCTTGAGCACGCAGAGCACCGCTTCGGTGTCCACACACATCCTGGACACCAGCATCGGCCGCCCCGCCGACGGAGTCACCATTTCGCTCGCGGCCCGCACCGGCGCCGACGCGCAGTGGGTGGCACTGGGCGGATCGGCCACCGACCCGGACGGGCGCTGCAAAGACCTGCCGGCTCTGCCGGAAGGAACCACTCACGTACGGCTCGACTTCGAAACCGAGCAGTACTTCACCAAGAAACAAGCCGAGGCACAGCAGGACGCCCCCCGCGTAAGGGACAGCGGCGCTTTCTTCCCGGAGGTGGCGATCACGTTCGCCGTCGTACCGGGTGAGCACTTCCACGTACCGCTGCTGCTCAACCCGTTCGGCTACTCCGTATACCGAGGGAGCTAGCACCGACATGCCCACGATTCTCGGCCAGAACCAGTACGGCAAAGCAGAGAACCGCGTAGTCAAGATCACGCGGGACGGCGACACCCACCACATCAAGGACCTCAACGTCTCCGTCGCCCTCTCCGGCGAGATGCAGGAGGTCCACTACTCCGGCTCCAACGCGAACGTCCTGCCGACCGACACCACCAAGAACACGGTGTTCGCGTTCGCCAAGGAGCACGGAATCGAGTCCGCCGAGCAGTTCGGCATCCACCTGGCCCGGCACTTCGTCACCAGCCAGGAGCAGATCCACATCGCCCGGATCCGGATCGAGGAGTACTCCTGGAACCGGATCGCCACCTCGGACGCCAGCTCGCAGTTCATCGGGGCCGACGAGGTCAGGCACTCCTTCGTCCGCCAGGGCCAGGAGATGCGCACCTCGCAGATCACCTTCGACGGTGAGAAGTGGCAGGTCATCTCCGGTCTCAAGGACCTGACGGTGCTCAACTCCACCAACTCGGAGTTCTGGGGCTACGCCAAGGACAAGTACACGACGCTCAAGGAGGCCTACGACCGCGTCCTCGCGACCGATGTGTCCGCCCGGTGGCGGTACAACTGGACCAGCGACGCGGACCGTATGCCCAACTGGGAGAAGTCCTACGAGCAGGCCAAGAAGCACATCCTGCAGGCCTTCGCCGAGACCTACAGCCTGTCTCTGCAGCAGACCATGTACCAGATGGGCTCGCGGGTCATCAACCACCGCAGCGAGATCGACGAGGTCCGCTTCTCGCTGCCGAACAACCACCACTTCCTGGTGGACATGGAGCCCTTCGGGCTCAAGAACGACAACGAGGTCTACTTCGCAGCGGACCGCCCCTACGGGCTCATCGAGGGCACCATCCTGCGGGACGGCGTCGAGGCTCAGATCCCGGTCGACCTGACCAACCTCTGAGAGCGGCCGGGCACACCACCGCCGGCTGAAGCAGCCGCCGGCGGTGGTGCGCCGGACCGGACCACCACTCCACCCTCACCGGATACTTCTACTTCGGCACCCGGAGCCTCACGGCTGCGGCACTCAAATCCTCCCGGGGTCCTGCCGTGCCCACGCCACTGCGAGAAAAGGAGAAGCACCATGGCAGCAACGGCAGCCGAGCGGATCGTCATCGAGAACGTCGCCATCGCCACGGTCGATGCCCAGGACACCGAGTACGCATCGGGCCATGTGGTCGTCGCCGGCAACCGCATCGAGTCGGTGGGCGGCGGGAAGGCGCCCGCGGGGCTCACCGATGTGGTACGGCGGATCGACGGCACCGGACATCTGGTGACCCCCGGACTGGTCAACACCCATCACCACTTCTACCAGTGGATCACCCGGGGAATCGCCACCGACCACAACCTCTTCAACTGGCTGGTCACGCTGTATCCGACCTGGGCACGCATCGACGAGCAGATGGTGCGCGCGGCCGCGCAGGGCTCCCTCGCGATGATGGCCAGGGGCGGGGTCACCACCGCCATGGACCACCACTACGTCTTCCCGCAGGGCTCCGGCGACCTGTCGAGCGCGATCATCGGAGCAGCCTCCGAGATGGGCGTGCGCTTCACCCTGGCCCGCGGTTCCATGGACCGCAGCGAGAAGGACGGCGGCCTGCCCCCCGACTTCGCCGTCGAGACCCTCGATGACGCGCTCGCCGCCACCGAAGCCACCATCGACCAGCACCACGATGCGTCCTTCGATGCGATGACCCGGATCGCCGCCGCACCCTGTTCGCCTTTCTCCGTCTCCACCGAACTGCTCAAGCAGGGCGCCGAGTTGGCGCGCCGCAAGGGTGTCAGGCTGCACACCCACGGCAGTGAGACCGTCGAGGAGGAACAGTTCTGCAAGGAACTGTTCGGCATGGGCCCGACCGACTACTTCGAGTCGACCGGCTGGCTCGGCGACGACGTCTGGATGGCGCACTGCGTCCACATGAACGACTCGGACATCGCCGCTTTCGCCCGCACGGGCACCGGCGTCGCCCACTGCCCGTCCTCCAACGCCCGGCTCGCCGCGGGTATCGCCAGGGTCCCCGACATGCTGAAAGCCGGCGTTCCGGTCGGTCTCGGCGTCGACGGCACCGCGTCCAACGAGTCCGGCGAGCTGCACACCGAGCTGCGCAACGCGCTGCTCATCAACCGCCTCGGCGCCCATCGCGAGGCCGCGCTCAACGCCCGGCAGGCGCTGCGCCTCGGTACGTACGGAGGCGCACAGGTGCTCGGCCGTGCGGCAGAGATCGGCTCCCTGGAACCGGGGAAGCTCGCCGACCTGGTGCTGTGGAAGATGGACACCCTGGCCCATGCCTCGATCGCCGACCCGGTGACCGCGCTGGTCTTCGGCGCCGCGGCGCCGGTGACCCTCTCCCTGGTGAACGGCAGAACCGTCGTCGAGGACAACCACCTGACCACGGTGGACGAGGACGCCATCGCCCGCTCCACCCGGGACGAGGCGCAGCGTCTCGCCCGCATCGCCGCGCAGGGCTGAGCCGCCCATGAAGCTCCGGTCGGGGAGGACGGTCCCCGGCCGGCGGCCGTGCACCCGAGCGGGGTGTGCGGCAGCCGTGACCGGAGGACGTGTGCCCAGAGTGCACACGTCCTCCGGGACGGTGACGTACCCGGATCCGTTCCACCACTGCAGCCGCACCTGCACAACGCATGTTCGCACCACCTCCCTGATACCCGCGTCACCGCTGACGCGTAACCGACCGGAGGAGCCGACGTGGCCGCCCAGCCCAGGTTTCGCAATGATGCAGATGTAGCCCCCGACAGCGCACGGCCCCTCGATAGCGCATCACCCCTCGATGCCGCACGCCCCGCCGGTCCCACCGATGGCGCGAAGCACCCCGTCGACGAGGTCCTGCCGCCCTTCAAGATGTTCACCAGCGGCCTGCAGCATGTGGCCGCCATGTACGCGGGTGTTGTCGCCCCGCCCATGATCGTCGGCCCTGCCGTCGGCCTCAGCGCGAAGGAGACGGCGTTCCTGGTGGGGGCGAGCCTCTTCACCGCCGGCCTGGCCACCCTGCTACAGACGCTCGGCGTCTGGCGGATCGGCGCCCGGCTGCCGTTCGTCAACGGTGTCTCCTTCGCCGGCGTCACCCCGATGATCGCGATAGGCAAGGGCCGGGGGCATGACGGTATCGCCGTCATCTTCGGCGCGATCATCGTGGCGAGTGTGATCGGTTTCGTCATCGCCCCGTATTTCAGCAAGTTGCTCCGCTTCTTCCCACCCGTCGTGACCGGCACCGTCATCACCCTGATCGGTGTCTCGCTGCTCCCGGTCGCCTTCGGCTGGGCGCAGGGCACCGAAGGAGCGGCGGGCTACGGCTCGATGAAGAACATCGGCCTGGCAGCCCTGACTCTGGTCATCGTGCTCGCCCTGCGGAAGCTGCTGCGCGGCTTCCTCCAGCAGATCGCGATCCTGCTCGGTCTGGTGATCGGTACCGTCATAGCCATCCCGATGGGAATGACCAGCTTCGACGCGGTCACCAGCGCCGACGCGATCGGCTTCCCGACGCCCTTCCACTTCGGCGCACCGCAGTTCGAGATATCCGCCATCATCTCGATGTGCATCGTCATGTTGGTCTGCCTGACCGAGTCGACCGCCGACATGCTGGCGCTGGGCAAGGTCGTCGGCCGTCCCGCCGACGAGCGGACCATCGAGGGCGGACTGCGGGCCGACACTCTCGGCAGCGCGCTCAGCCCGCTCTTCAACGGTTTCATGGCGAGTGCCTTCGCGCAGAACATCGGCCTGGTGGCGATGACCAAGGTGCGCAGCCGGTTCGTGGTCGCGGTCGGCGGCGGCATTCTGATCGTGCTCGGGCTCTGCCCGATGGCCGCATCGGTGATCGCGCTGGTACCGCTGCCGGTGCTGGGTGGGGCCGGGGTCGTGCTCTTCGGCTCGGTGGCCGCGAGCGGCGTGCAGACGCTTGCGAGCGCCGCCATGGAAAAGGGTGAGAACGCGCTGATCGTCGCCACCGCGCTCGGCATCGGGCTGATCCCGATCGCCGCGCCGGACTTCTACCACGCCTTCCCGAAGGACGTGCTGGTCGTCCTCGACTCGGGTATCTCGACCGGTTGCGTGGTGGCCATCGTGCTCAATCTGGCCTTCAACCATCTGGGGAGGAAGCCGGCTCCGGAGGCCCTGGAGGAGCAGGCGCTCGCCGAGGCCGCGGCCGCACACTGACCGTGGCATGACAGGTACGGCGCGTACCGCACCGCTGGTGCCGTACGCGCCGTACCGTTTGTGGGTCGGCCCGGGGGTCAGCCGATGTGGTACGGGTCGCCGTAGACCTTCCAGTCCAGCGGCGGGCTCAGATTCAGGTTCTTCTTGTTGAGGAAGACGCGCTGCTCGGTGTCCACCCGGCTGGTGTCACTGTGCGCCTCCTCCTGCTTCATCGCCCAGACGCGTGCGTCCAGGAAGGCGTTGAGGTACTTCACCTCGTCACCGCCCTGGGCCGGCGGCTTCGCCTTCGCCAGGGCCCGCTTGCGTATCGCGCCGAAGCTGGTGTTGTCGTCGCCGTCGCCGTGCATGACGATGGCGTCGTAGTACGCGAACTGGCCGAGCACGCCGACACCGTCCTTCTTGCCCTGTGACACCGCCGGGTCGAAGTACACCCGGTCGCGTTCGTCGTTCTGCGCGGTCTGGAAGGCCGGGTCCTTCGCCGCGGACTTCCAGGCGCTCACGAAGCCCGAGCCGAGGCCGGAGTGCGAGTCGGTGCCGTTCACCCTGCGCAGCGCGGGAAGGTACCCGGCGAGCGTATTGTCCGGCACCCGGTCGGTGTACCGCTGCACCAGATCCAGCATGTCTCCGGTGCCCGAGCAGAAACCGATGATGCCGGCGGTGTAGCCGCGGCCGTCGCCTATGTCCTCGATGTACTTGTACTGCCCCTTCCAGTCCAGCGAGGAGTTCTCCGCGCTGGAGACGAGCTCCATGGCTATTTCCTTCTTCGCCGGATTGTCGAGACCGGTCGCCTCGGCGGCCATCCGATGCTGAGTCGTTGTCTGCTCCGGGGAGTCGGCCGCGTACGCGGTGGCGGGCAGGGCCACCAAGGCTAGCCCGAGTACGGTGCGCGTGATGATCCTCTTGCGGTGTGCCGTGGTGCTGCGGTGGGGGACGTTCACCAGACCTCCAAGGGGAATTCCTCGTTCAGGCGTTCTGTTAGGAAGCTTTCCTATCAGCTGTACCTGAGGCCGTACACCCCTGGGGAGAAAGGAGTTGAGCGATTTCTGTCCTGGGGAGATCGATCCTGACCGACCTTGGAGCGGTCGGCGACCGGAAGCGACGCGGAACGCGTCGGCGGAGCGGGCCCCATGGGCGCGGTAGCGTCTGCGGTATGGACGATCACTCTGTAGTCGATGTCGGCGACGTGCGGCTGGCCTACCGGACCTGGGGCGACCCGTTCGGAGCACCGGTCGTGCTGCTGCACGGCCTCGGCGGCTCCTCGGCGACCTGGGAGGAGACCGGGCAGGCGCTCGGCGAGGAATGGCGGGTCCACGCCATCGACCTGCGCGGGCACGGAGAGAGCGACTGGCCGGACGAATACTCGTTCGAGCTGATGCGGGACGACGTCTTCGGCTTTCTCAACGAGCTCGACCTGGACCGGGTCGGCATCGTGGGGCATTCCATGGGCGGCGTCGTCGCTTATCTGCTCGCCCAGGAGCATCCGGAGCGCGTCGAGCGTCTCGTCCTGGAGGAGACCCCGCCGCCGTTCCCCCGCGAGCCGGCGGAGTTGGTGCCTCCCGACGGTCCGATCGACTACGACTGGAACGTGGTGCCCGCCATCAAGCAGCAGGTATGGGCGCCGGACCCGGAGTGGGCCGAGCGCCTGGGGGAAATCGTCGCCCCGACGCTGCTGGTGACCGGCGGCCCCGACAGCTCCATGCCGCAGGACCAAATTCCCGACATGGTCGCGCGGATTCCTGACTCCCGGATGGCCACCATTCCGGTCGGCCACAACGTGCACGCGCTGGAGCCGGGTCAGTTCTCCGCCGTGGTCACCGAGTTCTTCACGAGCTGACGGACGCCTGGGCCGGTGATCCGGCCGGGCTCCCGCCCTGCTGCTCCCGGGCGGGACGCACCGGGAGCACGCCCCGCCCGATCGTTACGGTGTCCACTGCGGGTCGCGGCCACTGAGCCCGATCACCCGGTCAAGGAACGGCGCGTCGTCCGGCACAGCGACCGGCGGGCCGAAGATGGTGCCGCGCCCCAAAGCGTCCGCGGGCTCCAGCAGGCCGTACGACACCCCCAGACTCGCCGGATCGGCGGCATAGTCCTGCCCGGTGGACCGGGCCAGGTCCCAGCCGTGAATGACCAGTTCGTTGAGTCCCACCCGGCCGGCGACTCCTCCGGGCAGGGTCACGCCGCCCACCCGGGTGATGCCCTCCCACGCCTCCGGGGCGTGCCAGGCGGCGACCAGCTCGTCCAGTTGCCGGGGGAGCACCGTGCGCCAGTCGGGGATCAGCTCGGGCCGGGCCGCGTCCGGGGTCGTGTCGGTGTTCGGGCCGGGGACCTTCCCCGCCGCGTCGCGGAAGCCGGCGGTCAAGCCCACGAGGTGGGCGATCAGCTCCCGCACCGCATAGTCCGGACAGGGCGTGGGGTCCTTGAGCTGCTGGTCGCCGATGCCGTCGAGCAGCTCGGCGACATGGCGGGCGGCCGACTCGAAGTCGGGCAGTGAGGCGGCGGCGTCCGGGGACGCTTCCGTATCCAGGGTCTCGGTGTCCGTGTTCTCTGTGTCCATGTCGTTGAGACCCGAGCTGTGCCGGGAACTCATCGGTCGGTGGAGAACCCGGCCCGATTCCCCGGCCGGCCGGGTGACCGCACGGCTCGCTCTCCCGTTGCGGGATCCTTCCCCGCTCCGCAACCTGAGAACATGATTCCGGCGAACACCACGGGCCCCGGCAACACGATCGTCCGGTACGGGGACCCGGACCCCGCGCACGTACTGAGCGTCTACGCCGACCTGCGCTGTCCCTACTGCAAGCGCATGGAGAACGGCCTCGGAGTGGTCATGGAGCAGGCCGCCGACGCGGGCCGTTTCACCATCGAGTACCAGTTCGCCGCCCTCATCGACGACGGAGTCGGCGGCACCGGCTCCCTCGAGGCGCTGGCCGCGCTGGGGGCAGCGGCCGATGAGGGACAGAAACCGTTCATGCGCTACCTGCACGAGCTGTACGCCGAACAGCCCGATGAGAGCGACGACGCGTTCGCCGACCGGGACCGTCTCCTAGCGCTCTCCGGCGAGGTCGAGGCGCTGCGCACCGAGGGTTTCCGGAAGAAGGTCCGGGAGGGCGCCTACCTGCCCTGGGCGCAGCGCGTCGGCGCCGCCTTCGAGACCAGCACCGTCCCCGGCACCCCGACCGTGCTCATCGACGTGACCCCCATTCCGGTCATCAACCCGGCGGGCTACCCGATCACGACGGAGGCCTTCCTCGCGCAGCTCCCCGACCCGCCCCGCCCTTGAGCTCCCGCCATTGAGATCCGGCGCACCGGCGTTCGTCCCTCCCGGTGGTGGGCCATTCGACCGGTTCCCGCCGTCGGGGCACATAGCGGCGCCCGCGCGGGGGTACCGGCTGCGGGTGACGATTCAGCATCCCGTCCAGCGCGGCGGCGACCGACGCGGACTTTTCGAGAGACTGGCCGAGAACGCGTCGAACTTCACCAGTTCACCGGCGTTCCTGGTGGTGTGCTTGCTGCTGGTCGGCAACTTCGTGGCCATACACGTGGTGCAACCATCGGTGGAACTGGAACTGCTCGCCGCGGGCGTCATGACGTGCCTGACACTGCTGCTGCTGGCGCTGCTGAAGAACTCCGAGTTGCGCGCCGAGCATGCCATCCAGCGTAAACTCGACGCGATCGCGGCGGCGTTGCTGGAGGACTACGAGAGCAGGAACGGCAAGGGCGGCAAGGCCGTGGAAGATCTGCGCAAGGCCATCCGCCTCGAGGACCAGGTGTGAGCGGACTCCGCACGGCACGCTGTAGCGTGCGGCCATGTCTCTCCTGAGCTACGAACGCCAGTGCGCCGAGATCGTCGTGCAGACCGAGCTGCTGAGTTCCTGCATCTCCGGGGCGGACCTGACCGCGCCCGTGCCGTCCTGTCCGGGCTGGAACGTCGGGCAGTTGCTGCGGCACCTGGGCGGCGGCCAGCGCTGGGCCGAAGAGGTGGTACGGACCCGCGCGGCGCAGCCGCAGGCCGACGACCACTTCCGCGACCTCTCGGCATACACCCA
This sequence comes from Streptomyces sp. NPDC051322, assembly GCF_040689485.1. Taxonomy (NCBI): domain Bacteria; kingdom Bacillati; phylum Actinomycetota; class Actinomycetes; order Kitasatosporales; family Streptomycetaceae; genus Streptomyces; species Streptomyces sp. NPDC051322. The sequence goes on along the minus strand of NZ_JBFBAK010000007.1, from coordinate 23,747 downwards.
CGAGGACCCCGCCGTGATCGGACCCTGGCTGCGCGAGGGCGCCGCGCAGCTGGCGGACACCCTGCGCGGCGCCGGACCCGATGTGCGGCTGTGGACCCCGGTGCCGGCGGGGACGACCGCCTTCTACGGGCGCCGCTTCCTGCATGAGACGCTGATGCACCGGGCTGACGCGACCCTCGCCCTGGGGGCGGAGTTCACCGTGGACGAGGCTGTCGCTGTGGACGCCGTCGACGAGTGGATGGAGCTCGGTTCGCTGCCGATGCACTTCGAGGTCCACCCCTGGATGCGCGAGTTGCCCGGCCCGGGACGCACCCTCCATCTGCACGCCACCGACACCGCACCCGAGCTGGCAGCGGAGTGGGTGGTCGACCTCACCGGCGACTCCATCGACTGGCGCCGTGCGCACGAGAAGGCCGCGGTCGCGGTACGGGGTCCGCTGACCGAGCTGCTGCTGCTCATCTACAAGCGGTCCCCCGCCACCAGCGCGGACGTCGAGATCCTGGGCGATGCGCCGCTGCTCGACTTCTGGCTGGAGCGGGTCAGCTTCGGGTGACCCGCTCCGTGCCGTACCGGGGCGCGGGGAAGGCGCGGAGTGCGGTGTCAGCCCCGCAACTGCTCGTACGCCGGCAGCGTCAGGAAGTCCGCGTAGTCCTGGTCGAGCGAGACCTGCAGCAGCAGGTCGTGGGCCTGCTGCCACTTGCCGGCCGCGAAGACCTCGTCGCCGACCTCGGTGCGGATCGCGGTGAGTTCGTCGGCGGCGACCTTGCGGGCCAGGTCCGCCGTGGCGCGTTCGCCGTTGTCGAAGACCACGTCGGCGTTGATCCACTGCCAGATCTGCGAACGGGAGATCTCGGCGGTGGCGGCGTCCTCCATCAGGTTGAAGATGGCGACCGCGCCCATGCCGCGCAGCCAGGCCTCGATGTAACGCAGGCCGACCTGGACCGCGTTGACCAGGCCTTCGTATGTCGGCCTGGCGTCCAGCGAGTCGATGGCGATCAGGTCGCCGGGGGCGACCGACACGTCCTCGCGCAGCCGTTCCTTCTGGTTGGGCCGGTCGCCGAGCACCGCGTCGAACGAGGCCATCGCGATCGGCACCAGGTCGGGGTGGGCGACCCAGGAGCCGTCGAAACCGTCGCCGGCCTCGCGGTCCTTGTCGGCCTTGACCTTCTCGAAGGCCACCTTGTTGACCTCGGCGTCGCGGCGGGACGGGATGAAGGCCGCCATGCCGCCGATGGCGTGCGCTCCGCGCTTGTGGCACGTACGCACCAGGAGTTCGGTGTACGCCCGCATGAACGGGGCGGTCATGGTCACGAGGTTGCGGTCCGGGAGGACGAACTTGGCGCCGCCGTCACGGAAGTTCTTGACGATCGAGAAGAGATAGTCCCAGCGGCCCGCGTTCAGCCCGGAGGCATGGTCGCGCAGCTCGTAGAGAATCTCCTCCATCTCGTAGGCGGCGGTGATCGTCTCGATCAGGACGGTCGCGCGGACGGTGCCCTGCGGGATGCCGACGTAGTCCTGCGCGAAGACGAAGATGTCGTTCCAGAGGCGCGCCTCCAGGTGGGACTCGGTCTTCGGGAGGTAGAAGTACGGGCCCTTGCCGAGGTCGATGAGGCGCTTGGCGTTGTGGAAGAAGTAGAGCCCGAAGTCGACCAGGGCGCCGGGGACCGGACGGCCGTCCAGCTGGAGGTGGCGCTCGTCGAGGTGCCAGCCGCGCGGGCGCATCACCACGGTCGCCAGCTCGTCCGCCGGGTTCAGGGCGTACGACTTGCCGGACTTCGGGTCGGTGAAGTCGATCCGGCGCTCGTAGGCATCGGTGAGATTGAGCTGGCCGAGGACAACGTTCTCCCACGTCGGTGCGGACGCGTCCTCGAAGTCGGCGAGCCAGACCTTGGCGCCCGAATTGAGCGCGTTGATGGTCATCTTGCGGTCGGTCGGGCCGGTGATCTCCACGCGGCGGTCGTTGAGCGCGGCCGGGGCCGGTGCGACCTTCCAGCTGTCGTCCTCGCGGATGCGCGCGGTCTCCGGGAGGAACCCGAGCGACGAGGTGCGGGCGATCTCGGCGCGGCGCTCACCGCGGCGGACGAGCAGCTCGTCACGGCGGGGCGTGAACAGCCGGTGCAGCTCGGCCACAAAGGCGAGGGCCTCATCGGTGAGGACCTCCTCCTGCCGGGGCAGGGGCTCGGCATTGACGATGGCCAGCGGGGCCGGCGCTGGTGCGGACATGAGCTGTCACTCCTTCAGCGGGTGGTGCCTGACGGCCGCCGGGCTGTCGCCTATGGCACGCGGTGCCATGGGGGCCGAGATGCGGTCGCGGGCGCCATGTCGGTACATGGCGCTTCTGACTTGTGGATACTAGTTTCCTCATGGTGGAAGTTCAACGGTGTGTTGACATCGAGATTCTCCGCGTCGACAGAAACTGTCGCTGAGTGCCAGCACGATCACTCCAGGTGGATCAGGTCTTCGACGGTGTCGATGTCGTAGTCCTGTGAGACGTCGGAACACTCCACGAGTGTGATCGACTCCTCATGCGCCCGGAGATAGGCGCGCGCCCCGCGGTCGCCCATCGCGGTCGCCGCGACGTCCGCCCAGCGGTCCGAGCCGAGGAGGACCGGGTGCCCCCGCTTGCCGCCGTACGAGGCCGCCGCGAGGCTCGACGACGAGCGGTACGCGCCGCGCACCCGGGCCACCGCCTGCGCGCCGATGCCCGGCTGATCCACCAGCAGCACCAGTGCGGCGTCCGCTCCGGATTCGGCGAGGGACGCCAGGCCGGCCCGCAGTGAAGAGCCCATGCCCTCGGCCCACGCCGGGTTCTCCGTCAGGAGACAGCCGGCCAGATCCGCCCGCTGCCGAACCTCCGCCGCGGCGGCGCCCAGCACCACATGCACCGGCCCGCAGCCGCCCTCCCGCAATGCCCGTACCGCGTGTTCGACCAGCGGGCGACCGCGGTGTTCGAGCAGTGCCTTCGGCCGCCCGCCCAGCCGCCGTCCGCCCCCTGCGGCGAGCAGCAGTCCCGCCACCGTCGGCGCTCCGGGGGGTGCCGGACGGGGTAGCGGTTCTTCCGGTTCCGGTTCCCGCGCTGAATCGCTCATCAGGCCTGGATACCGCAAGGACACCGGTTCTTCCGTATGAATTCCGTCTGTGGAGTGGCGGGAACGGTGCGTAGTGGCGTTAACTGGCCGCGACCCGCGGTGCCCGTCCGGCGCCGGACAGTGGCTGAACCGCGGTGAAAAAGACACCAGCACAGCGTTGTGCGAGGGGGAGAGCTTTGTTGCGAAGCGTGGGGCAGAGGCGTGTGACCGGCAGCAGCGAGGATCCGCGAGTGGTGGAGCTGCGCTTATCGGTCTCCCGGCTCCGCCGTGAACTGGCCGCCCACCCGGGCGAGTTCTCCGACCGCGCGGTTGCCGAGGACGAACTGGCCTCGCTGGACGCGATGGCGCTGAGCGGGGTCCCCGAGATCCTGCGGCTGCGCCGCTCGTTGCTGCTGGTCGCGGGGGCGATCGGCTCGGTGAGCGCCCTGGCGGCAGCCCTCTCGGAGGTACGGAACGCGGTCGAACTCTTCGGAGTGCCGCACCGATGACCGTACGCCGCGTGGTGCCCGACCTGGCGACGGACGCGATGGCGGAGAGCCGGGACTTCTACCGCCTCATCGGGCTTCGCGAAGTCATGAACCAGGGTTGGGTGATGACCCTGGCCTCGCCCGCCAACCCCACCGCTCAGCTCACCTTCATGACGCATGACGAGAGCGCGGACGTGCGGCCCGATCTGTCCATCGAGGTGGACGATGTCGACGCGGTCCACGCAGCCGTGCTCGCCAGTGGCGCGCAGATCGTGCATCCCTTGCAGGACGAGGCGTGGGGCGTGCGCCGGTTCTTCGTGCGCGATCCCAACGGCAAGGTGGTCAATGTGGTGAGCCACCGCCGCGACGGATGAGACGGCGTGCGGAGGCGACCGCTACCGCCGAGGTGCGCGAGTCGACGCCCAGCTTGGCGTAGATGTGCACCAGATGGGACTTCACCGTGGCCTGGCTGAGGAAGAGGTCTTGGCTGATCTGCTGGTTGGACAGGCCGTCCGCGACGAGTTGAAGAACTTCCAGTTCCCGCCGGGTGAGGGACTCCGCGGGGGTGCGCATCCGGTCCATCAGCCGGTGCGCGACCGCCGGGGCCAGGGCCGACCGGCCCGCCCCGGCAGTCCGCACCGCTGCGGCCAGTTCGTCCGGGGGCGCGTCCTTCAGCAGGTAGCCCCCGGCGCCCGCCTCCACCGCGGCCAGGATGTCCGCGTCCGTGTCGTACGTCGTGAGGACGAGCACCCGGGGAGCGCCCTCGGCCGCGGTGATGGCGGCGGTGGCCTCGGAGCCGTGCATGCCGGGCCCGAACTGCAGGTCCATCAGGACCACGTCGATGCGCTCCGACGCGGCCAGCTCCACCGCGCGCTCGGCGGTTGCCGCCTCCGCGACGACCTCGAAGTCGGGCTCGGTGTCGAGCACCGCCCGCAGGCCCGCCCGGACCACCGGGTGGTCGTCGGCGAGCAGGAGCCGGATGGTCATACGGACGTCCCCTGAGTGAGCGGTAGCGGCAGGGTGACCGCTACGGCGGTGCCCTGGCCCGGTGTGGACTCCACGGTGAGGGTGCCGCCGAGCGACTCGGCGCGCGAGCGCATCGCCGGCAGACCGAAACCACCGTCGTCGTCGGCCCTGGCGTGTCCGGGATCGAAGCCGGCACCGTCGTCGACGACGTCCAGCGCGACCGCGGTCCCCAGGAAGCTCAGGGTGATCTCGGCCCGGGTCGCTTCGGCGTGCCGCAGGGTGTTGGCCAGCGCCGACTGCGCGATACGCAACAGTGCCACCTCGTACGGCGTCGGCAGCGCGACCGGAGTACCGCTGGTCGAGAACCTGACCCGCGGATCCGGGCCCCCGGAACAGAGCCGCTCCAGCGCGGCGGCGAGCGAACCGTGCTGCAGCGCGGGCGGCGACAGTTCCCGTACGAAACGGCGGGCCTCGGCGAGATTGTCCTGGGCCGCCTGCCGGGCTTGTTCGATATGGGCGGCTGCCGGGGCGCCGGCCGGCAGCGTGCGCTGAGCGGCACGCAGCAGCAGCTGGATGGACGAAAGCCCCTGCGCGAGCGTGTCGTGGATCTCCCTGGCCAGCCGTTCCCGCTCGGCGAGCGTGCCCGCGGCACGCTCCACGCCGGCCAGCTCGGCGCGGGTGGCGATCAGTTCGTCGATGAGCCGGCGGCGGCCCTCGCTCTCCCGGTAGAGCACCTGGTAGCCGAGGACGGTGGCCACGGCTACCGCCGCACCCAGCAGCGGACCGATGAAGGCACCGGGGTTCAGCGGTTCCCCATGGTGCAGGTACGACAGGATCGCCGCGCCGGCGGTGGCGGCCACGGCGGGCAGGGACCAGCGGACCGGCAGCAGATGCAACTGCAGGAAGTACAGCGGGAAGGCGGCCCAGAGGCCGTCGGGGGACAAGGCGAGCAGGACCAGCCAGGCCGCGCAGAGCACACCGAGCCAGAGAGCGGCCGCTCCACGCGAGGTCCGTACGGAAGGCCACAGCGCGCCCACCGCGTAGATCGCACCCATCACCACCGCTGCCGCGACCACCACCGGGGCGTTCGCCGCGTCACCGGTGAGGGCCCGCACCGCGGCGAGCGCCAGCAGACCGGCCATCAGCAGATGCAGACAGAGCCGCAGCACGAGCAGCGCAGGGGTCATCGCACGGGGATCCATGATCCTGCCAGGGTAGGCGGATCGTCCTGGCTCGCCCTCAATCGAAAGTTTGATTGCGGGCTCCGTCTTTTGATCCGGCGGAAGCCATCCGTGGCGCGATGCCGCCGCGCCCCGTGGCCAGCAGGGTGGAGCTCATGTTCGTCGCATGGAGAGATCTGAGATTCGCCCGGGGCAGGTTCGCCCTGATGGGCACCGTGATCGTGCTCATCACCCTGCTCGTCGGTTTGCTGTCCGGTCTGACCGCCGGGCTGGCCAGGGACAACACGTCCGCCGTCACGGGGCTGTCCGCCGACCACCTGGCCTTCGCCGCGCCGCCCTCCGGGCAGTCGGCTTCCTTCACCGGGTCGCAGCTGCCGAGTGGTGCCGCCCGGACCTGGGCGGCTCAGCCGGGGGTGCGGAGCGCGCAGCCGGTCGCCATCGACACCCGGAACGCGGCGGCGGACAGCCGTACCGCGGCGGTCTCGGAGTTCGCGGTACGCCCCGGCTCCGGTCTGGCGCCGGTGGCGGTGAGCAGCGGCAGCGTGGTGCTGTCGGCGGGGGCGGCGAAGAGTCTGGGCGCAGCGGCCGGGAACACCGTCGAGGTGGCCGGGAAGCGGCTGAAGGTCACCGCGGTCGCCGGGCACGACTCGTACAGCCACACGCCCGTCGTCTGGACCGCGCTCCCGGCGGACGCCGATGCGACGGTGGTGGCGCTCACCACCGATGGGGCGGACCTGGCGGCGGGCGACCGGGCGGCCGGCACCCGGACGCTCACCCTGGACGGCTCACTGAGCGCACTGCCCTCCTACCAGGCGGAGAACGGCTCGCTGCAGCTGATGCGCGGTTTCCTCTTCGTCATCTCGGCCCTGGTGATAGGGGCGTTCTTCACGGTCTGGACGATCCAGCGCAGCGGTGACATCGCGGTACTGAAGGCACTCGGTGCCTCCACCCCGTATCTGCTGCGCGACGCGCTCGGGCAGGCGGTGCTGATGCTGCTGGCCGGGAGTCTGCTGGGCACGGCTCTCGCTGCCGGGGCCGGTGCGGTCGTCCCCGCCGACGTGCCCTTCGTACTCGATCCGCTCACCACGCTGACCCCCGCCGCGGTGATAGTCGCCCTCGGTGTGCTCGGCGCGGCCCTCTCCATCCGGCGGATCACCGCCGTCGACCCCCTCACCGCGCTCGGGAGCGCCCGATGACTCTGACACTGCACGAGGTGACGCTGACCTACCCCGACGGCGAGGGGCGGGTGACCGCGCTGGACTCGGTGCGGCTCGACGTACCGGCCGGATCCCTGACCGCCGTGGTCGGGCCTTCGGGGTCCGGCAAGTCGAGTCTGCTGGCGGTGGCGGCGACCCTGGTGACGCCGGAGCACGGCCAGGTGCTCGTCGACGGCGTGGATACGGCTTCGCTGAGCCGGGCCGAGAAAGCGGCGCTGCGGCGCGAGCGCGTCGGCATCGTCTTCCAGCAGCCCAACCTGCTGCCCGCGCTGACGGCGGCGGAGCAGTTGCAGGTGATGGCGCACCTGTCGGGTCGGTCGCCGGCCCGGACCCGCGACCGGGTACGGGAGCTGCTGGCGGCGGTGGGCCTGACCGAGCAGGCGGACCGCCGCCCGCACCAGCTGTCCGGGGGACAGCGCCAGCGGGTGAACATCGCCCGCGCCCTGATGAACGAGCCGGCGGTGCTGCTGGTCGACGAGCCGACCAGCGCCCTCGACCACGAGCGGGGCGCCGGGGTGCTCGATCTGCTCGTCACACTGACCAGGCAGTGGAGCACCGCGACGGTGCTGGTCACCCACGACCGTACGCTTCTGGACCGGATGGACCGCACGGCGTCGATGGCCGACGGGCGGCTCACCATGCCGGTCACCGAGGAGGTGACCGGCTGACTCACCCGCATCGCCGTGCCGTCGCCGGCCCCGGCTGTCCGCTCAGCCGTTCTGCGGGCCGGCGCTGGCGAGCGTCGCGGAGAGCTCCTGGGCGATGCCCTGAAGGATCGGCACGATTTTCTCCGTGGCCTCCTCGGTCACCCGGCCGGCCGGGCCCGAGATGGAGATCGCCGCTGCGGTGGGGGAGTTGGGGACCGAGACCGCCAGGCACCGGACCCCTATCTCCTGCTCGTTGTCGTCGACCGCGTACCCCGCCCGGCGTACCGCTTCCAGGGCCTCCAGGAAGACCTCGGGTGTGGTGATCGTCTTGTCGGTGGCGGCCGGCATCCCGGTCCGGGCGAGCAGCGCTCTGACCTCGGCGGGCGGGGTGTACGCGAGCAGCGCCTTGCCGACACCGGTGGAGTGCGGGAGCACCCGTCGTCCCACCTCGGTGAACATCCGCATCGAGTGCTTGGAGGGTACCTGGGCGACATACACGATCTCGTCGCCGTCGAGCAGCGCCATGTTCGCGGTCTCGCCGGTCTCCTCGACCAGGCGGGTCAGGTAGGGGCGGGCCCAGGTGCCGAGCAGGCGGGCGGACGACTCGCCGAGCCGGATCAGGCGCGGACCCAGTGCGTACCGACGGTTGGGCTGCTGGCGTACATAACCGCAGGCGACCAGGGTGCGCATCAGACGGTGGATCGTCGGCAACGGCAGGCCGCTGCTGGATGAGAGCTCACTCAGGCCGACCTCGCCCCCCGCGTCGGCCATCCGCTCCAGCATGTCGAAGGCGCGCTCCAGGGACTGCACGCCACCGCTCGAAGCGGCGGGCTTGGAGTCGGCTGCGCTGGTGTGGGACTGCGGCACGGCGGCGGTCCTTTCGAGGCGGGCGGGGCGAGGCGTCAGCTTACCGGGAGGTACTCCGTGGCACCCCGGCGGCGACGTCGATGTTCTGGCCGGTCAGGCATGCTTTGTCCGGGTAGGCGGCCTGAACACAAGCGCTCCGCTGCCGGTGACGGCGCAGAACATACGTTCCGGGCATCGAAATTCTACTTCCACTTTGTGGAAACCTCCAGATGTCCGGACGGAGTTCCGTCGCAGTCCGGGGACCTCTTGACGGCCTGCGGCTCGGAGTGAAGACTTCTTCAACAGAACGTTGAATTTCGCACAGGGGAATTTGAAGAGGAAGCGGGGCTCGGGTGTCCGACACCGAACTGGTACTGCGCTCGACACGCGTCATCACCCCGGAGGGGACACGCGCCGCGTCGGTCGCCGTCACCGACGGCAGGATCACGGCGGTACTGCCCCACGACGCGGCGGTGCCGGCCGGAGCGAGCCTGCACGACTTCGGTGACGACGTGCTGCTCCCCGGCCTCGTCGACACCCACGTCCATGTGAACGACCCCGGTCGCACCGAGTGGGAGGGGTTCTGGACCGCCACCCGCGCGGCGGCCGCCGGCGGGATCACCACGCTCGTGGACATGCCGCTCAACTCGCTGCCGCCGACCACCACGGTGGCCGGTCTGCGCACCAAGCAGGAAGTGGCGCGCAGCAAGGCCCATGTCGACGTCGGCTTCTGGGGCGGCGCGCTGCCCGACAACGTCAAGGATCTGCGTCCGCTGCACGACGCCGGAGTCTTCGGCTTCAAGTGCTTCCTCTCGCCCTCGGGCGTGGAGGAGTTCCCCGAGCTGAACCGGGAACAGCTGTCCGCAGCGATGACCGAGATCGCCGGGTTCGGCGGTCTGCTGATCGTGCACGCCGAGGACCCGCACGAGCTGGAAGTGGCGCCGCATCTGAGCGGTCCCAAGTACGCCGACTACCTGGCCACCCGCCCGCGTGTCTCCGAGAACGCCGCGATCGAGGGGCTGATCGCGGTCGCCGGACGGATCGGCGCCCGCGTTCACATCCTGCATCTGTCCTCGTCCGACGCGCTGCCGCTGGTCGCCGCGGCGAAGGCGGCCGGTGTCCGGCTGACCGTCGAGACCTGCCCGCACTACCTCACCCTCACCGCCGAGGAAGTCCCGGACGGCGCCAGCGAGTTCAAGTGCTGCCCGCCGATCAGGGAGGCCGCCAACCAGGATCTGCTCTGGGAGGCGCTGGCGGACGGCACCATCGACTGCATCGTCACGGACCACTCGCCGTCCACCGCCGACCTCAAGACCGCCGACTTCGCCACCGCCTGGGGCGGCATCTCCTCGCTGCAGCTCAGCCTGCCCGCGATCTGGACCGAGGCGCGTCGGCGCGGACGGTCACTGGAGGACGTGGTGCGCTGGATGTCCACCGCCCCGGCCGGTCTGGTGGGACTGGCCCAGAAGGGCGCCATCGCGCCGGGCCGCGACGCGGACTTCGCGGTACTGGCGCCCGACGAGACCTTCACCGTGGACCCGGCCGCCCTGCACCACCGCAACCAGGTCACCGCCTACGCCGGGAAGACCTTGCACGGTGTCGTCAAGTCGACCTGGCTCCGAGGCGTACGGATCGCCTCGGACGGCACGCTCGCCGACCCCACGGGCCGCCTGCTCGAACGAACGAACTGACCCCTGGCTGCCGGGAAGGAGGCGGGCCCTCCCGCGGACCCGCCTCCGATCGGACACGGACCGGCGCTTCCTGCCGGCCACCTCGGCCACCGGCACCCATCGCTCACGGCGCGCTGCCGGCGGCCGTATCCGGCGATCCGGATCCGTTACGCCGCGTGGCCGCCGTCCACCACCAGCTCTGCCCCGGTCACGTAAGCCGCCTCCTCACTCACCAGATACGCCACCAGCGAGGCGACTTCATCGCGGCTCCCGAAGCGGCCCAGCGCCGTGCCCGCCCGCTGCGGCTCCGCGTACGGTCCGTCCGCCGGGTTCATGTCGGTGTCGATCGGGCCGGGGTGCACCGCGTTGACCGTGATGCCGCGGCCGCCCAGCTCCCTGGCCAGCGCCTTGGTCAGCCCGGTGAGCGCGGACTTGCTCATCGCATACAGGGTGCCGCCAGGACCGCCCACGTACCCGGCCAGCGAGGAACCGATCGAGATGATCCGGCCGCCGGGTCGCAGCGTGACCGCCGCCGACTGCGCTCCGAGGAAGACTTCCCGCACATTGACCGCGAGCGTGCGATCGAGATCGTCGGCCGAGAGGTCACCGATCGGGGCGAGCACACCGATCCCCGCGTTGCTGACCAGGATGTCCAGACCGCCGAACGCGTCGGCGGTCCTGGTGACCGCCGTCGCCGCGTCCGCCCGCAGGGCCAGTGCCCGTCGGCCGGTCGATTCGATCTCTGCGACGACCTTGTGGGCCGCGGCCTCGTCGCGGGCGTAGGTGACCGCGACGTCGGCCCCTTCCCGGGCCAGCCGCAGCGCGATGGCCGCCCCGATCCCCCTGCTGCCCCCGGTGACCAGTGCGGCCCTGGTCCGTGCCGTCCCGGTCTGCGCCCTCCCGGTCCGCGCGGTCCCGACCGCTGCCGTGCTGCCGTCCAGCGAAGACATGTGGTAACCCTTCATCAGTAGTGTTCGCGCCTCGGTGTTCGCATCCCAGCAAAGCGGCGGCCGCCGCCCGGCACCGGCGGGAAACGGACCCCGAGATCGTCAGGAGAACCGGCTGTGACCCTGCAGCAAGAGATCGTCGGCAACGCCATGCAGATGGCAGTGGTCAGCCTTCAGCCCGGCCAGACCGTCTACTGCGAGGCCGGGAAGTTCCTCTTCAAGACCGCGAACGTGACCATGGAGACCCGCCTCTCCGGGCCCGGCGGCGGAGGCGGGCAGCCGCAGGGCGGGCAGCCGGGGCAGGCCGGCGGGATGGGCGGCCTGCTCAGGCAGGCCATGGGCACCGCCATGCAGGTCGGCCAGCGGGCACTGGCCGGTGAGTCGCTCGCCTTCCAGTACTTCACCTGCTCCGGCGGTGAGGGCACGGTCGGCTTCGCCGGGGTGCTGCCCGGCGAGATGCGGGCGCTGGAGCTGACCGGTAACCGGGCGTGGTTCGCCGAGAAGGACGCCTTCGTCGCCGCCGAGTCCACCGTCGACTTCGGAATCGCCTGGCAGGGCGGCCGCACGGGCCGCAGCGGCGGTGAGGGTTTCATCCTGGAGAAGTTCACCGGCCACGGCACGGTGATCATCTGCGGTGCGGGCAACTTCATCGACCTCAACCCCGCCGACTTCGGCGGCCGGATCGAGGTCGACACCGGCTGCATCGTCGCCTTCGAGGAAGGCATCGAGTACGGAGTGCAGCGGATCGGCGGCCTGAACCGCCAGGGCATGATGAACGCCGTCTTCGGCGGCGAGGGTCTGTCCCTGGCCACGCTGGAGGGCAACGGACGGGTGATCCTGCAGTCACTCACCATCGAGGGCCTGGCCAACGCACTGAAGAAGGCCCAGGGCGGCGACAAGCAGGGGCCGACCGGCGGACTGTTCTCGACGAACGCCGGATAGACGCGGCCCTCCGACCGGAGGGACCGCGCCCCCGAGCGCCTTCGGCCATGGCGTCCGGTCGCTTCGGGCGGTTACGGTGATCAACCTTGTGAGAGCCGACGGAGTCTCCACCCACTGCGGACAGGGGAGCTCCCGTTGTCGTCGATCGCCGTGCCCGTCCCCGCCCTCGCCCCGCGCCGTGCCTGGCTGACCGATCTGCCGGTCCTGCTGGTGGCCGGGGTGTGGGGCGCGAGTTATCTCGCGGCCAAGGACATCACCACTCCGGGAACGGTGGTGGCCGTACTGGCGCTGCGGTTCGCGATCGTACTGCCGGTTCTCGCCGCGGCCGGGCAGCGCAGGCTCCGGGGGCTGTCCGCGGCCCAGTGGCGCGGAGCGGGAACCCTGGGGGTGGTGCTCAGCGGGATCTTCCTGCTGGAGACGTACGGGATCGTGCACACCTCGGCCACCAACGCCGGGCTCATCATCAGCCTCACCATGATCTTCACACCGCTCGCCGAGGCGGTGATGACCAGGACCGTGCCGCGCCGCGGGTTCCTGGCGGCCGCCGGGCTCTCCGTTCTCGGGGTGGTGCTGCTGACCCAGGGCGGCGGATTCACCGCTCCCTCGGCCGGCGACCTGCTCATGCTGCTGGCCGCGCTCGCCCGGACCGTGCATGTCCTGGCGATGTCGCGGATCAGGGCGATCCGCGGGGCCGACTCGCTGTCGCTGACCACCGTCCAGCTGGGATCTGCCGTCGCGGTGTTCGCCGTCCTCGCAGCGGTGCCCGGCACCGGTGCGGCCCCCTGGGCCGTGGCGGCCGGCTTCGGCGTGCGGGCGTGGGCGGGACTGCTCTTCCTGTCGGTCTTCTGCACGCTCTTCGCCTTCCTCGTGCAGATGTGGGCGGTCCGCCGGACCTCGCCGTCACGGCTCAGCCTGCTGCTGGGCACCGAGCCGCTCTGGGCGGCAGCGGTCGGTATCGCGATCGGTGGCGAGCACCTCGGTGCCCTCGGACTGTGCGGCGGGCTGCTGGTGCTGGCGGGGACCACCTGGGGCCGCCGCTCGGCGGACCGGGCGGCGGCTGCGGTGAGCAGCTGAGGACCCGGCCGGGCGGGGGCGGGCCGGGCCGGCCGAAAGTCTGTGCCTGCCCGACTTTGGTCTCCGCTCCGGCCGCAGCGACCGCGGCGGACCGCCGGGCTGCGTAACTTTGTCGATATGACGCGTTCCGATTACCCCTGGCTGCTGCCGTCGGCCCTCGCCGACCCCGAGCTGCCGGCCGAGGGGGACCGGCCGCGCCGCACGCTGCGCGACTGGGTCGTGGACGTCGCAGCGTTTCTGATCGCCGTGGTCATCGCCGTGCTGACGCTGGACGCGCTCACGTCCGGGTCCCGCGAGAGCTCCCTCGAGCTGGCCGCCGACGTGGCCGCGGGCGGTCTCGCCTGCTGTGCGCTGTGGATCCGCAGGCGCCGGCCGGTGGATCTCGCGGTGGCCCTCGTCGTCCTCAGCACCTTCGCTCCGCTCGCCTCCGGGGCGCTGCTGGTGGCGCTGTTCAGCCTGGCCGTGCACCGCCCGTTCAAACCGGTCGCCGTCGTCGGTGCCGCCGCGGTGGGCAGTGGGGTGGTGCAGCCCTGGCTGCGCCCCGATCCGTCGACCTCCTGGATGACTTCGGTGCTCTTCGGTACGGTGCTCGTGCTGCTGGTGATCGCCTGGGGGATGGTCGTACGCTCCCGCCGGCAGATCGTCGTGGTGCTGCGGGAGCGTGCCCACCGCGCCGAGGCCGAGGCCGAACTGCGGGCCGAGCAGGCGCAGCGGCTCGCCCGCGAGGCCATCGCCCGGGAGATGCACGACGTACTGGCGCACCGGCTCACCCTGTTGAGCGTCCACGCCGGTGCTCTGGAGTTCCGTCCCGACGCACCGGTGCGCGAGGTGGCGCGGGCCGCCGGGGTCATCCGGGACAGTGCCCACGAGGCGCTGCAGGATCTGCGCGAGATCATCGGGGTGCTCCGGACACCGGGCGAGGGCGAGGAGAACCGCCCGCAGCCCACCCTCGTCACCCTGGAGGATCTGGTTGCCGAGTCCCGGCAGGCCGGCATGAAGGTCACTCTGGTCAACCGGGTCGCCGATCCGGAAGCGGTGCCCGCGGCCACCGGCCGTACCGCCTACCGGATCGCTCAGGAGGCGCTGACCAACGCACGTAAGCACGCACCGGGAGCCGAGGTCACCGTCAAGCTGGGCGGGAGCCCGGGGGAGGGCATCACCATCGCGGTGCGCAACCCCCGCCCGACGGGAGACGTGCCGAAGGTTCCCGGTTCCGGCCAGGGACTGATCGGTCTGACCGAGCGGGCCACCCTGGCAGGCGGACGGCTCGACCACGGGGCGAGCGGGGACGGCGGTTTCCGGGTGGAAGCCTGGCTACCGTGGCCTGCATGACCATCAGGCTGCTCATCGTCGACGACGACCCGCTCGTACGTGCCGGACTCGCCCTGATGCTCGGCGGCGCGGACGACATCGAGATCGTGGGCGAGGCCACGGACGGCTCCGAGGTTGCCGCGGCGGTGGCGGCCGGGCACGCCGATGTAGTGCTGATGGACATCAGAATGCCCGGCGTGGACGGGCTGACCGCAACCGAACAGCTGAGGGCCGTGCCCGGCGCCCCGGAAGTCATCGTCCTCACCACCTTCCACGCCGACGAGCAGGTGGTGCGGGCGCTGCGTGCCGGGGCCGCCGGCTTCGTACTCAATGGCTCAACTGGCCGAGCGGGAACGGGAAGTGGCGATCGCCGTCGGACGCGGCGGCTCCAACGCGAGGATCGGCGCGGAGCTGTACATGAGCGTGCCCACGGTCAAGGCGCATGTCTCGCGCATCCTGGCTCGCCTCGGGCTCAACAACCGTGTCCAGATCGCGCTGCTGGTGCACGACGCGGGCTTCCTCGACGGGGACGGCGACGTAGGCTGACCGGATGACGGAGATCGACCTGCGGGAGCATGCCGAGGACTTCAATTCCCATCCCTATCCGTACTACGAGAAGATGCGCGCCGCGGGACCGGTGCACCGCATCCGCACCCCCGAGGCCGACGGCGTCTGGCTGATCGTGGGGTACGACGAGGCCAGAGCCGCGCTCGCGGACGACCGGCTCGGCAAGGACCCGCGCATCACGGGCAACTGGCAGGACGAGTCACCGGGCCTGTTCTCCAACATGCTGGACACCGATCCGCCGCACCACACCAGGCTGCGCAAGCTTGTGGCCAGGGAATTCACCGCACGCCGCGTCGAGGCGCTGCGCCCGCGGGTGCAGCAGATCACCGACGGCTATGCGAGCGCGATGCTCGAAGCGCCCGACCGCCGGGCCGATCTGGTGGACTCGCTCGCCTTCCCGCTGCCCATGACCGTCATCTGTGAACTGCTGGGCGTGCCCGACCTGGACCGGGCGCGATTCCGGCTGTGGTCGAACGAAATGGTGGCTCCGACCGGCCCCGAGCAGGAGAGCGCCGCGGTCATGGCGATGAGCGAGTATCTCGTCGAACTCATCGAGGACAAACGCTGCACCGGGCCCGGCGACGACCTGATGAGCGCGCTGATCCGGGCCCGCCACGAGGACGGCGATCAGTTGTCCTCGCGTGAACTCGTCGGCATGGCCTTCCTGCTGCTGGTCGCCGGGCACGAGACCACGGTCAATCTGATCTCCAACGGCATGCGGGCGCTGCTCTCGCACCCGGAGCAACTCGCGGCACTGCGCGCCGACATGAGTCTGCTCGACGGTGCAGTGGAAGAGATGCTGCGCTACGAAGGTCCGGTGCAGACCGCCACCTACCGGCATACCCGGGAGGCGATCACGATCGGCGGCACCGAGATCCCGGCCGGGCAGGACGTGCTGGTCTCCCTGTCATCGGCCGACCGGGACCCGGGCCGCTACCCGGACGCCGACCGGTTCGACATCCGCCGCCGCTCGCAGGGACATCTCGCGTTCGGGCACGGCATCCACTTCTGTCTCGGTGCCCCGCTCGCCCGGATAGAGGGCCGCACAGCTGTCCGTACCCTCCTCGAACGCTGCCCGGAGCTGGCGCTCGACCGGCAGGGCGGCGGGTACGACTGGATCCCCGGGCTGCTGATCCGGGGGGTGCGCAAGCTGCCGGTGCGCTGGTAGCGGCAGCCGATCGGCCTGCGTCGGCTCAGCCCGCGGGCAGTTCGTCCAGTCCGACCGGACGGTGCTCGCGCCGCGACAGCTCGCAGGCCTCGGCGATCCGCAGCGCCTGCAGTGCCTCCCAGCCGTCACACGGATTGTCCAGCTCGCCCCGCGCGACCCGCAGGAACGCGTCCAGCTCGGCCTCGTAGGCCGGCGCGAACCGCTCGAGGAATCCGGGCCACGGCTCGTCGGCGGGCGGCGGGCCCTGCGGCTCGGTCGAGGTGATGGGGGTGCGGTCGTCGAGGCCGACCGAGATCTGGTCGAGCTCACCGGCCAGTTCCAGCCGTACGTCGTAGCCCGCGCCGTTGCAGCGGGTGGCCGTGGCGGTGGCGAGCGTCCCGTCGTCCAGGGTCAGCACCGCGGCGGCCGTGTCGACGTCGCCAGCCTCGCGGAACATCGCGGGCCCGGTGTCGGACCCGGTCGCGTACACCTCCACCACCTCGCACCCCGTCACCCAGCGCACCATGTCGAAGTCGTGCACCAGGCAGTCCCGGTAGAGCCCGCCGGAGAGCGGCAGATATGCGGCGGGCGGCGGCGCCGGGTCGGAGGTGATCGCCCGTAGGGTGTGCAGCCGGCCCAGCGCCCCGGAGCGCACGAGCTCACGGGCCGCGGTGTACCCCGCGTCGAAGCGGCGCATGAAGCCGAGCTGCAGAATGCTGCCGGCCGTCTCGACCTCCCGCAGGGCGGCCAGCGTGCGCGGCAGGTCCAGGGCGATCGGCTTCTCACAGAAGACCGGTAGTCCGGCGCGCGCGGCCCGGCCGATCAGATCGGCGTGCGAGGCCGTCGCCGAAGCGATGACCACGGCGTCCACCCCCCAGGTGAAGACTTCGTCCACCGAGGGCGCCGCGGTGGCGCCGATCCGCTGGGCCACTTCGGTGGCCCGTTGGCCCTCGGTGTCCGCGACCACCAGGGCACCCACATCACGGTGATCACTGAGCACGCCCGCGTGGAAGGAGCCGATACGCCCCGTCCCGATCAGTCCGATACGCATGGCCCCAAAGTGGTCGCCGTGCCACCCGCTGTCAAGTCTTTGTCCTGACAAAAGAACCTCAGTTCCGTGATGTTCGTAAGAATGTTCGGACAAACTCTTGACGGGGCATCGCGCTCGCCGTTAGAACTCCCTTGCCGCAACCGGGCGGCCGGGAGGGAAGGCGGACCCCCATGCGTACGACACGTACAGCAGCAGCGCTCCTCGCCGTACTCGCACTCGCCGTCGCCGGCTGCAGCACATCGGGCGGCAAGAAGTCGGAGGACGAACCGGCCGGCTCGGGCAGCGGCAAGGGCGTCACGACGCCGCGGCTCAAGATCGCCATGGTGTCGCACTCGGGCCAGGGCGACACCTTCTGGGACATCGTGCAGAGCGGGGCGAAACAGGCGGCGGCCAAGGACAACGTCCAGTTCCTGTACTCCGCCAGTGAGCAGGGCAACGAGCAGGCGCAGCTCGTGCAGGCCGCCATCGACCAGAAGGTCGACGGGATCGTGGTGACCCTGGCCAAGCCGGACGCGGTGAAGGCGGTGGTGAAGAAGGCCGTCAGGGCGGGCATTCCGGTCATCACCATCAACTCCGGCGGCCAGTACAGCAAGGAGGTCGGCGCCCTCGGGCACATCGGCCAGGACGAATCGGTGGCCGGCGAAGCGGTCGGCGACGAGCTGAACGCACGGGGCAGGAAGAAGGCCGTCTGCGTCATCCACGAACAGGGCAACGTCTCGCTCGAGGACCGCTGTGCGGGCGTGAAGAAGACCTTCAAGGGGGCCGTCGAGAACCTCAACGTCGACGGCACCAACACCCCCGCGACCACCTCGTCGATCGAGGCCAAGCTACAGGCGGGAAAGGACATCGACGCGGTGGTCACGCTCGGTGCGCCCATCGCGGACGCCGCGGTCAAGGCCAAGAAGGACGCCGACAGCACGGCGGAGATCGACACCTTCGACCTCAACGCCGCAGTGGTGAAGAGCCTCAAGGCCAAGGACATCGGATTCGCGGTGGACCAGCAGCCCTATCTCCAGGGCTATCTCGCGATCGACGAACTCTGGCTCCACAAGACCAACCTGAACGTCCTGGGCGGCGGAAAGCCGGTCCTCACCGGTCCGGCGATCGTCACCGGGAAGGATGTGCCCGCCCTGGAGAAGTACACCGCACGCGGTACCCGATGAGTGGCCGCCGATCAGCCGTGACCCATACTTGGGCCGCCGGGCCGGACGGGGACGTCCCCCGGCCGCACCGGCAGGTACGCGAAGACGTACCGCACGGCAAGAAGTACAGGCACGGCAAGAAGTGCACGTTCAGCAAGAAGGGCACCACCTCGTGGCAAGGGTACGAAGCTGGGTCAGTGGGGCGCTGGCGGCTGTGGTCGGGCTGTCCCTGGCGGGATGCAGCAGCACCGGCGGCAAGCGGGCCGAGGAGCGGGCGGCCCGGGCGGCCGCCGTCGGCAAGGCGGCCGTGAACACCCCCCGGTGGAAGTTCGCCATGGTGACCCACTCGGGCGACGGCGACACCTTCTGGGACATCGTGCAGAAGGGTTCCCAGCAGGCAGCCGCCAAGGACAACATCAAATTCCTCTACTCGCACAGCGAGGAGGGGCAGCAGCAGGCCCAGCTGGTGCAGACCGCGATCGACCAGAAGGTCGACGGGCTGATCGTCACCCTCGCCAAGCCCGACTCCATGAAGGCCGTCGTGGCGAAGGCCGAGAAGGCCGGCATCCCGGTGATCACGGTGAACTCGGGATCCGCGGAGTCCAAGAAATTCGGCGCGCTCAGTCACATCGGCCAGGACGAGACCATCGCCGGCGAGGCGGTCGGCAACGAGCTGAACAAGCGCGGCCGCAAGAAGGCCCTCTGTGTCCTGCACGAGCAGGGCAACGTCGGCCACGAGCAGCGCTGCGCGGGCGCCAAAAAGACCTTCCACGGAACGATGCAGAACATCTACGTGGACGGCACCAACATGCCCGACGTGCAGTCGTCCATCGAGGCGAAGCTGCAGGCCGACCACTCCATCGACTCCGTGGTCACCCTCGGCGCACCCTTCGCCGACGCGGCGGTCCAGGCGAAGAACACCGCGGGCAGCAAGGCGGAAGTCGACACCTTCGACCTCAACGCCAAGGTCGCCGCCGCCCTGCAGAAGGGCACGCTCGGCTTCGCCGTCGACCAGCAGCCGTATCTCCAGGGCTATGAGGCCGTCGACCTGCTCTGGCTCTACAAGTACAACCGCAACGTCCTCGGTGGCGGGCTGCCGGTGCTCACCGGTCCGCAGGTCATCACCAAACAGGACGCAAGCGCCCTGGCCGCCTACACCCAGCGGGGGACCCGATGACCGCGACCCTGGAAGTGCAGGACGAACGGCTGCTGCGGCCCTCGCTGCTGCGCAGGCTGCTCGGCCGCCCAGAGCTCGGCTCGGTCGTCGGCGCAGTCGCCGTCTTCGTCTTCTTCTCGATCGTCGCGAGCAGTTTCCTGCGCCCCTCCAGTCTCTCCACCGTTCTCTACGCGGCATCGACCATCGGGATCATGGCGGTGCCGGTGGCGCTGCTGATGATCGGTGGCGAGTTCGATCTGTCGGCCGGTGTGCTGGTGACCAGCTCGGCGCTGATGTCCTCGATGTTCAGCTACCAGATGACGGCGAACGTCTGGGTCGGTGTCCTGGTCTCGCTGCTGGTCACGCTGGCCATCGGGGCGTTCAACGGCTTCATGCTGACCCGCACGAAACTGCCCAGCTTCATCATCACGCTGGGCACCTTCCTGATGCTGACCGGTCTCAACCTCGGCTTCACCAAGCTGATCAGCGGCACCGTCTCCACCAAGTCGATCGGCGACATGGAGGGATTCTCGTCGGCCAGGAAGCTCTTCGCCTCGCAGCTCTCCATCGGTGACGTCGACCTGAAGGTCACCATTCTGTGGTGGCTCGTCCTCGTCGCGGTGGCCACCTGGATCCTGCTGCGCACCCGCGCGGGCAACTGGATCTTCGCGGTCGGCGGCAACGACGACGCGGCCCGCGCGGTCGGTGTCCCGGTCGTGAAGACCAGGATCGGCCTTTACATGGGCGTGGCCTTCGGTGCCTGGATCTCCGGCCAGCATCTGCTCTTCAGCTACGACGTCGTGCAGTCGGGCGAGGGGGTCGGCAACGAACTGATCTACATCATCGCTGCCGTCATCGGCGGCTGTCTGATCACCGGCGGCTACGGCTCGGCGATCGGCTCCGCGGTCGGTGCCTTCATCTTCGGCATGACCAGCAAGGGCATCGTGTACGCGGAGTGGAACCCGGACTGGTTCAAGTTCTTCCTGGGGGCGATGCTGCTGCTGGCCGCGCTGCTCAACGCCTGGGTACGCAAGCGAGCGGAGGCATCGCGATGACCGAGCAGCCCACCGATGACACGAAGCCGGCGGCCGCCGCCCAGCGATCCGCCCCGCTGGTCGAGCTCGACGGCGTCAGCAAGTTCTACGGCAACGTCAAGGCACTCGAAGGCGTGTCGCTGGTCGTGCGCGCGGGTGAGATCTCCTGCGTGCTCGGGGACAACGGCGCCGGCAAGTCGACCCTCATCAAGATCATCTCAGGGCTGCACCGGCACGACGCCGGGCGCTTCCTCATCGAGGGCGAGGAGACCTCCCTCGGCAAACCGAGGGAAGCCCTGGACCGGGGCATCGCCACGGTCTACCAGGACCTCGCCGTGGTCCCGCTGATGCCGGTCTGGCGCAACTTCTTCCTCGGCTCCGAGCCGACGAAGGGGGCCGGCCCCGTCAAGCGCCTCGACGTCCGCACGATGCGTGAGACGACCCGCGCCGAACTGCTCCGGATGGGCATCGACCTGCGCGACGTCGACCAGCCGATCGGCACGTTGTCCGGCGGCGAGCGGCAGTGCGTGGCGATCGCCCGCGCCGTGTACTTTGGCGCGAAGGTGCTGGTGCTCGACGAGCCCACCGCCGCGCTGGGGGTCAAGCAGTCCGGCGTGGTCCTGAAATACGTCGCGGCCGCCCGTGACGCGGGCCTCGGCGTGGTCCTCATCACGCACAACCCGCACCACGCCTACCTGGTCGGGGACCGCTTCGTCCTGCTGAAGCGCGGCACCATGTTCGGCAGTCACACCAAGGACGACATCACGCTGGACGAGCTCACCCGGCAGATGGCCGGCGGCAGCGAACTGGAGGAGCTCAGCCACGAACTCCAGCGCGCCCCGTCACCCGCGCATCCGGTCGGTCCCCCCGCCGGGGACGCCTCGTGACGGCACGGGTGGCAGAATCTGCCCGATGAGTACGTACCGTGACTTCGCGCACCGCGGCTCCGCCCGCGCCACGGTCCTGCGGACCGTCGGGACCCGCGAGCGGCGCTCGCACCTCACAGCGCCCCGCGTCCCGACCGTCGGCATCGACATCGGCGGTACGAAGGTGATGGCCGGCGTCGTCGACGCGGATGGCGTCATCCTCGAGAAGATGAAGACCGAGACGCCCGACAAGTCGAAGAGCGCCAAGGTCGTCGAGGACACCATCGTCGAGCTGGTCCTCGATCTCTCCGACCGCCACGACGTGCACGCGGTGGGCATCGGTGCGGCCGGCTGGGTCGACGCCGACCGGTCCCGGGTGCTCTTCGCCCCCCACCTCGCCTGGCGTGACGAACCGCTGCGGGACGCGCTGCAGGGCCGTCTCGCCGTCCCCGTCATGGTCGACAACGACGCCAACACCGCGGCCTGGGCCGAGTGGCGCTTCGGCGCGGGACGCGGCGAGGACCACCTGGTGATGATCACACTCGGCACCGGGATCGGCGGCGCGATCCTGCAGGACGGCCAGGTCAAGCGGGGCAAATACGGCGTCGCGGGTGAGTTCGGTCATATGCAGGTGGTTCCCGGCGGCCACCGCTGCCCATGCGGAAACCGCGGCTGCTGGGAGCAGTACAGCTCGGGCAACGCACTCGTCCGGGAAGCCAAGGAACTGGCTGCGGCCGACTCACCGGTCGCCTACAACATCATCGAGCGGGTCAAGGGCAACATTCCCGACATCACCGGACCGCTCATCACCGAACTCGCCCGCGAGGGCGACGCGATGTGCGTCGAACTCTTCCAGGACATCGGCCAGTGGCTCGGCGTCGGCATCGCCAACCTCGCCGCCGCGCTCGACCCGTCCTGCTTCGTCGTCGGAGGAGGTGTCAGCGCCGCCGACGACCTGCTCATCGGACCGGCTCGAGACGCCTTCAAGCGACAGCTGACCGGCCGCGGATACCGCCCCGAGGCGCGCATCGCCAAGGCCCAGCTCGGCCCCGAGGCGGGTATGGTCGGTGCGGCGGACCTCGCCAGGCTGATCGCCCGGCGCTTCCGCAGGGCCAATCGCCGCCGCGTCGAGCGGTACGAGCGCTACGCCCGCACCGACCGCACCACCCAGGGAACTCCGGAATGACCACAGCCGTGTCGCAGCAGTCCCCGCCGGCCGAAGAGGGTCCCGAGCCGTCGGCGGAGGACCGCCGGCACATGATCCGCCGCCGCTGGCTGACGGCGGTCATCATCGTGCTGCTGATCGGGATCCCGGCCGGATACCTGGTGATCGCCGCCGAGCAGAGCCGCGAGAGCGGCCGCCACAACGAGAAGAAGGCCCTGGCGACCGGCCTGACCCACGGCTGGCCCACCAAGGTGCAGCGCCGTACCTTCGACGTGCCGATCCCCGAGCAGGCGCTGGGTGTCTGGTACTACCAGACCAGCAACTGGAAGGTCAGCCGACTGTACGTGCAGTTCACCACCGACCAGGCCGGGGTGGACGGATTCCTCAACGAGGTCGGGGTGAACCCGGCCTCCCTCAAGGACGGCAAGGTCACGGTCGGCGGCCGGGATGCCAGGATCGTCGGCTGGAAATTCCCCGCGACCCGGGACTGGTCGGGCACCACCTTCTCGCAGAAGGACCCGCTGCCCACCCTGAACATCACCGTGGACAGCACCTGGCCGCATGCCCGCAGGGTCTACGTGGTCTCCACCGACACCCCCTGAATGCCCGTGCCGGCGGCCCGGCCGGCGTGGCGGGCGTGTGGACCAGGACGCTGCAGTACCGAAGGCAGGGCGCGTCGCGCCGATGTGCTCACCGGCCCTATGAGGACCACCCCGGATGCTGGAGGAGACCACCGGCCACCTACTGCGGCGACGGCAGTTCGGGGCACCGCTCGCCGACCTCGGCGCGGTCCAGGCGGACCTCGGCGCGTGCTTCGCCGACCTGGAAGCCGGCCGAGCACTCGCCATGGAGGCGGCGCGGGCGTTCGACTCGGCCACCGTCCCACGGCACCGTATCGCCGCGGCCAAGCTGTTCTGTTCCGAGATGGCGAGCCGGGTGGCGGACCGCTGCGTCCAACTGCTCGGTGGTGAGGGCATCGTCGGCGACCACCCTGTGCCACGGATGTGGCGGGATGTGCGGGCACTGCGCATCTATGAGGGATCCTCTCCCGTGCACGAACGCAACCTGGGGCGGGCGGTAGCCCGGCAGGTGAAGAGAGACGGCACCCTTCCGGACACGTACCGCGCCACCCGGGGACAGGCCGCGAGCAGCGGTGTGGGGGGCGGAGCTGCCCATGCGCGCCGAACTCGGCGAGTGCCTCGGCCAGCCGGTGCACGGACGGCTCGGGCGACATGACGTCGACCCGCAGGCCGTGCTCCTCG